>NZ_JACGVR010000101.1:0-378 GCF_014077325.1 Colwellia sp. BRX8-5
AAAGTGTAACTACCATCGGTATTTAAAGTGAGTTCACCTTCCGCAAGAGTAACCGTATCACCTGCATTGTACGTATTCCCACCAACAGTAAAACTCGTTACCGTGAGTGGACCATCAGCAGTTTCTGCATTATCAAGCACATTACCTGTGGCTGTTGTATCTTCTGCAACAGTGACAGTTTCATTATCATCGCTCAGATCAGAAACTGGAGTTACTGAAATCGTTAAGGTAGAAGTCTGTGTATCACCTGCACCGTCAGTAACAATGTAAGTAATTACAGGAACAGCACCGTTGAAATTGTCATTAGGTGTAAAGGTATAACTACCATCGGTATTTAAAGTTAACTCACCTTCAGTGAGGGTAACGGTGTCACCTGCA
>NZ_JACGVR010000065.1:0-1895 GCF_014077325.1 Colwellia sp. BRX8-5
GTGTCACCAGCACCATCGGTAACTGTATATGTAATAACAGGAACAGCACCGTTGAAATTATCATTAGGTGTGAAGGTATAACTACCATCGGTATTTAAAGTTAACTCACCTTCAGTGAGAATAACCGTGTCACCTGCATTGTACGTATTCCCACCAACTGTAAAGCTAGTGACAGTTAGTGGACCGTCTGCTGTTTCAGCATTATCTAACACATTGCCCGTGGCGGTTGTATCTTCAGCTATCGTGACAGTTTCACTATCATCACTTAAATCTGACACTGGTGTTACTGAAATTGTTAAAGTTGAAATTTCTGTGTCACCAGCACCATCGGTAATGGTGTAACTGATCACTGGCACAGCACCATTAAAGTTGTCATTCGGTGTAAAAGTGTAGCTACCGTCTGCATTTAAAGTGAGTTCACCTTCCGCAAGAGTAACCGTGTCACCTGCATTGTACGTATTCCCATCAACAGTAAAACTCGTTACGGTCATTGGAGCATCTGCTGTTTCAGCATTATCTAACACATTGCCTGTGGCGGTTGTATTTTCTGCGACAGAAACGGTTTCATTATCATCACTTAAATCTGACACTGGAGTTACTGAAATTGTTAAGGTAGAGCTCTGTGTATCACCCGCACCATCAGTAACGGTATAAGTAATAACAGGCACAGCACCGTTGAAATTGTCATTGGGTGTAAAAGTGTAGCTACCGTCTGCATTTAAAGTGAGTTCACCTTCCGCAAGAGTAACCGTATCACCTGCATTGTACGTATTCCCACCAACACTAAAGCTGGTGACGGTCATTGGACCGTCTGCCGTTTCAGCATTGTCTAAAACATTGCCTGTTGCTGTTGTATCTTCTGCAACAGTGACAGTTTCATTATCGTCGCTCAGATCAGACACTGGAGTTACTGAAATTGTTAAGGTAGAGCTCTGTGTATCACCAGCACCATCGGTAACTGTATAAGTAATAACGGGTACGCTACCATTGAAGTTATCATTCGGTGTAAAAGTGTAGCTACCGTCTGCATTTAAGGTGAGCTCACCTTCCGTAAGAGTAACCGTGTCACCTGCATTGTACGTATTCCCACCAACTGTAAAGCTGGTGACGGTCATTGGACCATCGGCAGTTTCTGCATTGTCTAAAACATTGCCCGTGGCAGTTGTGTCTTCTGCAACAGAAACAGTTTCACTATCATCACTTAGATCTGAAACCGGTGTCACTGAAATAGTTAGGGTAGAACTCTGAGTGTCACCAGCACCATCGGTAACGGTGTAGCTGATCACTGGCACGGCACCGTTGAAATTGTCATTAGGTGTGAAGGTATAACTACCATCGGTATTTAAAGTTAACTCACCTTCCGTAAGAGTAACCGTGTCACCTGTATTGTACGTATTCCCACCAACAGTAAAACTGGTGACAGTTAATGGACCGTCTGCAGTTGCTGCGTTATCGAGGACATTACCTGTTGCTGTTGTATCTTCTGCTATTGTGACAGTTTCACTATCATCACTTAGATCTGAAACCGGTGTCACTGAAATAGTTAGGGTAGAACTCTGAGTATCACCAGCACCATCAGTAACGGTGTAGCTGATCACTGGCACAGCACCATTGAAATTGTCATTGGGTGTGAAGGTATAGCTACCATCGGTATTTAAAGTTAACTCACCTTCAGTGAGAGTAACGGTATCACCTGCACTATATGTATTACCACCGACAGTAAAGCTAGTGACGGTCATTGGACCATCTGCTGTTTCAGCATTATATAACACATTGCCTGTGGCGGTTGTATCTTCTGCGACAGAAACGGTTTCATTATCATCACTTAAATCTGAAACTGGAGTTACTGAAATTGTTAGCGTAGAACTTTCGGTATCACCAGCACCATCTGTAAC
>NZ_JACGVR010000077.1:0-795 GCF_014077325.1 Colwellia sp. BRX8-5
GATAGTGTTGAAGTTAACGAGATGAATCTTGCGTTAGGGTTAATTGATAAAACACCTGATAATAGTTTAACGCTGTTCGACCGTGGATTTTATTCATTAGGCTTGTTACATCGCTGGCAAAGTACGGGCAACACAAGGCATTGGTTAATGCCACTCAAAAAAAATACACAATATGAAGTTATCAATAGTTTTGGAAGACAAGATAAATTAATCCAATTAACCACAACGCCTCAGTCACGAAAAAAGTTTCCAGAATTACCTAAAACGATGCAAGCACGGCTCATAACCAAAAAAGTGAAAGGAAAAGACCTTCAAATACTCACTTCAATGATAGATCCTATGCGCTTTCCACCCGCTGACATTGTTGATTTATATGCCCACCGATGGGAAATTGAGTTAGGATTTAGGGAAATGAAACAGTCGCTATTGGACAATCGATTCACATTACGAAGTAATCAACCAGAGCTTATTAAGCAAGAGCTTTGGGGGATATTATTGGCTTATAATTTAATCCGTTATCAAATGGTATTAATGGCTAAATCGCTAGACGGTGTCCACCCCAATCAACTGAGTTTTAATGGCGCTTCAATGCATATTATTCACGAATTAACCCAGTTATCATTCTGCACGCCAGGTAACATTCCCAAATACACAATGAATATTACAAAATCGGCTAAGCAATTCGTTTTACCCGGTAGGCGAGAACGGCAATATCCGAGAATGTTGAAATGTTCAAAGAATAGGTACCCTGTTAAAAGTAAAAATGCCGTTCACCTTAAGTGAACGGCATTACCC
>NZ_JACGVR010000060.1:0-6934 GCF_014077325.1 Colwellia sp. BRX8-5
ACTTAACACTACGCATTTCAGATCTTGTAAAAGAATAAATTAACACTTTTGAATCTAAAAAAATTGTAAAGATTACAGCGGCAGAAGCTAGCGGTGAATGACTTAAAGGGATAGCTGACGTAACAGCTAAAGGCGGCGAAGGTAAAGAAGACAAAAAAGATGAATGCGACGTAGGTAAATGTGGTGAAACTAGAACCGACAAACGAGGTAAATGCGGCGAAGGTAAATGTGGTGAAGGTAAAGCAGACAAAAAAGGTAAATGTGGCGAAACCAAAACTGACGCTAGAAATGTGGCGGTTAATTCTTAATCATTTATTAAACGTGAACACATATCTTTAAAAAAGCTATTTAACCCTTTGTTAAATAGCTTTTTTGTTTATTTATAGCTTATATGCGGTCAGTTTTTATAGCTATTGCCGTTTGTTGTGTCGCGAGTCATGATAAAAATGATTCACTACCTTGAGTGAATCATTGTTTTATCACACTTTACCTAGCTATTTTAATGTCCCTGTAAAATCAAATTCCTGGTTACATCACACTATTTTATTTAAAACAGTGTCTTTCTTAATTAATGTCTTTTTTTCCAAGACTAATGTCTCGAAAAAACAGATAATACCGACCATTAATTACATCTTGCCAATTGGCAGTCGCTAAAACTAAGCAAATCACTGAGCTTTTAGTGCAAAACTTCGGAAATTATTCAATGGAAATCAAAGTTAATTATCTCGACAACCTTAGAATTGAAGCTAAATTTGATGATTTTTCTGTCATCGCTGATCAACCTATTCGCTATAAAGGTGATGGCTCTGCTCCAGGGCCTTTTGATTATTTTTTAGCTTCATCAGCGCTTTGTGCCGCCTATTTTGTTAAAGTTTATTGTAATTCGCGTGATATACCGACTGAAAATATTCGTTTGTCACAAAACAATATTGTAGATCCTGAAGATCGTTATAACCAAATTTTTCAAATTCAGGTTGAGTTGCCTGAAAGCATTTCTGAGAAAGACCGTAAAGGCATTGTCCGTTCCATTGATCGCTGTACCGTTAAAAAAGTCGTTCAAAGTGGACCAGAGTTTAAAGTAGAAATAGTCGATAGTCTTGAAAACGACGCCCAAGCAATGCTTATGGGGCAATCAGCAAGTGACTCCAGCACCTACATTTTAGGTAAAGACTTACCACTTGAACAAACTATTGCCGATATGACAGGTCTGTTGGCTGATTTAGGTATGAAGATTGAAATATCTTCTTGGCGAAATATTGTGCCTAATGTTTGGTCATTGCACATCCGTGATGCGGCATCACCGATGTGCTTTACTAACGGTAAAGGCGCAACGAAAGAAAGTGCGCTTTGCTCTGCACTTGGTGAATTTATTGAGCGTCTTAACTGTAATTTCTTTTATAACGATCAGTTCTTTGGTGTTGATATTGCCAACAGTGATTTTGTTCATTATCCCAATGAAAAATGGTTTAAACCAGGCGTCAATGATGAGTTGCCCAGCGACATACTTGATGAATATTGTTTAGCGATATATAACCCTGACGATGAATTACGGGGTTCGAACCTAATAGATACCAACTCTGGCTTAGCGGAGCGAGGTATTTGCTCTATTCCTTATGTACGCCATTCTGATGGTGAAACCGTCTATTTTCCTTCAAATTTAATTGAAAATTTATTCTTAAGTAATGGTATGAGTGCAGGTAATAATTTACCCGAAGCACAAGTACAATGCTTGTCAGAAATTTTTGAACGTGCGGTAAAAAAACAAATTATTGCACAAGAAATTATTTTACCCGATGTGCCCAAAGACGTAATCGCAAAATACCCAAGTATTTTAGCAGGCATTGAAGGGTTAGAGGCGCAGGGCTTTCCTATTGTCGTTAAAGATGCATCGTTAGGTGGTCAATTCCCGGTCATGTGTGTCACGCTTATGAACCCTAAAACGGGTGGTGTCTTTGCCTCCTTTGGTGCTCATCCAAGTTTTGAAGTTGCCCTAGAAAGGAGTTTGACGGAGTTGTTACAAGGAAGAAGCTTTGAAGGCTTAAACGATGTACCCAAGCCAACGTTTAATAGCATGGCGGTTACTGAACCTGAAAACTTTGTTGATCACTTTATTGACTCAACAGGTGTTGTTTCCTGGCGTTTCTTTAGCAGTAAAGCTGATTATGAATTTTGCGAATGGGATTTTTCTGGCACCAACGAAGAAGAAAATGCTGTGTTAATGGCGATTTTGAAAGACTTGGGCAAAGAAGTCTATATCGCAGAGTTTAATCAATTGGGGGCTACTGCTTGTCGAATGCTAGTGCCAGACTATTCAGAAGTGTATCCGGTTGAAGACCTTATTTGGGACAACACCAATAAATCTCTTGAATACCGCGAAGATATTTTAAATCTTCACATTTTAAGTGAAGAACAATTAGTCGCTTTAGTTGAGCGTTTAGAAGATAGCCAACAAGATAACTACATTGATATAAAAACATTAATTGGTATTGAGTTTGATGAAAATACCGTTTGGGGTCAGCTCACTATTCTTGAATTAAAAATTCTTATTTATCTTGCCTTAGGCGCTTTAGAAGAGGCTATTGAATTAGTTGGAGAGTTTTTACAATACAATGACAATACGGTTGAACGTGGCTTATTTTATCAAGCGGTTCATGCGGTATTAGAAGTTACCCTAGACGAAGAGATGGAACTTGAAGACTATATCGGTAACTTTAATCGAATGTTTGGTGAAGAGACTATGGAACACGTGGTTGGTTCAGTCTTTGGTGAAGTTAGGTTTTATGGTTTAACACCAACAAGTATCAAACTTGAAGGTTTAGATAAGCACCTGAGGTTGATTGAAAGCTACAAAAAATTACACCAAGCACGTAAAATAGCGGCTGAAAAATAGTAAAAACATATCATGTAAAAAGCCAATATCTACTATAGGTATTGGCTTTTTATAAACGTTGCGCATTTAAATTTTAAATCTTAAGTTTAATGAGCATTAATCAGTTTTATACACCTCGGTTCTGTTTCTGCCAAGTTCTTTTGCTTTATATAGGGCATTATCAGCCTGAGCGTAGAAGTCAGTAAATGATATTTTATCGTTACAAATACTGGCACCAATACTTACCATTAATGGTTTGTTATCAACCTTAATGTTAGCAATTAACTGATGTAATCTTTCACAAAATAATAAAACATTCACTTTGTCTGTGTCAGGTAGCATGATCAAAAATTCTTCACCACCAAAGCGAGCAACGAGGTCTGTTTGTCGACAAAAGGCTTTCAACTTTTGACCAAGCTCTTTTAATACTCGGTCTCCTGATAAATGGCCAAAGCTATCATTTATTTTCTTAAAGTGATCAATGTCGAGCATTAATAAACCAACCGATTGATGAGATCTTGCTGCCTGCTCAAGGACTAAAATGCTTCGCGATTTCATTTCTCTTCTATTTAATAACTCGGTTAATTCGTCAGTAGAAGCAAGTAATTTCAACGCTTCTGCTTGCTCTTCTAATGTTTCGCGGGTTTTTAATAATTCATTATAAAGTTGGTCTCTTTTAGAGGCATTAAAAAAGCTCCAGTAAATACAGCCATCATCACCTAAATGCGCGTTCACGGTTACTGGAATGCGAGCCCCTTGAGCATTAAATATAATTAACTGCATTTCTTCACACGTTTTCTCATGTAAAAGTGTTGGAATGAGATAACTTTGAAAAAATATTTTTGACGATTTTGTGAAAATCACATCTGTACTTTTACCGATAAGGGCTGCTGGTTGCCATAATAGTTCAGTAGTGAAATATGCATTAACATAGGTAATAACTCTTGACGAATTAGTGACTAAAGCACCGCAAGGAAAACTATCCAGCGAATAATTTTGCATGTTACTTTGTGCTTTACTTTTGCGTGTCGTGGTCATTGTTCGCGTATTCTATTATTAAGTCGACAATTTCGTTCGGATGCGTCATATGTAAACAATGTCCGTCAGCCAGAATCACTTCCAGTTGACTATTTTTTATTTGGCTATGAATAAACTCACCAACAGTCGTCGCAGCCAAGGCATCATTTTTACTTTGAAAAATTAATGAAGGTTGCTTTATATCTTTTAAAATATGGCGATAATCAGATAAAAATGTTGCTTCAGCAAAATTCTTCGCTATAACAGGATCAGTAGAGCAAAAACTTCCCGTTAACTCTCCTATTAAATCCGTTGAATTATCATCTCCTATCACTAATGGCGCTAAATAATCAGCCCAACCAATATAATTTTTATCCATCAGGCTTAATAATTCGAGTAAATCTTCTTTTTCAAAGCCGCCCAAGTATTCAGGAGGAAAGTTTAGAAAACAAGGTGAAGGGCATATCATGATAAGCTTAGAAAAAAAATCAGGCCTTTTATTGGCGGCAATCGCACCGATAATACTACTTACAGAGTGTCCGACAAAGATTGCATTTGATAGCTCTAGCACTTCAGCTATTTCAATAATATCTTCGGCATACCCATCAAGTTGGCTATAACGTTTCTTGTTGTATTGTGAGATATCTGAACCACCAGAGCCGACATAATCAAAGAGTACGATGGTAAACTTGTTCAGTAGCTTTGGCGTTAAAAAGCGCCACATGTTTTGATCGCAACCAAAACCGTGCGCAAGAAAAAGTGTTCTATCACCTTTTCCAACAATTTTAACATTATTTCTAATCAACACCTCTTTTGACAAAAGCATAATATTTCCTACTCAAATGTATCGTTAATTAACGGTTACTAACCTTGTTTATACTACTATCTAATAATCTTGCTTATATTACCACAGAAGGAAACAGTTGCAGCGTTTGCTCAATTATATCAGTTTTCTGACTTTTCGCTAAATAAGCGGCATATATATCTCTTGAATATACCGGCGCTTCTTCAACTAGGTATAATTTATTTTTCTCGATATACTCAAAAGTCATTTGTCTGGGTAAATAAGCACTTCCGCCGGCGTCCAATAGAAAATTTAATGCAATTCTTGGTTGGCTCATATAGTGTCTTGCGGGAGGAGCATCTTGAAATTCTCGAAGGTGTTGCGCATTCACTGATTCACCATAGTCGACCATTATGTGGTTATCTAATGTTAACTTTTCGATAGTATCGTTTGGCTCTGTGGTGACTAAATGTAGTGGAACCGTGGCGACTTTTTCAGTGATTAAATCTTTAACAAACGGCGGCTCGAAAAAAAAGGCAACATCGACCACACGACTCAGTAAACTCTTTCTAAGCTCTAACGGCGAGTAAGTGTTGGTTAATAAACTAACATCATCAAGGTTTCTGTGTATTTTTTTTAACCAGTCTTGTAAGACAATATCCCAAATAGACATCATAGAGCCAACAACTAATTGATAAGTATCACTGTCTGCAACACCAACATCTTGTTTAGTTTTTTGCCACATAAACAATAACTCATTAGCATGTTTTATTAACCGATTACCTTCTGGGGTTAATTTTAAATGCTTTTGGCTTCGGTCAAACAACAGAACACCTAAGTCACCTTCTAATAACTTAATCCTTGCGCTTACTGCAGATTGAGTAATGAATAAGTTCTCAGATGCTATTCTAAAGTGTAATGTACGGCTCACTTCAAGAAATGTTTTTAATAGTTCGATTCTCATACAAACCTCGACAAACAACGCAATCATTTTTTTTGATTAAACTCATCAAAATATAGCGCTATATTATTTAATAAGCTGACTATACACTCCACAGCACTTATTACCTCACTTTTTATCATTAAATAAAAGTGAATATCAAAAGACTGACTTATGAAAATTGCTATCTTATCTAGAAATAAAAAACTTTACTCTACCCGTCGTTTAAAAGAAGCGGGTGAAGCTATGGGCCATGAAGTTGATATTATCGATACTTTGCATTGCTATATGGACATTACGAGTAGCCGTTCATCGGTGCGTTATCACGGTAAAGAACTACCAAAGTATGATGCAATTATTCCTCGTATTGGCGCCTCTGTGACTTTTTATGGCACAGCTGTGGCAAGACAATTTGAAATGATGGGTACCTTCAACATTAATGAGTCCGTCGCTATCAGCCGCTCACGCGATAAATTACGGTCATTACAGTTGCTATCGCGTAAAGGTTTGGGTTTACCGCGAACGGGTTTTGCCAGCAAACCTGATAATGCCAAAGATTTAATTAAAAATGTTGGCGGCGCGCCGGTGGTTATTAAGTTGCTCGAAGGCACGCAGGGCATAGGCGTAGTATTAGCCGATACGGCTAAATCAGCTGAAGCCATTATCGAAGCGTTTATGGGTTTAAACGCGAATATTTTGGTACAAGAGTTTATTAAAGAAGCCGGTGGTGCTGATATTCGCTGTTTAGTGATTGGCGGTAAAGTGGTTGCGGCGATGAAACGTCAAGGCGCTGAAGGTGAGTTTCGTTCTAATTTACATCGTGGCGGCTCTGCTGAAGTGGTTAAATTATCTAAGGCTGAGCGTGATACTGCTGTCAGTGCTGCAAAAGCGATGGGTTTGAACATGTGTGGTGTCGATTTACTGCGTTCACAAAATGGTCCTATGGTAATGGAAGTTAATTCATCTCCTGGCCTTGAAGGTATCGAAAAAGCGACAGGCAAAAATGTTGCTGGGATGGTGTTTGAGTTTTTAGAAAAGAATGCAAAACCTCATGACACCAAAACACGTGGCAAAGGATAATGAAAGTGAGTTCTACAGACATATTACGCATTGGTGAATTTGAAATTTTACCTGGAGAGCAGCGCAAAATAGAGTTGCCGGTTGCTAAGTTATATACCGATGCCGACGTTTCTTTACCCGTTCATATTATTCGCGCTAAAAAACCGGGGCCCACTATTTTTTTGAGTGCGGCGGTACATGGCGACGAATTAAATGGTATTGAAATTATTCGACGCTTGATCCACGAAAAGAAACTTAAAATAAC
>NZ_JACGVR010000022.1:0-67232 GCF_014077325.1 Colwellia sp. BRX8-5
TTAAACGGCCAATAATCTTTAGACGTTTGTGTTGCAACTGTGTAAGTAAAAATCACCAGACAAGCTATAGCTAAGTAACTCGCTTATTTTGCTATAGCTTATGATTACTCCCCAAGTGATCCCCTTATTTTACTGTAGCTTATTTGCTATAGCTTATGATTATTTCCCAAGTGATCCCCTAATGCTCTTTTATTTATATTTATATTTATACTTGTGCAAAGGATATTGTTCATTTTTACATCGACTCATTAAACTATTGGCAACGATTCTTTTTACTGATGCTTAGCAGGTAAAGCGCTAAGTCTTTTAACTTTACTATTATCGTTAAATATAAGTTATTACACCGTTAACAATGGAGTGGGATTGAATATTACTTTAATAAAATTAGACTCTTGTCATATGTACAGGTATTATTTAAAACCGAAAAAAAATCATTTAAGGTCATCATGATAATGTTTACGTTTCGATTGTTTATGGTTATATCTTTCTGTTCAGTGGTATTCCTTGAAACTGCTTTTAGCCAAACACTTATAAAAGTTGTTGATCAAAATAATGATCCTCTGCCCGATGCTGTTATTGAATATGTCATACCTCAACCCGTTATAAATCAATCAATCGATGATCGTATCTACGTGATGGATCAAATAAACAAACAATTTTCCCCTCATGTTTTAGTTGTGCCGGTTAACAGTCAGGTTAGCTTTCCCAATAAAGATGATATTAGACATCATGTTTATTCTTTTTCGCTAGCTAAAACATTTGAATTAAAATTGTATTCAGGTAAGCCTAAAAGCCCGGTTCGTTTCGAAGATAAAGGTCTTGTCGTCATGGGCTGCAATATCCATGATGCTATGGTCGGCTATATTTATGTTTCAGATGAAAATAATGCCTACTTAAGTGATACCAACGGAGAGGTCTTGTTAACGCAACCATTAGCGTTAGATACCCAGTTAAAAATTTGGCATCCTAATAGCACTGTAGGTTTAACAAAACATAACCTGTTAACCGTTGATCAAAAAATGATTGATAACAATGAAATTTTTATCACCATAAGCGTAAATGCACCTCAAGCAAGAGGCAGTTTTGAAGAGTTAGCTTTCCATGAACACTAGATTTAGTTTTAAAGCACAAATTACTTGGCTATTAACCAGTTTAATTTTATTAACCGTAATTATTTTAACGGGGAGTAATTGGTTTAGGTTTGCTGATTATGCCGAAAACCAAATCGAACGCCAAATGTATTTTGCTCAAAACGTACTCGACCAAACATTAAGGTCGCAAGAGCGAGTGTTAACGACTACCGCCAGTGTTTTAGCCGCAGACTTTGGTTTTAAACAAGCGGTAGCGACTCGCGACAAAAACACTGTGGAGAGTGTTCTCTTTAATCACGGTAAACGTATCAATGCTGATTTGATGTTGATTCTAGACTTAGAAGGTAAGTTATCGACGACCAGTTCATTACACTCATTCGATGAAAAAACAATTCAAGCAAATATTACTAAACTTCCTTTTAGGGAGGTTCATGCTCAAATTCTAAGTATCGAAAATAAAGTTTACCAAGTTATTGTTGTCCCGGTTAAGGCGCCAAGAGTTATTGCTTACACCGTGATTGGCTTTGAATTTGACCAAGTTGCACTATTAAAACTGAAAGACCTCATCGCTTTAGACTTAACATTAGTGCAAAACAATCAACTGATTGAGTCAAGTATCGAACGTGAAGACATTATAAAACAATTGTTACAAGGCACTAAACAACAGTCGCCAAACTTATTGCTAACACGAGCAGATTACTTCCACAAAACCATCAACTTCGGTGGTTCTAAAGATATAAAAGCAACCTTGTCTGCGCCTTTAACACAAATTCAAAGTGATTTTAATCGGCTGATTTTTTCTATGTTGATAATAGCGGTGATTGTCATCGTTATTGCTATCACCTTTTCTCGCCTGTTATCTCGAGGCTTATCTACGCCGTTACATATTTTAATGGAAGTCACGAAAAAAATTGGCCGCGGTGAACTTAATGTGCCTAAATTGGCCAACCGTTTGCCTGTTGAATTTAGCGAACTTTATCAAGGATTTTCATTGATGGGCGCGGCTATTGAGAATCGTGAGCAGTCAATTGTTTATCAGGCAGAGCGCGATATATTAACTGGCTTATACAACCGCCATAAAACATTAACGAAAGTAGCTGACTACTTTAATAAAGATATTCACTTAGTGGTGATTACTTTTAATATTAAAGCCTTTAAAGCACTTAATGACACCATAGGATTGACTAATGGTGATAATATTTTAAAAGAAATTGCTGCCCGTATTTTAGTCTATATTGAAAAATCAAATCATAACTTAGAGCACGATATTATTGCTGCGCGCACTAATTCAGATGAATTTTTATTGGCTGTTCCTATACAGAAAACCAATGAAATAAAACATTTTATCGAATTGCTGCAGAGTGAACTTAATCGTCCTTTTTGGCTTGATGATATTAAAATTAATTTATCACTTTATTTTGGTGTCGCCAACTCTATAGAGCATGGCGTCGATGCGGAGCGATTGATCAGGCGATCAACCATGGCAGTTGCTTCAGCTTATCAAGACCAGGTCTTATTGCGATTTTATCAAGATGGAGAAGATGAGGCTTACCTTTATAAGTTGCGCTTAATAGAAGAGTTAAAAGAGGCACTTGAGTGTGAAGTAAGTCCACTTTTCATGAATTATCAGCCAAAATTAAATATGAATACCGGTAAAATTGATAAACTTGAAGCGTTAATTCGTTGGATAAATAAAGAAGGTAACTTTGTAAACCCAGAATTGTTTATTGATTTAGCTGAAAAGGCCGGTTTGATTGTATCCTTAACACGCTGGGTGATCCTCCAAGTTATTCAACAAACTGAACAATGGAATAAGATGGGCTACCGTTTTAAGGTAGCGATTAACTTATCCGCACAAGATATTCAAAATGAGCAATTTGTTGATTATTTACTTAACACAGTAAATAATCACGAAGTGTCAACATCGCAAATCACTTTGGAATTAACAGAGAGAGATATTGCCGAAAACGAAGCATTAGTCGTTGCGCGTTTATCTCACCTAAAATCATTAGGTTTTCTGATTTCAGTCGACGATTATGGTATTGGTCAATCTTCATTAGCTAAGTTAAAAAGTTTACCCGTCGATGAATTGAAAATTGACAAAACCTTCATTTTAAAGTTAGAACAATGCCAGAAAGATCAAGATATTGTTGCCTCAACTATCTCTCTTGGTCATAAACTTGGGCTGAGTGTGGTCGCTGAAGGTGTTGAAAACAAAGAAAGCTTAATGTTATTAAATGACTTTCAGTGTGACTATGCACAAGGTTACTATTTATCAAGACCTGTTAGCGCTGAAAAATTTATAGAATGGTATAAAACTTATGAATCGCCTCTTTAGCCTTATATTACTCCTTTTACCTTTGACTAGCTTCGCTAATGGTAAAATATTAGCAACCCCTGGTGTTTCTCAAGTCGAGGGCTCAGGAGGCGGTGGTCTAGTGCCTTGGGCGCAATTAGCGGGTTATGCAACGGAAGACGAAATAGCCTTTTCTGCCTTTTGTTCGCAGGCTAACGTGAAAGACTTTCAATTAAATAGCTGCGGAGGGCAAATTAATTTTTATGACCGTGTCGAGTTTTCATTTGCTAAGCAAAATTTTCAGGTCGACCCATTATCATTAACCTTATCTCAAAAAATTTTAGGTCTTAAAGTACGTTTGTACGGTGACTTGGTTTATAGCACTTGGCCACAATTATCAGTAGGTATACAGCATAAATCACTATCAACTGCCGATGTTGCTTTTTCATTAGGCGCGAAAGATGACACAGGTACCGATATTTATTTAGCAGCGAGCAAGCTTCATTTAGGTTTGTTGGCCGGCTATAACGTGTTATGGAATGCCACTGCTCGTTACACAAAAGCAAATGAAATGGGGTTACTCGGTTTTAGTGGCCCAAAAGGTAATGGTGCATTACAAACCGAAATGTCAGTAGCCGTATTAATGAATAAACACTTGGCGATTGGCACTGAATATCGCCATAAACCAGACAATTTAGGTCTTGGAGAAGACGACTGGCAAGATGTTTTTGTTGCTTGGTTCCCAAACAAACATTTGAACGTTACTCTCGCCTATCTTAATTTAGGCACTATAGCTGCATTAGCCGATCAAAAGGGTTGGTATTTATCTTTGTCGGGATCTTATTAATGATTAAATATGTTAACGGTTTTTTTATTGTCCTAGTCCTGCAACTTTGCCTTGGCTGTAGTAGTAAGAATTTAATACCAAGTGATGAACTTTATCAAGATATTGGCGGTCATCAAGGGATAGAACAACTTGTTGATGCTTTTGTAAAAAGAATTGTCAAGGATAAAGCAATACTGCCTTATTTTGCCAAATCGAGCGTCAAACATTTCAAGCACGGTTTTATCAACCATCTGTGTGGTGTGGTTAATGGTCCCTGTAAGTATAATGGCGATAGCATGATTGATATTCATACCGGTATGAATATCAATGAAGCTGATTTTAATCGTGTGGTAGAGTTGTTAATAGAGGCGATGGAAGATGTTGATATCTCTTATCAGTCCCAAAATAAAATATTGGTTAAATTAGCTGTTTTGAGACCAGAGATAATAAAAATGTAAAGTCGGCAACTGTTTCTATCTGTTGCTTAAGCTAGCCCTAACAACATTATTTGCATTTAGTTTTAATCGATTACCTCTATACCTTAATATAAAAGAAAAATAAGCAAACATAATGATGTTAATTATGTAATAGCGAAGGTAAAATTGCGCCAATTGTGTCAACAGTCATTTTTATGTTGTCTTGCTAAAGGTAGTTGAAATTTTATGGATTATTTTGAACAGTTAGGCGTGAGTAGGGTGTCAACCACCATCGAAATTAAAAAAGCTTATCGAAAACTTGCCAATAAATATCACCCAGATAGAAATGATAATGTTGAAGCCAAAGAAAAGTTTCAACTTATTCAAAAAGCATATGATGTTATTTCTGATCCAAAAAAACGGTCATTATATTTAAAAAGTAACTATACGGTAATAACCGATCCGCGAGAAATTGCTGATTCTTTTTGGCAAAGTGCTTTTAATCAAGCGCAGAATTAGCCTTTTTACTAGGAGATTTGTATGCAATCCCAAACTAACTTACCCGAATATTTAACGGATGATTTCTCTATGTATTTAGAGAATATGAATTCATTATCGGATCCAGAAAATCCTGATCTATTATCAAATTATTTATCAAATTTGTTTGAACAATTAAAGCAAATGCCTTTATTATTTAATGGCATGGTTGATCAGTTGGCGATGGCTATCTCAACTAAGGTAAGAATCGATAGTAAAAATTTATCGGCAATCGAGCTTAATGATGAACCAGAGTGGGCTGACGTTAAGCCTTTTGTCGGCGTTCATGCTGATGCTCGAGCATGTATTACTGAAATAATGGCGCATGCTGAAGACGACTTGAAAAAAGCTGTTTTGCTGATTCATTTCTATAATGGTTATGATGCAACGCCCTTAAAAGCCGAAGAAGATGATTACGCTCAAGTCGATGATGACGATGAATCTAATGATTATGATGAGAACTACTAAGCTTAATCAATAAGAGTGTAATTAAGTTTAACTCACCATTAAAAACCGAAATAATCGACAAATAAATATAAGTTTTAAGGAATCAACTTGACAAAAAATGCATTAATTCTAGCTAGCGATATTATAGAACAAGCACAACACAGCGGTAGACGTGCAGGCACTTCATTAGAGGCTATTGCCTCTGAGCACGGCGACGAAAAAATGCTGGCAGTGTTAACCGAGATGGATATTTTAACGGTAGCAAAAATTGTCAGAGAGCACGATGCCACCATTCCCTCTATTGCCACATGGTTAATGGATGCTGAGTCAATAAAACAACTCTTAAATGTTGAACCATCTTACTGGCAAAATATTGATGAAGACCACGTCTTTTGTGCACAAACAGAAGCGCATAGTTTGTTAACGCAAATATTTCTTTCTTCTGATGATGAAGAAAAACAACGAGAAGTATTAACGGCGATAGTTGAAGACGACTTTGGTCTTTTATACTTGTCTTTACCATTCATCGGCCATGATTTTTCAGAAATTGAAGAAGATGAAGAGCAAACCTCTGGTAGTATTGAAGAATTATTAATGAAAATAAAATCCTTAAGCGAAGAAGCTTATCGTGAAGTAATGACGGTTAGTACCAATGGCACACTCGATAATATAGAGAATGCATTAAAGCAAAATGCAAATAAACAAAGAGTGACTGCTGTAGAAATGGATACCGACGATATGTTTGCGCCTCTTTAACGCTAAACTGCCACCGTATTTATTTAGCTTATAATAACCGCTTTAATTGATTGGAATTCATCAATGAACATTGCAGAGTTAAGAAATTATCCGTTTTTACTTTTAGTATTAAGAGACGGCGAAAGTGAAGGTTTTTTTACGCCTGAATTTATGCATAAAACCAAGCAACAGTTATCTGATATGTCTTTGAGAATAGCGTCTGATAATCTATCAATAATTTATGCTGATCAAATTAAAAAAGGCTGTGAAATTGTTCTGGGAATGAGCAATTTAGGTTTGTTAGACCTTTGTGATAACGACACAGATAAGGCAAAAGAAATTTTAAAAAGCCAAGGTGTTGTTTATTGCTTTAGGGCAGGCTGGGCAAAGTATGCTCAACTAAAAACAATATCCCCTTCATACTTCGAAGAAATATCTATTCGCCGTTACGCTTTAGCCATCAATGATACAACTGATATCAGAGTAATGCATACAGCGTTAGTTAATGAAGGGTATAAAAGTGCCAAGTTATTACAAGTTTATAAAAGCATTGCCGCAGATTATTGTGCAACCAGTTTACTTGTTGACGATGATGAAGAGGTATTGTTGTTTGAATTACAAAAATTTCTAAACACCGCCATTGCATTATTACTTATTGATAGTGATAAAAAAGTTTTTACTACAAGTTTGTACGAGCAGTTGAATACTTACCTGACCAAAACAGATAAACAGGCCCTACTGACTAAAGTCGATACTTGTATTGCCAGTTTTACTGAACAATTATCAGTTTTAACTAAAGGTTACCTGCAAGATATAAAGTTATTAACGTTCACTGAACTTAAGGGCATTATTGATCAACAGGAAAATCTCTCTATTTATATTCAGGAGATATTAGAACTGCCTATCACTGTTGCTAATGAGCTCAATGGCGACTTTGACGGTGGCTATGACTTTCATGCTGACGATGAAGATGATTTAGCTTATTTAAGACCCGAAGGGCAATAATAAAAGTATTAACCAATACTTAAAAGTAAGCGATAACTTGTTAAATAATCGTGCACTAGTGCGGTTATTTCTTTGTGATAACTCAACTCCAGATAAAAATTTTTAATGCTATTCATTATTAGCGTTTTTTTTAGTTTTTGTTAATACAATTAAACCTTCCCTTTATTAAGTTTAGACCTGTCGTTTGAAATATTACTTTCTGTGTTGATAAAATATATCTAAGGCAATTACTTGTACAGATTGGTTGACGTAAAGTTTAGGTTTAAGCTACCTTACTCATCATATTATTATTTTTGGATAAAGGGTTATGGATGAATAGAATAAAGAGGCGTTTTTTACCTGTTGTTTGTTGGGTTGCTGGTAGTGTAATAGTGAGTGCTTGTTCTTCTTTACCTGTTTATCAGAACTTGTCTAGTGACGCGATAGTGGTTAATGCTAAAAAGAACAGCCCTGAGTTAGCCGATGAATTTACAGTAGACATAGGTGATAACTTATTAACTAAAGTGTCAGGTAGCTACTTAGAAAAAAAAACGCAGTCTGTTAGTTTACTTACTCATATTAAGTTTATTTACGATGAACACCCAGGATTAAGCAAAGGAAAAACCACCTTGTTAGGCATGAGTCGCTCAGGAGGCAATGCCGCTTGTTTTAATGACGCTGAATATGATGATGGTTTGGTTAAATTTTGTTTATTTGATGAAAACAAAGATGGGTATTTTGAATTGGGAACTTTTGCTGGCGATGAAGGTGTTACTTTAAATATCCCTTATAATATTTTTAGCGATAACAGTAAGACCCCTGAGAAAGGCTATTTCAGAAAAACACTCTCTTATAAAGGATTATCAAACGGTAAAATTAACTTTAACTATGCTGAATACTCAGCAAACATGGCTAAAGCGACTTTTAGCCAAGATTTTTCTATAGAAAATAAACAAGGTGCGCATATCCTATTTAATTTCAAAGGCGCTGAAATAAAAATCAAGCAAGCGACGTTGTTAAATGTTACCTATGAAGTCATCCAATACTTTAAGTAATTATTTTAGTTCCCATTCTCCCCAATAAAAAAGCCTGATAAGTCAATTATCAGGCTTTTGTCATAAAAAATTATAATGGCATTAAAAGATTAGAAACCACATTGCTTGCCTTTGTTCTTCTCTTTTAACCAGACTTGTAAAGGAGCAAAGTAATCGAGTACTGCGGTTGCGTCCATTTGTTTACTCCCAGTCAACACTTTATAAGCTTCTTGCCAAGGCTGACTAGAGCCCATTTCTAACACGGTATTAAGTGCTTTACCGGCAGCCTTAGAGTTGTAAATTGAACAGCGATGAATGGGATCGGTATTACCTGATATTTCACAAAGCGCTTTATGAAACTCAAATTGTTGAATATGCGCTAAGAAATATCGACTGTAAGGTACGCCACCAGGCACATGGTATTTCGCACCGGGGTCAAATGCATCAACTTCACGAGCTACGGGTGCAGCAATACCTTGATACTTTTGACGTAATTCCCACCAAGCTGTATTGTAATTCTCTGGTGTAATTTCTCCTGAATAGACTTTCCAACGCCATTGATCAACCATTAAGCCAAAGGGGATAAAGGCTATTTTCTCTAACGCCATTTTCATTAATAAACCAATATCTTTTGATTCGTCAGGGATAGTGTCGATTAAGCCAATTTCTTTCAAGTATTTAGGTGTTACTGAAAGTGCAATGGTGTCACCAATCGCTTCATGAAAACCATCGTTGGCACTATTTTGAAAATAAACGGGTTGATCTTGGTAAGCGCGCTGATAGAAATTATGACCAAGTTCGTGGTGAATAACGTTGAACTCTTCGCCGGTTTTTTGAATACACATTTTAATGCGAATATCATCTTTTGCATCAAGATCCCAAGCGGAAGCATGACAAACAACATCGCGGTCTGCTGGTTTAGTAAATAATGATCGCGTCCAGAATGTTTCAGGTAATGCTTCGAACCCTAAAGATGTAAAAAAGGTTTCAGCCCCTGCAACCATTTTAATTTCGTCATAGTTATTTGCAGCTAACTGCTCGGTAACATCATAACCTGGATCTGCATTTTCAGGAGCAACTAACTCATAGATATTCCCCCATGATTGTGCCCACATATTACCCAACAAATGAGCGGGAATAGGTTGGTCTTGTGCTACCTTATCTTCTCCATAGGTTTTGCCTAGTTCGCTGCGAACATAGCAGTGAAGGTCATCGTACAAAGGCTTTACTTGTCCCCATAAACGGTCAAGTTCTTTAGCGAAATCGTCAGCAGGCATATCGTAGTTTGAACGCCACATGGCGCCTAAGTCTTTGTAGCCTAGCCCTTGTGCACCCTCATTGCCTAATTCAGATTGACGAACAAATAAAGGTTTCATCTCTGGACTAATTGTTCGCCAGCCTTGCCACATTTCTAGCAATTCGTCGTAATCACGTGATGTTGCCATCGTCGAAGTCATTTCACCCAAGCTTAATTTTTTTCCAGCTTGGGTTGTGTATGTTCCTTTACCGTACATGCCGCCAAGTTCAGAGCCAATTTTTGCCAGTTCAGCTGACTTTTCAGAATCTTGTGGCGCTGGCATAACTAAGCTTTGCTTTAAGGTATTTAATTTTCTACGTTGTGTCTCTGTAACATCGACATCGTCAAATTTAGCCGCTGCCATAGCGAAACGAACGCCAGCTTCTGTTGATTTTTGGTTTGCTGCCGCAGATAGGGCGGCTGTATCATCGGTAATAAAATTTGAATAAATCCATTCGGCGCGGCTCCCCTCAATACCTAGAGCGATTAATTCTTTTTCGGTAGCGTTAAGAAATACATTCGCATCTTTTGCTGTTAATGCTGGAGCTACTTGCGTTTGTGCTTGCTCAGTTTGTGTAGAATTTTCATCATTACATGCAGTAAGTGAGGCCAATACACACAAGGCTACGCTTGTTTGTTTGAATAGTTTTATCATAACAGTCTTATATTTTTATTATTAATAGATAATGAATCGCCAGTATATAAAATTGTCTAGTCAGCTTAAAGCTTTGACCGCAAAAACTGATCAAACTTTTACAATACTCTGTGATTAAGTAAGTTTGACCATTATCTTACTAGGTAATTAACGGGCAAACGTTAACGCGATTAACGTTAAATAAAAGTCGAGATTAAAGATAACCGATGTAGATTAAATCAGATAAACCAGTAGGGAAGTATCAACGTATCTAAACGTTTTAGTTGTTTCGATAAAAAGCACTAAACACTTTTACGTTGAGTGCTTTATATCGCCATATTATGCTCTTTACTTTCAGTGTGTAAAACTTAACCTTAGCGAATGTGATTAAGGTTAAATTAGGCTTATAAGCGTAGAATTTAATGCTAGGGCTTAACTTTTATTCTTGGACTGAACTGATCGTCATCTCCAGTACTTTGTGCGCTTCAATATTCTCTTCA
This sequence comes from Colwellia sp. BRX8-5, assembly GCF_014077325.1. Classification (NCBI taxonomy): domain Bacteria; kingdom Pseudomonadati; phylum Pseudomonadota; class Gammaproteobacteria; order Alteromonadales; family Colwelliaceae; genus Colwellia; species Colwellia sp. BRX8-5. Next base: position 10,798 of record NZ_JACGVR010000022.1, read on the forward strand.
ATAAAACGTAAAGGCCTACGTTGCGTTTTTTACGAATATAACAACGTTTGGTCTGTATTGTGATCGTTGCCATATTCATCTGGCTGTGAATAGGTAATAGAGGAGGTGGCTATACCAAAACAAAGGCTATCTTGTTGAATTTAAATGTAAATTTATTGATTTGTATATTCATTGTTGCGTTATTTCAAACGCTTGTTTAAACTAGGCTTAATTAATGATGAATATTTTCATTTAGGGCGCAGGTAAGAGGTACCGTTGGCACATGAGTACAAAAAACAAAATTTTAGATGCAGCAGAAAAATTATTCGCAACGCAAGGTTTTAATGGTACGTCATTAAGAGAAATTACTAGCCAAGCAGAAGTTAATTTAGCCGCAGTAAATTACCATTTTGGCTCTAAAAAAGAGTTAATAAAATCAGTAATGTCTCGTTATATGAACGAGCTTTCACCTCGTTTAGAATTATCGCTAGTGAATATATGCGAACAAGATGATTTAACCTTACTTGAAGTGTTTTCAGCTTTTATTGAACCCTTGTTATCATTAAATGAATTTAAAGAAAATGGTACCAGTAATTTTTTACAATTATTAGGACGAGGTTATAGCGATAGCCAAGGCTTTTTGCGTTGGTTCTTAACGACACAATACCCAGGCGTTATTAATAACTTTGTTAAAGCGGTGCAAAAAGCTTATCCAGAGCTTACTGCTGAAGAAATGTTTTGGCGTTTGCACTTCACTATGGGCACAGTGGTTTTTACCATGTCTTCGAGTGATGCTTTAATTGATATCGCTAAAAGTGATTTTGATCGTAATATGGACATTGCCGGCGTGATTAAACAAGTTATCCCTTATGTCGCCGCAGGTGTTGCTGCTCCTTTACTTTAATCTTACTCTTTTATCATTTTTATATGATATATCCGTGATACTTCAATCTGTCAGCGATAATTTTCAGGTATCACCGTTATATATCAATATCAGCCTTTGTAATTACTATTGATTTAGGTAAAGTAGCAACATCAAAAACTTATCATCTTCAAAGTGTGTATATGGGTCCTATTATGCTAGATGTGCTTGGCACATCTTTAACGGCAGAAGACAAAGAGCTTCTGCAACATCCTCTTGTTGGCGGGTTAATTTTATTTACTCGTAATTATGAATCCCCTGAACAAATAGCAGAATTGACTGCTGATATCCGCCGTGCCGCTAAAAAGCCATTGATTATTGCCGTTGACCATGAAGGTGGTCGAGTTCAGCGATTTCGTGATGGCTTCTCTCTTATTCCGGCAATGGGTAAGATTTGGCACTTTGCCGAAGAAAATATTAGTGTGGCGCAAGAGCTGGCTAAACAAAGTGCGATATTAATGGCATTAGAAGTTCAAGCCGTCGGTATTGATATCAGTTTTGCACCTATTCTTGATATTAACGATATTAGTGCTGTTATTGGCGATAGAGCTTTTCATAAAAATCCAGAAATTGTTTGTCAACTCGCTAGTGCTTTTGTCGATGGCTTACATTTGGTTGGTATGAAAGCTACGGGTAAGCATTTTCCTGGTCATGGCAGTGTTGAAGCTGATTCTCACCTTGCTTTACCTATTGACTCTCGTTCACGTGATGAAATATTCGCTGTTGATATGTTACCTTTTAAAACGTTAATTAATAGCAATAAGGTCGATGCATTAATGCCTGCCCACGTTATTTTCCCTGACGTTGACCGCGAAGCTGTCGGTTTTTCTCCTTACTGGCTCAAAGATATTTTGCGTAAGCAACTTGGTTTTAGTGGCGTTATTTTCAGTGATGATTTATCGATGGAAGGTGCTGCATGTGTTGGTGGTTATGTTGAACGTGCTGAAGCAGCCCAACAAGCAGGTTGCGACATGCTATTACTGTGTAATAACCGAGATAGCTGTATAGATGTCATTGACCATGCCAATATCACTATTGATGAAAAAAGTAATCAGCGCTTATTACGTTTATTGAAAACGTCTACGAGTGGGCTCAGTGAGTTAAAGGCGAATACTCATTGGCAACATGCTCGACAAGCATTAGCCGAATACTTATAAAATAATTTTATCGTCCTCTTAAAAATAATAAAAATAGAGAGTTAAATGAAGTTAACTAAACAAAGTTTTATTGTCTTAGCACCCGCACTAGCCTTTGGTTTTTACTTTTTGCTACTTTGGTTAGGGTTAGCAGAAAAACCCGCAACTGCGGCGGCAATAACATTACTCACCGTTATTTGGTGGGTTAGTGAAGCGATCCCCATTCCTGCTACATCTTTAGTCCCTTTCGCTTTGCTGCCATTATTGGGGGTTGTTGATCATAAAACAGTAGCTTCATCATTAGGTAGTCACGTTATTTTATTGTTAATGGGGGCATTTATGCTCTCTAAAGCGATAGAGAAAAGTGGAGCACACCAAAGACTTGCTGTTTACATGGTTAAGTTAGTTGGCGTATCAAGTGGGCGGCGATTAGTCTTTGGTTTTATGTTAGCGTCTGCTTTATTAAGTATGTGGATTTCAAATACCGCAACGACGTTAATTATGCTGCCGATTGCATTAGCTATACTTACTCATGTAGATAACAAAGAACTTAAAGTCGCTTTAATTTTAGGTATTGCCTATGCTGCGTCGGTTGGCGGTATTGGTACCCCTATTGGTACACCACCCAATGTTATTTTTATGGGCATATATGAAGAAAATACTGGCCGAGAATTTGGGTTTTTATCATGGATGAAAATAGGCGTCCCGATAGTGTTAATCGCTTTACCTATTATGGCATTCTGGCTAACAAGAAAGGTAAAACTCGACCATGAAATAAAGTTACCCGCGCAAGGCGAATGGCGAAGTGAAGAAAAAAGAACACTGTGGGTTTTTGGCCTTACAGCACTCGCATGGATCACTCGCTCAGAGCCCTTTGGTGGCTGGAGTGACCTATTAAATGTTCAAATTGCGGGTGACAGCACCGTCGCTTTATTTGCCGTGGTGTTAATGTTTTTAATCCCTAATGGTAAGGGCTCGCGCCTGCTTGATTGGGACACTGCTAAATCAATACCCTGGGGAATGTTGCTGTTATTTGCTGGCGGTATTGCCATTGCTAAAGGGTTTGTTGAATCAGGTTTAAGCCAGATACTAGGCGAATGGCTGTCTTCGTTGGCTAATTTACCGGTAATTGTGATGATACTGACAATTTGTTTAGTGGTTACTTACCTCACAGAAATTACCAGTAACACCGCGACAGCAACCTTACTTATGCCTATTTTGGCTGTCGTTGCCACCTCTGCTGGTTACGATCCTATGGTATTAATGGTGCCCGCCGCTATGTGCGCGAGTTGCGCTTTTATGCTGCCTGTTGCTACTGCGCCTAATGCAATTGCTTATGGTACTGGTGAACTTGAAATTAAAGATATGGTGAAAGAAGGGGCAATATTAAGTTTTATCTTGTCTTGTTTAATAGCAATTGTTTGCTATTTATTTTTGTTATAACAAAAATAAGGGGCTAAATTTTAGCCCCTTTATCTTAATTACCTAGCATAAATGTAATGGCAAATTATGCTTCTATTATAACGCCATTATGATTTATGCTGCCGTTAACATTAGCCCCAACATGCCAAGAGTAAAGCCTAACACAGCGCCCATCGGTGGAGCCCAATGATTTTCTAATTTTACTTGTGGTGCCAAATCTTGAAATATTGAATAAAGAATTCCGCCTGAAGCGAAAAGCATAACCGCGCCAATAATCTTGGGGGACTCAGATAGCCATAAATAGCCAGAAACTGCGGCGATAGGCCCAAGTATTGCCATTAAAGCAAAGACCATGATAATTTTTTGCGGTTTATAACTTGAAGATGCACTTAACTCACGATAAGCGCTAAATCCTTCAGGTAAGTTTTGTAAGGCAATTAAACCAGCTAGCAAATATGCACTACTACTTCCTGTTGCGAATGCTGCTCCAAGTGCTATTGATTCTGGAATGAAATCAGCAAGCATTGCTGCTAGTTGACTGGCAGGTGTATCTATTTTTTTAAGATAAATATCTAGTGCCATAAAGCTAAGCCCGCCAACAATAAACCAAATGCATGCGGGTAATATATCAAGATTTCCCATTCCTTCAGGTACTAATACTAAGGCAACTGCCGACAACAGCGCTCCGCCACCAAAAGCCATAACGCTATGTCTGAGCTCTTGTTCAAGCCAGTCATTGCCAATTTTTTCGAAGCAGGCAAGGGCAGCACCAAGTGGCATAGCCAAACCAGCAAGAAATGTTGATACGATAACAGTGAGTAATATAGACATGATTTTATCACTTAAGCAGTAAGTGCCCCATTGTGAGGCTATTGTTTAATACAATGAGATTAGTTAGGCCATTAAAGGCCTTATAATTTGACTACTGTGTTCTGTGACCCTTTATTAAAAGCAGCGAGTAAATCGACATTTTAAATGATCACAGTGATTTTTTATTGATCAGTTGAGCTAATACAATTACCACTAGCGCAGCAGTAAAACCACCAAAAACAACAATCATCATTTGTGGCATAGTATAACCGAAGAATTGCCAATTTATGTCACCACAATCTCCTGTTGCTTCAAACAAAGAAGGTAACCATTTGTGTAAAGGGGCCCAACTTGGGAAGTTAGGTACAAACTCACAACTATAGAGAAATGATAATGTAGCTGATTGAATTTCAACGTGCTCAATGGCAATCAATAACCCCCATATAGCGCTAACACCCCAGAGTGTCAATGCGACTGAGCGTAAGAGAGTATTTTTATTGCCCATGCTGCCAACTATGCCAGCAAAGAATATTCCCCATAGTGCTGTACGTTGGTAAATACACATAATGCAAGGAGCTAAGCCCATTACGTATTGAAAATAAAGAGCCGATAATTCTAAACCAAAAACGGTTAGGCTAAGTAATTGCCAAGCGCGAGTGTTTACCGATAAATCACTTAAAAATTTCAAAAGTTTTCCTTAATCATGTTCAATGTTGTTATTTTAGATTGTTATCTAGTTAACTATAGACATCATCACATATTGACACTTAAATTGATGTGATAGTGACATTAGCGTGATAGTTGCTAGCACTTAGTTTGTTGCACAAAAATGACTTTTATCATTAGTATAAATAAAGCGCCATAAGGGCGCTTTATTGATACAAGTTAACAGTAAAACTACTATATGTTAACTTTAGTGTTCTTGTGAAGATGACGCCCCACCTTCAGTCATGTGATGCTGAATTAAACCCGATTCATAAAAATCTTGTGTCGATTGCTCCAAATGACCTGAAGAAATAGCAAGTAAACCAATAATGGTCAATACGATAGTATAAGGGAAAGCCATAATAACCATACGGCCATATGACAATCTAACTAAGGGAGCAAGCGCTGAAGTTAATAGGAATAAAAACGCAGCTTGGCCATTTGGCGTAGCAACACTCGGCAAGTTAGTGCCTGTGTTAATAGCAACAGCAAGTAAATCAAATTGGTCACGGCTTATTATTCCTGAAGAAAGTGCTTTTTCAATTTCAGTAATGTATACCGTGCCAACAAATACGTTGTCACTGACCATAGATAATAGGCCATTAGCTAAATAAAACATGACTAATTGCATGTTACCTTCAAAAGTTAATACCCAAGTGATGACGGGCGTAAATAATTGTTGGTCAACAATAACGGCAACGATGGACAAAAAAACCACTAATAGCGCGGTAAAAGGTAATGCTTCTTCAAAAGCATGACCAATTTGATGTTCTTCAGTTACACCTGTGAAAACCGTTGCAAGTATAATAACGGATAAACCAATTAAGCCAACTGGCGCTAAATGTAATGCTAAACCAACAATCAACCAAACGGCGATTAATCCTTGCACGACTAATTTTACATTATCACTTTTATTGCGTTTTTTACTTTCTTCAATGTCGAAGTCACGTAATATTTGATAAACATTTTCTGGCAGGGCAAAACCATAACCAAACCATTTGAACTTTTCTAATAAAGCACATGTGATTAAACCTGAAACAAATACAGGAATAGTAACGGGTGACATCCGAATGGTGAATTCAATGAAATCCCAACCGGCTTGCTGACCAATAATCAAATTTTGTGGTTCGCCCACGATAGTGCATACACCACCTAAAGCTGTACCAACACCTGCGTGCATCAATAGGTTACGTAAATATCCTCTAAAGCTTTGTAAATCGCTTTTTATATCATCATCATCGGGATTGTCATGGGGATGGTCTTCACCTATAGAGGCAGCTTTATGATAGACAGAATAAAAACCTAGGCCAACGCTGATTATTACCGCAATGACGGTTAATGCATCTAAAAATGCTGATAAAAATGCCCCTGAAAAACAGAATAATAATGACACCACTATTTTTGAACGGATCTTAGTGACTATTTTCGTGAACAAAAAGAGCAACAAACTCTTCATGAAATATATTCCAGCAACCATAAAAATCAGCAGCAGAAGTACTTCGAAGTTAATCATTAATTCATGTTTTACATGAGCGGGTGAAGTCATCCCTATGGCAATAGCTTCAATCGTTAATAAACCGCCGGGTTGCAGCGGGTAACATTTTAATGCCATTGCTAAAGTGAATATAAACTCTATGACTAATGCCCAACCTGCAATATAGGGGTCAACATAGAAAAAGAGGATAGGGTTAATCACTAAGAATGAGATAATTGCCAGCTTGTACCACTCAGGCGAGTTGCCAAGAAAGTTTTTATAAAATGCACTCATGAAGGATTGTTGCATAATTGACCTGTTTATTTTAAGTATATGACGAATTGTGTCTCGCCTTGAATGGATCTTGTTTCTGTTATTTTGATAAAAAATGCATAGTAGTTTAAGTACCATTGAAAAGCTTGTAAATAATCTATCTTTATAGCGTAATCGTGGCCTTTTCTTCTGAGAATATAAGGCATGAGTCCTTTATATTATTTAATAACTTAGCCGCAGTGATATTTATTGAATTGCCGTTTTGCTTGAAATGCTTCGACTCTGCAGTATTAAATTAAATATTGCCTTTATAAATACACACTTTAGCCCCGCGTTAAACACCATCGATTGAGCTATAAATTCACAATGAGTAAGCTAATTCTAGATTTGTCATGCTATTTCGCAGAATATAGCATGTTAATATTGCTAAATTATTGAGTTAATCGATGTTTATGCATAATAAGTACTTTAATAAGATAAAAATTTATTAGGGGGTGCTTTCGTGACTTAACTCATCGCTTCTTATTAGGCATTAGCTTTAAATATTAATAGTTTTTTAGACGCTAGTTCAGTATTGACTTAAAAATAAAATAGTAAATTTCATTTTGACTTACTGACTTTATCTACAAATAAAATTATTTATTATTCATAAATTAAAGGCTTATCTCTCTACAGCCGCTAATAAACAGGGGTTAACTCTGTTGTTTTTCACAAAATATAGTGTGAGGTTGCCACTGAGTATCCACATAAGTGACCAACGTTGACAGTAACGTCGAATTTATCCGCTTGTGCCAAATAGATGTTCTGGTACAATCAGTTAAAATTTTAAGATTAAGATATTGTGTGGAGCAGTATGGTTATCAAAGCACATAGCCCAGCAGGGTTTGCAGAGCAATATATTGTTGAGTCTATTTGGAACGGTGGTTTCCCCCCCGGTTCTATACTTCCGGCTGAACGAGAGTTATCTGAACTCATTGGTGTTACGCGTACAACATTACGTGAAGTTTTACAGCGCTTAGCACGAGATGGCTGGTTGACTATTAAGCACGGTAAACCCACCAAAGTGAATAACTTTTGGGAAACCTCTAGTTTAAATATTCTTGAAACCTTGGCTCAACTCGATCAAGAAGGCATACCTGATCTGGTTGACAATTTAATGTCAGCTCGGACAAATATTAGCGCCATTTATATTCGTGGCGCGATTAAAAATAATGCTGAAAAAGTGATTGAGCTCATTAAAGCTTATGAAGATGTAGAAGATAACGGAGAAGCCTTTGCCGAGTTTGATTATCGATTAAATAAAGAGTTGGTGGTTGCCTCTGGAAATTCTATCTATTTATTAATCTTAAATGGCTTTAGAGGCTTATATTCTCGTCTAGGTACTTTATATTTTTCTCATCCTAAAGGTCGTGAGATATCTCGAGTCTATTATAAGAAATTAATTGAATTAGCTAGCGAAGATAAGTTTGATGAGTCTATATTTGCCGTACGTAAATATGGTATCGAGTCAGGTAAGCTTTGGCTAGAACTTAAAGATGACGTATTAAAAGAGCTATCTGAATAAATTATCTATAGTGATTAAAAGGCAAGGGTTAACTTGCCTTTTAATTATCTTCACTGCTCTCTCATTCTGGATATTGTGCAATAACTTCTTCATCCTCCTCTTCATTGTTCTGTACTAACCGCACGTCAAATTGCCATAAGGTATATAAATGTTTCATCACTTCATCTTTTGAATCGTCTAGCGGAACATTTTGGTGTGGTGTATATTTCAATGTTAGCGATCGGTCACCATCAACATCAGCATTTGTTACCTGAATATTAACCTCTAGATTACTCAAATTATACTGTTCAGATAACGCGCTTCTTACTTTTTTGTAGCCACTTTCATTGTGAATAGCTGCCACGTCAATAAAATTTTCTTTTTCATCATCGTGTAAATAAAATAACTTGAAATCGCGCATTAGTTTTGGTGATAAATATTGACTAATGAAGCTTTCATCTTTGAAATTTTTCATGGCAAAATGTAAAGTATCTAACCAATTACTATTGGCTATTTCTGGAAACCATCGTTTATCTTCTTCTGTTGGGTGTTCACATATTCTTCTAATATCTATAAACATATTAAAGCCTAACGCATAAGGATTAATACCAGAATAATGAGGACTGTTGTAATTGGGTTGTGCGACAACATTGGTATGGTTATGTAAAAATTCCATCATGAACTTATCGGTGACTAGACCTTCATCATATAAATGGTTTAGCAGTGTGTAATGCCAAAAGCAGGCCCAGCCCTCGTTCATGACTTGTGTTTGTTTTTGCGGATAAAAGTATTGCGAGATTTTTCGAACAATGCGTACAATTTCTCTTTGCCATGGTTTTAGTAAGGGCGCATATTTTTCAATGAAATATAAAATGTTTTCTTGCGGTTCATTTGGAAATGTCGGTTTCTTATCCTTAGCATCATCTTTGTTTTTCGGTAATGTTCGCCATAATGTATTCACCTGCGATTGTAAATATGCTTCACGGTCATTTTGACGTTGTAACTCTTCCTCTAATGATATCTTTTGTGGACGTTTGTAGCGGTCAACACCGTGATTCATTAATGCATGACAAGCATCTAAGCATGATTCAACCTCACTAATGCCAAATTTTTGTTCACATTCGCTAATGTAGTTTTTAGCAAACAATAAGTAGTCAATTATTGAGCTCGCATCAGTCCAGGTTTGGAATAAATAATTACCTTTAAAAAAAGAATTATGTCCGTAACAAGCATGTGCCATAACGAGTGCTTGCATGGTCATAGAATTCTCTTCCATTAAATATGAAATACAAGGATCAGAATTGATAACAATTTCGTAGGCTAATCCCATTTGACCACGTTTATAGTTTTGCTCTGTTTGAATAAATTTTTTACCAAATGTCCAATGGTTATATCCAATAGGCATACCGACACTAGCGTATGCATCCATCATTTGCTCTGCGGTGATCACTTCAATTTGGTTGGCGTAAGTCTCCAATCGATAATGCTTTGCAACCCGTGCAATTTCAGTTTGATATTGATCAAGTAAATCAAAGTTCCAGTCACACTGGTCACTTAAGGGTTTACGTTTGTCCATTATTTGCCTCCTTTGCCGTTATTAACTTAGGCTGCTTTACTCTGATTTTTCTTGAAAAGCTTTCTAAAAACAGGATAAATATCTTCAATGCTTTTAATATGTTGTATTGCAAAATGTTCTGTATATGCTGCAATTTCTTGATATTGCTGCCAAAGTGTTTGATGAGGTCGTTGTGATATTTCAATGTAACTAAAGTAGCGTGCTTTAGGTAGAATATGCTCTGTGAGTAATTTTTGACAACGAGGAGAATCATCGGCCCAGTTATCTCCATCAGAGGCCTGCGCGGCGTAAATATTCCATTCGCTTTCCTTATAACGCTCATCCATTATTTTAATCATTAAATCTAATGCACTTGAAGCAATAGTGCCGCCGGTTTCTTGCGAATAAAAAAACTCTTCTTCATCAACCTCTTTTGCTTGCGTGTGGTGTCGAATATAGACCACATCAATCGTTTTATAGGTGCGGGTGAGAAATAAATACAATAAGAGATAAAATCGTTTGGCAATATCTTTAGTGGCTTGGTCCATAGAGCCAGAAACATCCATTAAACAGAACATCACCGCCTTTGATGTAGGTAGGGCTTGTTTTGCATAGTTTCTAAAACGTAAATCAAAGGTGTCAATGAAAGGGACTTTACTGATTTTACCTTTAAGCATGTCGATCTGATTGTTTAGGTCTTTAATTTTTTGGACATGATCATGTTTATCAGCCATTAATGCCGCTAAGGCGAGTTCAAGGAGTTTTAACTCTTTACGCTTGGTTGATGTCATAGCAATACGTCTTGCTATTGATCCCTGTAGCGATTTTACAATATCTATATTTGAGGGGACGCCTTCAGCACAATAACCCGAGCGAACAGTTTTATAATCAATTAACGTATCCAATTGGTTCTTTTCTAAATTTGGCAATTCAAGATCTTCAAAAAGTAAGTTCAAATATTCATCTTTAGAAATAGAAAAAATAAAATCATCATCTCCCTCACCAGTGTTACTGGCATCACCTTTACCGCTACCTTGTCCTTGCTGTTGTGGAGGGCGTTTGATTTGATCGCCGGTTGAAAATTGGTCATTACCCGGGTGAACTCTATCTTTAACACCCCCTTTGCCCTGATGAAAAACAGGTTCAGATAAATCTTTTTTGGTGATGGTAATGTCTTCACCACGATCAACATCAGTAACACTGCGTTTATTAATCGCTTGTTCAACGGATTTCTTTATTTGGCTTTTATAGCGTTTAATAAAGCGCTGGCGATTAACCGTGCTTTTGTTTTTGCTATTTAAACGTCTATCAATAAAATTCGCCATATTATCCTCCTACTTTATTGGCTTTTTAAAACAATAAAGTACAAGTTAAGAAGACTTTCTTACCCGTAAATACCACTCTGACAGTAACCGCACTTGTTTTTTTGTATAACCTTTACTCATCATGCGTTCTATAAAATCGTCATGTTTTTGCTGGTCGTCATTTGATGTTTTAGTGTTAAACGAAATAACGGGTAATAAATCTTCAGTATTCGAGAACATTTTTTTCTCAATAACCGTGCGCAGTTTTTCGTAACTTGTCCAGTTGGGGTTCTTACCGTTGTTATTGGCTTTAGCACGTAATACAAAATTGACAATTTCATTACGAAAATCTTTAGGGTTACTAATGCCAGCAGGCTTTTCTACTTTTTCTAATTCATTATTTAAGGCTTCTCGGTCGAAAAGCTGTCCAGTTTCAGCATCGCGATACTCTTGGTCTTGTATCCAAAAATCAGCATAAGTGACATAGCGATCAAAGATATTTTGTCCATATTCAGAATAAGACTCTAAATAAGCCGTTTGAATTTCCTTGCCAATAAATTCTATGTATTGAGCTGACAAGTAACCTTTAATGAACTCTAAATATCGCTCGGCTGTTTCTTGGGGTAATTGCTCTCGTTCAATTTGTTGCTCGAGTACATAAAATAAATGTACTGGATTTGCGGCAACTTCTAAATGATCAAAATTAAAAACGCGTGATAATATTTTAAAAGCAAAACGTGTTGATAGCCCAGACATACCTTCATCCATGCCCGCATAATCACGGTATTCTTGATACGACTTAGCTTTTGGGTCGGTGTCTTTTAAGCTTTCGCCGTCATAAACGCGCATTTTAGAATAAATACTAGAGTTCTCGGGATCTTTTAAACGTGATAGTACAGAAAACTGCGCTAAGGTTTCTAACGTATCTGGGGCACAATGTGCATTTTTTAATTCACTGTTTTCGAGTAATTTTTTATAAATTTTTACTTCTTCAGAAACACGCATGCAGTAAGGGACTTTGACCATATAAACGCGGTCTAAAAAGGCTTCGTTGTTTTTGTTATTTCTAAAGGTTTGCCATTCTGACTCATTAGAATGCGCAAGCAAAATGCCATTAAAGGGCAGGGCTGATAATCCTTCTGTTGGATTATAGTTACCTTCTTGTGTTGCTGTTAACAACGGATGTAATACTTTAATGGGGGCTTTGAACATTTCGACAAATTCCATCATGCCTTGATTCGCTCGACACAATGCGCCTGAATAGCTATAGGCATCAGGATCATTTTGTGAAAAGTGCTCTAACTGTCGAATATCAACTTTACCAACCAGGGCTGAAATATCTTGATTGTTATCGTCGCCAGGCTCTGTTTTTGCAATGGCTATTTGATCAAGAATTGAAGGATATAACTTAACCACCTCAAATTTTGCAATATCACCTTGATATTCATGCAGCCTTTTAGCCACCCAAGGCGACATAATGGTCTTTAAATAACGTTCTGGTATTTTATATTCTTTTTTTAATATCTTACCATCTGCATTTGCGTCGAATAAACAAAAAGGGTGGTCATTTACCGGGCTTCTTATGCCATTAGCACTGAGCACATAGATAGGCTCTTGCTGCATTAATGCTTTTAATTTTTCAGCTAATGATGATTTTCCTCCACCCACAGGCCCTAATAAATAGAGTATTTGTTTCTGTTCTTCCAGTCCTTGTGAAGCATGCTTAAGGTAGGCAACAATCTGCTCTATAGCTTCTTCCATGCCATAAAATTCCTTAAAGGCAGGATAGCGAGCAATTACCCGATTAGAAAATATACGGCTTAAGGTAGGTTCATTTGAGGTGTCTATCATTTCAGGCTCGCCAATGGCCTTCAATAAGCGCTCAGAAGCGGTGGCGTAAGCAAGTTTGTCTTTTTGACAAATAGCTAAAAATGCTTGAATACTAAAGTTCTCTTCTTTAGCTTCATCGTAACGTGATTGATAATGCTGAAAAATACTCATAACTGCCTCCATAAGGAAAAAATTTGCAGATGAGTAAAAACTTACCGTAGTACAAAGTCGATATTGTTTAACTCATTCAAATAAGACCGAGAAACTATCGATATTCGCCCCAACAAGACACTAAACTTTGCATTGAAACGAATATGTCTACCATTAAGTCTAGACGGTATTTTTTAAGGTTGAGAATAATTAGAGATTTTTTTGTAAGCAAAGAGGAAAATATAAAAATCTTTTATATTGAATTAAAAAGAAAAAGGACACTTTTATTGAATTTTAAGCATAAAAAAACCAGAGTAGGTACTCTGGTTTTCAATAAAATTCTTACTTAAAGGTTAATAAATTAATCTTTAATGAATATAAATTAAGCGAAGTTTGCCGTAGCAAAATCCCAGTTAGCTAATGCCCAAAAACCAGCCATGTAGCTTGGACGAAGATTACGGTAATCAATGTAGTAAGCATGTTCCCATAAATCCACTGTTAATAACGGTGTAACGCTCTCATCAGTTAATGGTGTTGCAGCATTTGAAGTGTTAACGATAGCAAGGCTACCATCTGCTTTTTTCACTAACCATGTCCAGCTTGAACCAAAGTTGTTGATTGCACTATCAGTAAATTTTGTTTTAAATTCAGCGAAAGAACCAAAGCTTGCATTGATTGCATCAGCCAAAGCGCCTGTTGGTTCACCGCCGCCGTTAGGGCTTAAGCTGTTCCAGTAGAATGTGTGATTCCAAATTTGTGCTGCATTATTGAAAATGCCTGCTGATGAAGTCTTTACGATGTCTTCTAAAGACTTGCCTTCAAAATCAGTACCTTCAATTAATCCATTAAGCTTTACAACATAAGTGTTGTGATGCTTACCGTAGTGAAACTCAAGTGTTTCAGCTGAAATATGTGGTACAAGTGCATCTTGTGCATAGGGTAATGCGGGTAATTCAATAGCCATTAGTTTCTCCAGAAATGGGTTATACAAATTTATTTTTGCGCAAAAATAAAGAAGTTGTGTGCTTTTATTTAAAAACCAGTTAAAACCTAGTAAACTAGTCAAGTATTATTAAAGCCTGACTAGTGTACCCATTTATATAGGTTTTGCCAGTGTAAATATCAAGCCTGTTATTGTTTATTCTACTAAATAAGTGCTTTTTAGTCTTTATTACCTTGATTATTTTAGTGTCAGACTCCATTAATCAAAGTAATAAACATTAAATTTTATATTGTAAAGATCGAGGTTTTTTCGGTCGTAATTAGAGGTATCCCATGGAAACTATTGAACGTATCAAAGAACAACTTTCTGAAAACACTATTTTGCTTTATATGAAAGGTTCTCCTAAATTGCCTAGCTGTGGCTTTTCTTCACAAGCATCACAAGCACTAATGCAGTGTGGTGAAAAATTTGCTTATGTTGATATTTTACAAAATCCTGATATTCGTGCCGAATTACCAAAGTATGCTGATTGGCCAACATTCCCACAATTATGGGTTGACGGTGAATTAGTCGGTGGTTGTGACATTATTATGGAAATGTTCCAACAAGGTGAATTACAAACCTTGATCAAAGAAGCTGCAGAAAAAAATAATTCTGAAGAAAAAGCTTAGTATCATTTTTGAAACTGACGTTAGTTAAATTTTTTATTAAAAAAGATGAAAATAAGTTGAAAATCACCTTATCGTCTCAATAATAGATGTACGTCAGTTTTATGATTTAAATCAATTTAATAAAAATATTGGAGAATAGAATGAGTGTATTAGTTGGCCGTGCAGCACCAGATTTTACTGCAGCAGCAGTTTTAGGTAGTGGCGAAATTGTTGATAGCTTTACGTTATCGACAGCAATTAAAGGTAAAAAAGCCGTAGTGTTTTTCTACCCTCTAGATTTTACTTTTGTTTGTCCGTCTGAGTTATTAGCTTTTGATCACCGTATGGAAGAATTCAAAAGCCGTGGTGTTGAAGTTATTGGTGTTTCTATCGATTCACAATTTTCTCATAACGCATGGCGTAACACTCCAGTAAACGAAGGCGGTATTGGCCCAGTACAATATACTTTAGTTGCTGATACAAAACATGAAATCTGTAAAGCGTACGATGTTGAACATCCTGAAGCGGGTGTTGCATTTCGTGGTTCTTTCTTAATTGATGAAGAAGGCAATGTACGTCATCAAGTAATTAATGATTTACCATTAGGTCGTGACGTTGACGAAATGATCCGTATGGTTGACGCATTACAATTCCACCAAGAGCACGGCGAAGTTTGTCCAGCTGGCTGGAACAAAGGTGATAAAGGTATGACTGCTTCTCCTGAAGGCGTTGCATCTTACTTAGCTAACAATGCTGACAAGCTTTAATATAATAACTTAGGCTTTAGTTAGCCGATGTAATTATTAAAAGTAATAAAAAACCGCTTAATTGCGGTTTTTTTATGTTCAGGAAGAACGGTATGTCACGGTGCCAAGGATGGCAAAGAGTGACGATGTTCAGGAAGAACGGTATGTCACGGTGCCAAGGATGGCAAAGAGTGACGATGTTCAGGAAGAACGGTATGTCACGGTGCCAAGGATGGCAAAGAGTGACGATGTTCAATCCCGTCATGCTGAATTTATTTCAGTATCTGTTTTTGTTTTGTCAACAACGAGATCCTGAAACAAGTTCAGGATGACGGTGTCTTTGTTAGTTGTATTTCAGTATATAAATACAGGCTCTTGAGATCGTCATACTGAATTTATTTCAGTATCTGTTTTTTGTTTTGTCAACAACGAGATCCTGAAACAAGTTCAGGATGACGTTGTCTTTGTGAGTAGTATTTCAGTACTTAAGTATATAAGTACTGGCCCTTGAGATCGTCATGCTGAATTTATTTCAGTATCTAAAGCACTAGATCCTGAAATAAATTCAGGATGACGGTGTCTTTGCTAGTTGTATTTCAATATCAGGATGACGTTGTCTTTGTGAGTAGTATTTCAGTACTTAAGTATATAAGTACTGGCCCTTGAGATCGTCATGCTGAATTTATTTCAGTATCTAAAGCACTAGATCCTGAAACAAGTTCAGGATGACGGTGTCTTTGTGGGTTGTATTTACGTATTTAAGAACTGGCTCTTGAGATCGTCATGCTGAATTTATTTCAGTATCTAAGCACTAGCTCCTGAAACAAGTTCAGGATGACGGTGTCTTTCCTCGTTGTATTTTAATATCAGGATGACGGTGGCTTCATTGAGAGGGTAAATAATAGAAAGTGACAGTGTTTAAAATTAAGCCAATCAAAAGTTGAAAATCAACCTACACTTAATTTATCACCTTATTGATTTCTGGAATCGTTTTGTTTGTACCTAAGACGCTTTATGAGAACTTACCGTTCGCGTATTTTATTGTAAGTGGTTATTTACTTACCTTTAATATGACATGGCCTATGCTTATTTCTGCGGCGCTATTTTATAGTGCTGCTTGTGTTACATTAGTTACTCGTTCGGCTTGTCGAAGACTCGATAAACAAAAAAAACTCGGTATAAAAAATAAAATACCTGAACTCTTCTATGAATATTTACCCTATATTTACAACGCTATTGGGGTATTTACCCTGATGGTCACCAAAAATTCACTCTTTCAATTTTTTGCATTCACTTTGATTGTTTTAGCGGTTAGAAATCTATTGTGCCGACATAATAACCGCAGTAGCTCAGCTAAATTATTTTAATCGCTTGCCGGTGTATCACTCTCTTGTTGTTCTTCATCGACTATTGCTAGGGGCCAACCACCCATTTTTTGCCATTTATTAACGATAAAACAAAAAAGTTCAGCGGTTTTTTCGGTATCGTATAATGCCGAATGAGCTTCACTATTATTGAAGTCTAACCCTGCCGCTAAACAGGCTTTTGCAAGAACAGTTTGTCCAAGCGCTAAACCAGATAATGTTGTGGTATCAAAGCTAACAAAAGGATGAAAGGGTGATCGCTTTATCAAACAACGTTCTACGGCTGCATTGACAAATCCCAAATCAAAAGCGGAATTATGAGCAACCATAACGGCACGCTGGCAGCCGGCAATTTTCATCTTTTTTCTAATTAACTTAAAAATCTCTGTTAACGCTTTGTGTTCATCAACAGCACCACGTAATGGGTTTGTTGGGTCTATGCCGGTGAACTCTAATGCCGCTTGCTCTAAATTGGCGCCTTCAAAAGGTTCTACGTTAAAGTGAATTGTTTCATCAAGAGAGAATTGACCTGTACTTTCATCTAGCGATAAAGTTGTCGCTGCTATTTCCAGTAAAGCATCAGTTTGTGAATTGAAACCTGCTGTTTCAACATCGATGACTACTGGGAAATAACCTCTAAAGCGCTGTGCAAAAGCACTTTTAATATTTTTATCAGCAGAACTCTTATTTTTAGTATCAGGATTTATACTCATGTTTACATCTTTTTTAAGTTAGCATTCAATTTCAAGGAGTAAATTATCGCAGAAAAAAAATGTAAACTCTATGCGAACGCTATGATGAAGCTTTAAAGTTATGAAAATATTGCTGATAACTGCTAAAGTTATAGAATATTGGGTCGATAACAGATACGTGGCAGGATAAAAGATAAATATTTTATGAAAAAAACTATCATCACATTATTATTATGCGTATTTGTTAGCCAAGCTAATGCTGGTATTCGTCAGTATGGTGCTGACTTAGAACACGCTAATTGGCAGTTAACTAATAACTCAAGGCTAGAGTGCACCTTATCACACCAAATACCTAATTATGGTGAAGCAAAATTCTACAGTACGGCAAACCGTAAAATGAATATGGAATTTGAACTCGATATGATGCGTTTACCTGATACTTATTCATTAGCAGAAGTTCGTTCTGTTGCGCCTAATTGGCGCCCTGGAAAAAATGGTCGAACTCTTGCCAATATGAAACTTCATAAGCAGTTTGCGCCAAGTCTACCGAAAAAGGTTGCTTGGAATATGCTTAATGAATTAGAGCAGGGCATGAACCCCACGTTTTACTATAACGATTGGTATAGCGACAACGATCTTATTTCTGTTGGTATATCAACGGCTAAGTTTAACCGTGCCTATCAAGAATTTATTGGTTGTGTCAGTAACTTACTTAATTACAATTTTGATGATATTTCTTATACGGTATTAAATTATCAATTTGGTGGTGATAGCTTAACCAAATCATCTAAAAAGCGTTTAACGATGATCGCAGAGTACCTTGCTTTAGATCAAAACTTAGAGTTGGTGCTTATTGACGGTTATACTGACAGTTATGGTGGCAGAAATGATAACTTGAAAATATCAAACCGCCGAGCAAACACGATTCGAGAGCATTTTGTTAAGAGTGGTATTGACCCTAGTCGAATTGAAGCAAAAGGTTATGGCGAAAAGCGTCACATTGCTGCTAACAATACCGTTATTGGTCGTGCACAAAACAGACGTGTTGTTATTAGAATGGAACAACCGTAAAGACGAATGTACTGCAAAAAAATTATTTTATAAAGAATCAGTTGAATAGGCTGGTAGGTTATCTTAATCTATCAGCCTATTTTTTTATTGGATCTTCCATAATGCGACCATTGTTTAAGTCTTTATTTGCACTATTGGTTTTATCGAGCTTTACAAGTTTGGCAAAAACCAATGACGCATACACCTATGCTAATTACGACCAAGTAAAAACAACCCACATCTATTTAGATCTAGCGGTTAATTTTGATGAAAAATCACTCGCTGGTTTTGCAGAATTATCGTTAGAGTGGTTAAGTAAAACTTCGCAGCCGATTATTCTCGATACCCGAGATTTAATCATTGACCGTGTAATGGCTCAAACTGAAGCAGGACAATGGCGTGGGGTAAGTTTCACACTGGCTAATCGTGATAACGTGTTAGGTTCAAAACTCACCATAAACAATACTTTTAAAGCACAAAAAATTCGTGTTTATTACCAATCAACTGAAAAAGCATCAGGTTTGCAATGGTTGTCAGCTGAACAAACGGCAGGGAAAAAGTATCCTTTCCTATTTAGTCAAAATCAAGCGATTCACGCACGTTCATGGATACCTGTGCAAGACACACCTAGTGTTCGCGTAACTTATACCGCTCGTATTACTACGCCTGATAATTTATTAGCGGTAATGAGTGCAAATAACGAACCTAATACCGCTCGTGACGGCGATTACTTTTTTAGTATGCCGCAAGCAATCCCTCCATATTTAATTGCAATTAGTGTCGGCGATTTAGAATTTAAAGCGATGAGCAAGCAAACGGGTATTTATGCTGAAGCCAGCATTTTAGATGCAGCGGTTAGTGAGTTTGACGATACACAAGCGATGATTGATGAGTCAGAAAAAATCTTTGGTCCTTATCGTTGGGGACGTTATGACTTACTGATATTACCGCCTAGTTTTCCTTTTGGTGGTATGGAAAACCCACGTTTGTCTTTTATTACCCCAACAGTTATTGCTGGTGATAAAAGCTTAGTCAATTTAATTGCTCATGAACTCGCTCATTCTTGGTCGGGTAACTTAGTGACTAATGAAAGTTGGCGTGACTTATGGTTAAACGAAGGTTTTACCAGTTATGTTGAAAATCGTATTATGGAAGCGGTATTTGGTGAAGACCGAGCTGTTATGGAACAAGCGCTTGGTGCACAAAGTTTAAATTATGAAATTGCTGAATTAGCGCCGGGTGATACTCAACTTTATATCGACCTTAAAGGACGTGATCCTGATGACGCATTCTCAGGTGTTCCCTATGTGAAAGGTCAGTTGTTTTTAATGTTTTTAGAGGCTAAATTTGGTCGAGATAAATTTGATACTTTTATTTTAGATTACTTCAACAGCCATGCCTTTGAAAGTTTAGGTACTGCCAATTTTGTTATTTATTTGAAAAAAAATCTTACTGATAAATATCCAAATATTGTCAGCGATAAAGAAGTTAATGAATGGATTTATGAACAAGGACTACCTAGTTATGCGCCGCAGCCTACATCAAGTGCATTTACCACTATCGACGGTCAAATTAATAGTCTGTTAAGTGATAAAATAACGTTAGCGCAATTACCAACTAAAGCATGGACCTTGCATGAATGGCTGCATTTTATTAATAACTTGCCGGTAACATTACCGACTGAGCGGATGAGCGCACTCGATAAAGCGTTTAACCTTACCGCCAGTACTAATGCTGAAATTGCACATGCTTGGTACTTATTAGCATTAAGAACCGGTTACGATACTGTTTACCCTGCGATGTCAAAATATCTAATTGCTATCGGTCGTCGTAAGTTAATTGTACCGCTTTATAAAGCGTTAGCTGAGACACCTGCAGGTAAAGCTTGGGCACTTAATGTCTATGAAAAAGCGCGTCCTGGTTATCATGGTTTAGCGCAAGGCACTATTGACGGTGTCTTAAAAGCTAAATAACATTCAACTAAAATGATAAAATAAAAACGCCACGTTAACATTTATTAACGTGGCGTTTTTTTATGTGATTTTGTGATGTATATATTATTTATTGCTGTTTTCTTCAACGATCACATCAACTTGTCGTAGCTTGTTTTGCTGTGAAATAACAACTCGGATGCTATGTTGTTTTTGGTTAAAGTTTAGCGTTAAACGGCCACGTTTCCTTTCTTGGTTTAACGCTTGCCCATATTCTTTTTGATAAAACTGGATAACTTCCTCTTCGGTACTTCTTGTAAAATAGTTTATAACCGCAGGTGTCTCATCGGTAAATTCAGCAAAAACTCGCGCATCACTCATGGCCGGTATGGTCACCATTGCTGTTTCTTCTGCGATAGCAAGGTTGACGTTTATCAACATAAAAGCGACTAATAGTGTTTTCAAGGAACAAGCTAATCGACTTGATAAATTTACGGTACTTAGGTTAAACATAATATTTGATCCTTTAACGGGCTTAGCTAAATCTAGTGTGTTGCTAGGTAATTATCAAGAATATTGTTAATAATCTAATCATTACCGCTATATAAGGCATTGTTTAAATAACAAATAATAATAGCGGTAATAAGTACCTAATCGTATAAATAACGCTAACTAACTGATTAATAATTAATTAACATGAACGGTCAACAAAATCATCTCGAAAGTTCATTAGGTATCAACAAAGTCATTTCTGTAATGATCAACCCATAGCGCGGTTGCACCACATATAGCGACAGGCATGACCACTAGATTAATAATAGGGATCATTGAAAATACTGCCGTTGTGATACCAAAGCTATAACTTAATCCTTGCTTTTGTTTGAGTGCGTAACGCATTTCATTAAAGTCAATTTTATGATTATCAAAAGGATAGTCTTTATATTGAACGGCCATCATCCAAGCTAAAAATAAAAACCAAAATATTTGTCCTATAACCGGCAGTATCCAATAAAGAATAAAAAAACCAATAGCGCGCGGTAAATAGTAACGTAATTTACACCATTCCCTTGATAACGTTCGTGGTACATCTTTTATAACATCGAGGGTTGAAGCGGGTGGTATTGTTTTACCACAGAGCAATAATTCCATCTTTTCTGATAGCAAACCATTAAAAGGTGCGGCAATCCAGTTGGCGACTGAGCTAAATATAAAAGAAAACATCACTAACAAAAATAATAAAGCGACTGGCCATAAGAAAGCACTTAACCAAGACAGCCAATCAGGAAGCCAGTTATCGAGCATAGTCATATAGGTATCAAGTTCTAAAAATAGACCATAAAAGGCGACACTAAATAATACTAAATTAACCAGTAGAGGTATAAACACAAAACGGCGAATACCTTTTTCTCTGATTAATTCAAAGCCCTTAATAAAATATCCGGCACCACTGTTAGCTAACGGTTGATTAATAATTGTATTCATTGGCTGATTTTTATCCTTACATGCTTTCTTTAACTGTGATTATAAAATAAATTGATAAATTGAACAGATGTTTCATGTTACAAAATATAGATAACTCTGGTAAAATTTTATTGCTGAGTATTATCAAAGTATAACAATAAAAGGTTTCTGTGTTTTATGCGTTTAAAGCATATAAAACTTGCTGGTTTTAAATCATTTGTTGACCCGACTAAAGTGCCATTTGAACAAAGAATGACAGCTATTGTTGGGCCAAACGGTTGTGGAAAATCGAATATCATTGACGCTGTTCGTTGGGTACTTGGTGAAAGTTCAGCGAAAAATTTGCGTGGTGATGCCATGACCGATGTGATTTTTAATGGCGCAGCAACACGCAAGCCGGTCGGACAAGCATCTGTTGAATTGTTATTCGATAATATTGATGGTCGCATACAAGGCAATATGGCCGATCGTAATCAAGTTTCTATTCGACGCGTTATAAATCGAGATAGTCAAAATACATATTATTTAAACGGTAGTAAATGCCGCCGTCGAGATATCACCGATATTTTCCTGGGTACCGGTCTTGGTCCTCGCAGTTATGCGATTATTGAGCAAGGTACTATCTCAAAACTTATTGAATCTAAGCCGCAAGAGTTACGTGTTTTTATTGAAGAAGCCGCGGGTATTTCTAAATATAAAGAACGCCGCAGAGACACTGAAAATAGAATCAGACATACGCGAGAAAACCTTGAACGTTTAAACGATATACGTGTAGAGCTTGGTTTACAAATCGACAAACTGCATCAACAGGCAGAAGCCGCTAAGCGTTTTAAAACGTTAAAAACTAGAGAGCGTAAATATAGAGCTGAGTTGACTGTTTTAAAATGGCAAAAATTTGATCAACAAGCTAACGAGCAAAAACAACAAGTAAGTCAATATCAAACAGAAATAGAAGCTTTGATTGTTGAACAGAAAAAAATCGATATCCAGTTGTTTGATGCTAAACAAAAAGTGACCATAGGCGGAGAGTCTAGCGGTGAGCTACATCAACAAAAATTACTATTAAGTAATGATATTGCTCGTGCAGAACAAAACATCAAACATTTAAAGCAACAAAAACAGAAAGCCCAACACGATAACAGTGTTACCCAGCAACAGCTGATTAATGCGCAACAATTGGTGCTAGCCGAGCAAGAACAGCTCCAAAAAAGCACTTTAAAAATTACCGAACACGTACCTGAACTTGAACTCATAGAGCAGCAACTGCTTGAGAGTCAAATTCAGTTAGAAGGCTATATTGAACAGCAGCGAAATGAGCATCAGCAATGGCAAGCTTTACAACGCCAACATCAAGATACAAATGATCAACAGCTGAGTGTTAATCAGCGAATCTCTCAGTTAAGCGAGCAGATAAGTCAGCAGCAGCAGCGCCAACAATCATTAACACATTTATTGGCGAATTTAACCAAAGAGAGCTTCAGCGAAAATGTCGAGAGTACTGCTGAGCTTGGAAATAAGCTACTTAAGCAAGAAAAACACCAGCAATCTTTACTAAAACAATATAAAGATAATGAATCAAACCAACTCGTACTCGTTACCCAAATCAGCCTAGCCTCGAAGCAGCAAGCACAGTACAGTGGTGAAATAGCAGCATTAAAGCTTTATTTACAGCAGTTACTGACACAACAAAATCAACAAGCAGGTTGGCGCATTAAGCAAAAAGAATGGTTAAGTGTGCGCGGGCAAAAAGTTCTTGGCGCTGTTTTTCAATTATTAACCGTAGAAACAGCCTGGCAGGCAAGTGTCGAATTAGTATTACATCATTGGTTACAAGGCGAGTTGGTTGAATATTTCCCCACAGAAGTCACCATTGAACCACTATTTTTAGTACTTGATCAACAAATAAACAAGACTAGCGCGACTCGTTCAGTGAAAGTAACAAGCGGCACATTGGCCGAACAAGTTAAAGGCTTACCGGCAATAACGGCCTTGCTAAATAATATTTTTATTGCCCGAGATTACCAACAAGCGCAACAGATAATGTTAACGCTTGCTGATCATCAGTCAGTTATTTGTAAAGATGGTACTTGGTTAAGTCGGTATTTTCTGCGAAAAGGAAGCGCTGAAAATTTTGATGCCTTGCTACAGTTAACGGATAATATCAGCCAGACCTCAGAAAAAGTGACTGGATTAACACTCAGTATTCAAGAATGCCAAGATAAAGAAAGTCAGCTGATAAAAAGCAAAGAACAATTTGTGAGTGACGCTAAGGCACTTAAAACGGCAATCGAACAATCTACTTATCAAGTTCAGGCTTTACAGCAAAAAATTGCTTTGGCTAAACAAGCGGCAGAGCAACGCGATAAACAAAGTACCCTTTATCAACAAGAGCTAACAACGCTAGAAAGTTTACTGAGCCAAAACAAAAAATTATTATCAGTACAAGAAGATGCGCTTACAAAATTACCAAAGCATGATGCCGAACAGCTTATGCATATCAGCAGTGCACAAGAGAGTTTACAAAGAAAAATTCAAGACAGTCAAGAAAGTAGCCAAAGGTTCCATCAACAAAAACATCAGCAAGCGTTAATGATTGAAAAATTGAATCATGAGCAAACTCAAGGCCAATTATCATTAGTTCGTGCGCAAGAAAGTATTCAACAACTCACCAAACAACAACGCATGCATCAAGAAATCGTTGAAGAGTGCGCATCGCCGTTGCAAGTTGATGAACAAAAGTTACAAGCATGGTTAATAGACGTTGCGGAACTTGATGGAAAAATAGCAAAGATACAGCATGATACAACAGACTCTAAAACACTGATTAGTGATGCAGAATCAAAAGTTCAGCAACTAACTAGAAATATTAATAGTAAGAAAGAGCAAATTAATGCTGTTCATTTAACCGCAGAAAGTTATCGTTTACGTGCTGATGCGGCACTCGAGCAACTTAATGAAATGCAACAGAATTTATTGGCGGTGCAAACCGCTATGCCAGATCAGGCAAAAGAGCCTTTATGGCAGGCTCATATTGTTAACTTAGGTAAAGATATTAATCGTTTAGGGGCAATAAATCTTGCAGCTATTAATGAATATCAAATACAATTTGAGCGAAAGACCTATCTTGATCAACAAGATGAAGATTTAACCCAAGCGATTAATACGTTAGAATTAGCCATTGCTAAGATAGATAAAGAAAGCCGTCACAAATTTAAAAATACCTTTGAAAAAATTAATAGTGATCTTAAAGCATTATTTCCTAAGGTGTTTGGTGGTGGTAGTGCCTATTTAGCCTTAACAGATGATGATATGCTTGAAACGGGTGTTACTATTATGGCTAGACCGCCAGGTAAAAAAAATAGCACTATTCACTTATTATCTGGTGGCGAAAAAGCGCTGACCGCATTATCATTAGTGTTCGCAATTTTTAGGTTAAATCCTGCACCATTTTGTATGCTTGATGAAGTCGATGCGCCTCTTGATGATGCTAACGTTAGTCGTTTTTGTAACTTGGTGCGAGAGATGTCGCAAACTGTACAGTTTATTTATATCAGCCATAATAAAATAGCGATGGAAATGGCGAGTCAGTTAACCGGTGTTACTATGTTTGAACCGGGCGTATCAAAAATGGTAGCTGTAGATATTGATGAAGCAATCGCTATGGCTGAATTAGAATAAGTACAAAATTAAGTAAAGCTAAACAAAGCTGAAAATAGAATAATAAAAGGCTATCCGATGGAATATAATTTCAGAACTGCATTGATTGTTATCAGTGCTGTGGTTATCACGGCAATATTTGTTCATGGTTTTTGGACCATAAGAAAAAATAAAAACCCTTATAAGCTTAAAGCAAAAGCTGAAAAAGTTGAGCCTAATAACCGAGGTTTTGATGGCTCAGGCTTTGATCAAGATGGTGTTAGTAAACCAAGAGTTGTTGAAAACTCACTTGGTGCTCAATCATATGATGAAGAGATGCCTATGCCATCGACAGCTGAATATGAAGAACAAGCTACATCATATCGCGAATTTAGTGCCGAAGATGATGAACCAAGTTTGGGGGACATGTCTTCTTTTGATGAAACTTCTGCTAAAAAAGATAATAACAGTGCTGATTTACGTGATCATGATGCATCATTATTTGGCTCGGTTACCGCCAAAGAAGCGGCTGTTATTGAGAGAATTGAAACACCTGTCTATCAAACACCGATAACATCAGCTAAACAACCATTGAAAACGTCGGCGCGTTTTACTGAAAAAGCGCCTGTTAAGCGAGACCAAATAGAGATAAATTTTGGCAGCGAAAGCAAGGAAAGTAAAAGCGCAGCCAAAAAAGAATCGATAATCCCTCAGCATAAAAAAGTGGAAGTTGAACCTGAAGTACTTGTTATTTCAGTGGTTATGCCTGAAAAACAGCAAATGTCAGGTGCCGCACTTTTACCGACATTATTAACCTTGGGTATGAAATACGGAGAGATGAACATCTTTCATCGCCATCAAGATAATGCTGGAAATGGTAAAGTTACTTTTAGTTTAGCAAACATCATGAAACCAGGAACATTTGACCTCGACAATATGGAAAGCTTTACTACACAAGGTATTAGCCTTTTTATGATGTTACCTAATGCGGGTGATGCTTCCGTTGTCTTTGAGCAAATGCTCAACGCAGCAAAGCAACTCGCTTTAGAATTTAATGGTCAATTATTAGATGACAAACGTAATGTTATGACCAAACAAACAGAACAACATTATGTGGGTAAAATTCGCGAATTTACGCGAAGAAATTTAATCGCCTCATCTTAAAACTAAGCAAACTCTGACAGGTTAATTTATTGATTAACCTGTAATTTAAACTCTTTCAAAAGTAATTCATTCTTATGTCATCACCTGCTAATGCGACTCGAGTACAAGAGCTTCATCAACTTATCAATCAATTAAATCATCAATATTACGACCTAGATGAACCCAGTGTTCCTGATGCAGAATATGATCGCTTAATGCGAGAACTTATTTCAATTGAAACAGCAGAGCCAGAATTAAAATTACTTGATTCACCGAGTCAAAAAGTCGGTGGGCAAGCGTTAAAATCTTTCAGTCAAGTGACACACCAAGTACCGATGTTATCGCTTGATAACGTGTTTTCTGGCGATGAATGGCAAGCTTTTGCTAAGCGTGTAAAAGACCGTTTGCTTTCTAAAGAAACTATTAAATACTGTGCTGAGCCAAAACTTGATGGTTTAGCGGTGAGTTTACGCTACGAAAATGGTGTTTTAGTGCAAGCAGCTACGCGCGGGGATGGCGCTGTTGGTGAAAATATCACGGTAAATGTTCGCACGATCAAATCGATACCTTTAAAATTAACCGGTGATAATTACCCTGACATATTAGAGGTTCGCGGCGAAGTTTTTATGCCCAAAGCCAGCTTTAATGCGTTAAATGCTAGTGCGCTAAAAAAAGGTGAAAAGATTTTCGCAAACCCAAGAAATGCAGCTGCAGGTAGTTTACGCCAATTAGACTCAAAAATAGCCGCTAAACGCAACTTAGCTTTTTATGTCTATGGTATTGGTTATGTTGAACAAGCATCAAGTCAAACATTAGGCGAACAGTGGTTAGAAAATTCACACTATCAACGTCTTTGTCAGTTAAAAACATTGGGTTTACCTATGTGCCCAGAAGTTAAGTTGCTGAGTGATTCGTCAGAAGTCGCCAGTTTTTATCAATATATCATGCAAGAACGTGACAATTTAAGCTATGAAATAGATGGCACGGTTTTTAAAGTTGATGATATAGCCCTGCAAAAAAAATTAGGCTTTGTTGCTCGAGCGCCGCGCTGGGCAACCGCTTATAAATTTCCGGCACAGGAAGAGACAACACAATTACTTGATGTTGATTTTCAAGTTGGCCGAACAGGGGCTATTACTCCGGTTGCGCGTTTAAATCCTATTTTTGTTGGTGGTGTAACCGTCAGCAATGCGACCTTACATAATCAGGATGAGATTGAGCGTTTAGGTATCAAAATTAATGATTTTGTTACGATAAGAAGAGCGGGTGATGTCATTCCACAAATTGTCAGTGTTCAATTGCAAAAGCGTCCTGAAAATTCTCGTGACATCGTTTTTCCTACAACTTGTCCAGTATGTGATTCTGCTGTGGTTAAGGCTGAAGGCGAAGCCGTGCTACGTTGTACGGGGGGCTTATATTGTGGCGCACAACGTAAAGAAGCGATTAAACATTTTTCGTCACGAAAAGCCCTCGATATAGATGGTTTAGGCGATAAATTAGTTGAGCAATTAGTCGACGAAAACTTGATTAAAACCCCTGCTGACTTATTTAAGTTAACAGAACTAGACGTGAGTACCATGGCTCGTATGGGTAAAAAATCGGCAGATAATTTAATTTCAGGTCTAGTAAAAGCAAGAACTACTACATTGCCTAAATTTATTTATGCACTCGGTATTCGCGAAGTAGGTGAAACCACGGCAACCAATTTAGCCAATTATTTTCTTAACTTCCCTGCAATCAAAGTAGCGAATGAAGAGACTTTGCAAAAAGTGCCTGATGTTGGGGCGGTTGTTGCTAAAAATATTATACAATTTTTTCAGCAAGACCATAACATTGAAGTGGTCAGTGAGCTTGAAAGCATAATGTCGTGGTCAGATATTGAAGTGAAATCTGCAGAACAACAGCCCTTAAAAGATAAAATATTTGTCTTAACAGGCACTTTGACACAAATGGGGCGCAACGAAGCTAAAGCAGAATTACAAGCACTGGGCGCTAAAGTCTCAGGCAGTATCTCAGTAAAAACTGACTTTTTGGTCGCTGGTGAAAAGGCTGGGTCAAAGCTAACAAAAGCGCAAGACCTAGGGGTAGATATATTGACCGAAGATGAGCTGGTAACCTTACTTGCAAAACATAAATAAGGTTATTACTGATCCCTAGGTGTTAAATAATAAATAGCCGGTTAAACAATAAACAACCGGTTAAATAACGATCAGTGCGTAAACAAACAAAAGCATAGGTAAAGGTAATATAACGGTAAAAATAATGGCCTCACACCATTCGATTGTTGAATAAAACTTTCGCCACGGTTTATTTTCTTGTTTATTTGATTGTAAAGTCACAAAGAAGAAAATAAAACTTGCTACCACTAAGGTCTGTAAAGCCGCAAATAAAATAAATATAGCGAACCACACCAAGACAATAGGGGTGCTTTGTTCAATTTGCTTACTTAACATAAAAAATAGTGCAAACGAGAAACCGCTCCACGCTAATAGTTTCCAGCGATATGAAGAACAAGTAATGGCGATATTATTGAATAGTGCTGGTGTTAACCGATATTTCATATAAATTCTAAAAAATGATAATGATTAATAATTT
Source organism: Colwellia sp. BRX8-5 (assembly GCF_014077325.1). Lineage (NCBI taxonomy): Bacteria > Pseudomonadati > Pseudomonadota > Gammaproteobacteria > Alteromonadales > Colwelliaceae > Colwellia > Colwellia sp. BRX8-5. The sequence continues at coordinate 40,112 of NZ_JACGVR010000022.1, forward strand.
TGTCACGCTTGCTGCGGGACTTGCAAGATTTAATAAATATTATCAATACATAGAACCTCTTTCTCTAAATAAATTTCATTACTTTTATAATTAACTCTTGTGATGAATTCGTGATAACTTCGTGAAACCTTCGTAATATTTGCTGCGCATACTGAATGTGAAATCATTTAGTCATCAAAGGAAAGTTATGAAATTTTTTAAAGTCGCATCAGCTATCGCATTAGCTTGTTCAAGTTCAGCATTAATGGCACAAACCATTGATATTCAAATTACTAACCTCACCCATGCACAACATTTTACGCCACGCTTAGTTATAGCCCATGATAATTCTGTTGATGCTTTTGAACCCGGTGTTGAAGCTACATCAGCATTAGCATGGCTTGCAGAAGCGGGTGTCATTGATGATGCGCAAAATGCTGCATCAGCAGGTCAAAACTTTGAAGCACTTTTAGGCCCTACAGATACCGATAATACAACGAATACATGGCACCGTTTTGGTGGTTTAGTCGCGCCATCAACGTCTTTAAGTTATGCCTTTGATACGATGGATAAGCCTTATCTTTCAATTTTATCTATGTTGATCCCAACGAATGATGCATTTGTTGGCTTAGACAGTATTAAAATTCCAACTACGCCAGGTACTTATACTTATATGTTGCACGCATATGATGCAGGTACAGAATTAAATGATGAATTAAACAGTATGCGTACTGATATTGTTGAACAAGGTGGTGCTGCACTTGGTGGTTACGGTGTTCCAGGTGTTGCAGGTGCAGGTGCTTCTCCAGTGCCATTAGGTGTTGGCGGAACAGGTGTTGCAGTAAAAGTTGGTTTTGCTGAAGATGGTAGTGCAATTGGTGCTAATGAAGTTGTTGATGGTACCGATGGTCCCGTACATATTCATAGAAATATTCTAGGCGATACAAGTCTTACCGATGGAGCAAGTGATTTGCAATCGACAGAGCATCGTTGGTTGAACCCTGTTGCCCGAGTAACCATTACTATCCCAGCATCTTAATTTAGGGAGAATAGAACATGAATATTAATAAAATAAGTTTAGTGTTATTGCCTCTTATTGCTGTATTAGCAACGGGTTGTGGCGGTGATGATGGAAGTAATGGTACAGCTGGTCAAGCCGGTGCTGCCGGTACTGCCGGTACTGCGGGTGTTGATGGAACTGATGGTACTAACGGTGCTGATGGTACTAATGGTACTAATGGTAATCTAGCTGTTTTCACTGTTCAGTTAACTAATTTAACCTACAGTCAGCCATTTTCACCTGCGGCGATTATTCTACATGAACCTGGCTACCATGCCTTTATCGATGGTGAAGCCGCCAGCCTTGGTTTAGAGCAGCTCGCTGAAGGTGGTGACCCTACTGAACTTCTTGCTGAAGCTTTAGCTGCAACGCAGTATTTAGATGCTACCACTACAGATGGTGCAACGGGACCTCGCTCTGTTGGTACAATGTCGACACTCGTTGTTCCATTACTTGACGTAGATAATTTAAGACTTAGTTTCACAACAATGTTAGTTGACACTAATGATGCGTTTACCGGTCTTAATGCGGCAGACATAAGTAATATGACCGTCGGACAATCAATGAGCTTTATGGCTCCTACATGGGACTCTGGCACTGAAGCTAATACTGAAACGGCAACGACTATGCCTGGTCCAGCAGCAGGTGCTGCAGGTGGCGGTGGAGCAAGTGCTGGTTTTGATGCAGCACGTGATGATCTTTTTGACTTAGTTCATTTCCATCGCGGTGTTGTCACTAATGCCAATGCTAATGATGAGAGTAAGGAAGGTTTAAGCACGTCGGTATTAACAGAAGCGGATCGCTGGGATAATCCAACGTCACGTATCATAGTAACTCGAACTCGATAAATTGGCTGGCGTCCTTACAGGCGTCGCTATTTCTACATTGCTAGTGATAGATAATAAAGTCAAAGAGTTGATAAAAAATAAAATAATAAATGTTTCGAAAGTATTTATGCCCGAGCAAGTTCTTATGCTCAGGCATAAAGAAAAATAATGCAGAACATATTGATGTTGTTGGTATTGGCTTAGGTGTATCGATGGAGAGTTAGCTTAATAATAGCTTAACTTGAATCGATGAGCTTTATAACTCCTGCTTGGCTACCTAATAATATTGATGAGCATTAAAATTGTCCCATAAAGTATATTCAATCAATAGTTGATGAACTTTTTTTCTTTGTGCTGTAATTCTTAATAATAAATAGAATAAAACGGAGCAAAGCATGGATACTATTTTAGTGGTTGAAGATGATCAAGATATTGCAGATTTAATGATTTTAAATTTACAAGAACTGTCATTAACGGTTGAACACTGCTTAACCGGAGAGCTAGCGTTGCAGAAACTTGTTGATAATAACTATGCTCTCGTTTTACTGGATGTGATGCTACCAGGAATTTCAGGTTTAGATGTTTGCCGACAACTACGCGAACAAAAACCAGAACAAGTGATCTTAATGATAACCTCTCGTGATAGTGAAATTGATCGTGTATTAGGGCTTGAATTGGGCGCAGACGATTATATGAGTAAGCCTTTTAGTGTGCGTGAATTACAAGCTAGGGTAAGAAGTCAGCTGCGACGTTTACACTTAGCGGCTCAGAGAGAGCAACAACACTCACAACAACAGCAACCAGAACAGCATTTAACAATAGGTGAATTGCAAATTAATAATACCACTCATCGAACGCTATTGGCTGGAAAAGAACTAGAGCTAACCTCCACTGAATTTGACTTACTCTTATTTTTGGCTTCTCATCCTGAGCAAGTGTTTTCTCGAGAACAGCTACTTAGTAATGTCTGGGGATACCACCATAGCGGTTATGAGCATACTGTAAATTCTCATATCAATCGCTTACGTAACAAAGTTGAAAGAAATGCCACTAAACCTGAAATTGTGCAAACAGTTTGGGGGGTGGGTTATAAATTTAATAAAAAAGGTGTTGCCGCATGAAACTGTCTTTATATCACCGTTTGTCTCTTTCTTTATTGGTGGTATTTATTGCAATTATTAGTGTTTTTTATATTTGGGCGCAACAGCTTGAGCAAAAAACAAGATATGAATCAGAGCAAAATTTACACTTATCTTTAGCTGCTAATCTAGCCAGAGACAACCCATTATTACAACAAGGTGTTTATGATCACCAAGCGTTGAAAAATTTATTTCATACCTTAATGGTTTTAGGCCCCGCCTTTGAATTTTATTTTGTTGACCCCGCAGGTAAAATTATAACCCATTCGATTACTCCAACATTAATTAAACGTACAAAAATTGATTTACTCCCACTTATTCAACTAACACAAAATCAAGCTGCGTTACCTATTTATGGCGATGATCCGCAACACATTTCTCGTAAAAAAATATTTTCTGCCGCGCCTGTTTTTAATGGCAGTAGTTTGCAAGGTTACTTATATGTCATTGTTACAGGAGAACGTTATGAATCTGCTTTTAAGCGATTGCAGCCAAGCAGGCAAGCCGAACTTTCTATTCTGGCAATGTTTGGTGCTATGCTATTCTTTTTTGTAGTAATGTTAGGAATATTTGCTTATTTTACTCGCCCATTAAGACGCTTGAGTAGAGATATTAAAGCACTAAGAGCTGTTGGTTTTGACAAAAGTAAAGTGAATCTCGCTAAATGGATGCCTAACAGTCGTAATGAAGTACACCAACTGGGCGAAGCGTTTGAGCAAATGGTTAAACAAATTAATCAACAGTTTGGCATGTTACAAAAAAATGATGAGCATCGACGAGAGCTGTTGGCTGATATATCTCATGATTTACGAACACCACTGTCGTCTCTGCAAGGTTATATTGAAACCCTTGAATTAAAAAATGATCAGGTCACTAAAGAACAACGACAAAAATATATCGAAATAGCATTGAAAAACGCTCAACAATTGAAAGGGCTTATTGATCAAATATTTGAGTTAGCCCATCTTGAAAGTGGTCAAGTTTCTTTGAATCTTGAAGCGTTTAATTTAGCTGAACTTTTATATGATGTTGTTGCTAAATTTAGTTTGCAAACCTCAGCAAAGCATATAGAAATTAATATCGTACCTGAGTGTTCTTACACCCAAGTTCATAGTGATATTGGAAAATTAGAGCGGGTATTAAGTAATTTACTAGAAAATGCTATTCGTCATACTGCTGAGTTAGGAAAAATTACCTTATCTATTTCTGAGGTGGATAAAAACCACTGTCAATTAAATATTACGGATACGGGCACCGGTATTAAAGAAGATGAGCTCCCCTATATTTTTGATACGCGTTATCGCGCAAGTAATGCAGTGCAAGACAAGCAGAAGCATACTGGACTTGGGCTTGCTATCACTAAAAAACTATTGGAATTATTAAAATCTGATATAAAGGTAACGAGTACGTTAGGCGAAGGGACAACATTTTCTATTAATTTAAGTAAAGTTTCGTTATAAATTGAATTTTAACAGTCGAATTGTTTGGCAACATTCCTTAGAATACCTAGTAGGATTTCATTTAAAAATTTCACCTAAGGAAATATCGTGAATAACAAAGCTACCCTCTTATTAACACTTGCTGCGCTTATCGTTTTAGCAAGCTGTGCAAAATCTTCGACTGGACGTAATCAAATAACGCTTTTCTCAAGTTCAGATCTCAATAAAATGGGTGCCAGTTCGTTTGAACAAATGAAAGAAAAAGAAAAAATCAGTACCGATATTGCAGTAAATAATTACGTACAATGTGTCGCGAAAGCCATCACTAAAAACGTGCCTAAATCTGCTCATAAAGGAGAGTGGGAAGTTGTTGTTTTTGACTCCGAACAAGTCAATGCATTCGCTTTACCCGGCGGGAAAATTGGCGTTTATACGGGTATTTTAAAAGTTGCCGAAAATCAAAATCAACTTGGGGCAATTATTGGTCACGAAGTAGGGCATGTTATTGAAAGTCACTCTAATGAGAGGATGTCATCTAGTAAAATTTCTCAAACAGGTATGGCTGTTGTCGATACGGCCCTATCAGTTGGAAATGTTGAAAACCGCAACTTGTGGATGTCTGGTTTAGGCTTAGGGTTACAATACGGTATATTAATGCCCTACGGACGCACCCATGAAAGTGAAGCTGATATAGTTGGGCAAGACTTAATGGCAAAATCAGGATTTGAACCATCGGCAGCTATTAGTTTGTGGCAGAACATGGCTAAACTTTCAAATGGTTCACCACCAGAATTTATGTCAACACATCCATCAAATGAAACCCGTATTAATCAGTTAACAGAACATTTGCCGAAGTCCCAAGCTTATTATAGGGCCAGTAACGCACCCCGTTGTAAAAAACCACAGAATATTTAAAGACTTGTATAGAGTCTTTAGGCTCAAATACAGCAGTAATTGATTCTTCTGCTCCCTAATTGTAGAGACGTTATTTTAATTATATTGATGGCTGGTTTTAGTAACACAGCTACAAATGTGATTGATTTTTGTTTAAACTGTTACATATCAGAACTTAACATTGTAAAATACGCTATAATCATTGGAATATAGTTTAATTTAATCTTCTTTTTTTGCTATAAACGTAGTTAATGCACCCTAAGGATTTGCGTATTATGATAAGTGCTGAGCTGCACCCCGAAGAATTACAACGTATTGATGAATTACTCAGATATGAAGTATTAGACACTGAAGATGAAAAGGTGCTCGATGAACTTACTCAGTTGGCTAGCGCCATTTGTGGTACTTCTATTTCTCTCATCTCTCTTGTCGACAAAGACCGCCAGTGGTTTAAATCTCGAGTAGGACTTAATGCTCAGGAAACGCCAAGGAATATCGCTTTTTGTTCACATGCTATTTTACAAGATGACATCTTTGAAGTATCTGATACCTTAACGGATGAACGTTTTGTCGATAATCCTTTGGTAACAGGTGCTCCAGATATTCGTTTTTATGCGGGAGCACCACTGGTCAGTACAAACGGCATGCCTATCGGCACCTTATGTGTTATTGATACAGTTCCCCATAAACTGGATGAAAAACAACAGCTAGCATTAAACACTTTAGCAAAACAAGTGGTTAGCCAATTAGAACTAAGACTACGTAACCGTCAGTTAGAGCGTATGCAAGCAGATCAAGAAAAAATATTTGCCATTTTGTCTCATGATTTACGCTCTCCTTTTAATGGTATTTTAGGATTATCAAAAGTTTTGCATGAAAATGCAGACACTCTTGAGCCTGAGCTTATTGCTGAAATGGCCGATGGGATTTTAGAGTCGTCACTGACTTTTTATCAGCTACTAGACGAAATCTTGCAATGGTCGCGTAATCAATTAGGCGCCGTTCATGCGGAATTAAAAACGATAGCGTTAAAGCCACTGTTAATAGAAACGCTCGACTTGATGACAGAAAGTTTCAATTTAAAAAAAATCAGTATTAAACACAACATCAATGAAAATACTACTGTGATGGCGGACGTTAATTTAACAAAAACTATTATTCGTAATTTATTAGCAAACGCCATTAAATATACGCCAGAGCATGGCAGTATCGACATTGAAGCTAAATCTAGTGATGGCCAGGTTAAACTGGTTATAACAGATACTGGTGAAGGTGTTCCTCAAAATATACAAGACCAACTATTTAGTGATTGTGTTGCTAGTCAGTGCGGTACTCAAGGTGAATCAGGTCATGGCTTAGGATTAAGTTTATGTGGTGATTTTGCCCGCAAGCAGCAAGGTTATCTCTCTCTAGATAAAACCTATACTGGTGGTGCTAAATTAACCCTTAATTTTCCAAAAACTGCTGAATAATAATTAACTAAATGAATGACGGCTTTAGAATCGTATAAATATTGAAAAATAAAGACGTTTACTAAGGCCCCATCTAGGGGCTTTATTTTGCTAACTATTTAATAAGTTTAAGCCATTGGTTGTTTAAATAGTTTTTTGCCTTCGGTTAATAAATGTTGAACCGCTGGATGTTTGACTTTACGTTCGGGTGAGATCAAGTAGTAATGTTCGGTTATATCATTGGTTTTTCCGATAATGCTCACGTTAAACTGTTCCATAACGTGATCTTCAATAATTGTTGGGGCACAAAAAACACCATAACCCGCCTGACCAAAATACTTAGTTAATATCGAATCATCAAACTCTCCAATAATTAATGGCGAGATACTCAATTGATTAAACCAAGAAAGTACACTTAAACGTTGATTTGTACCTTCACCAGCAATGAAAAATGATTGTCCATCGAGTGAGTAAGGAAAGTTAGCCTGTAATTTATCAGCCAAATTATGGTGAGCAAAAAAGCTAAAACCACTTTTTCCGATAGCATGGCTATATGCCTTTAACGGGGAAGTCGTAGGCAGGGGAGTATCAGTTAATATCGCGTCTAATTTATTTATCGCCAACTCTCCAAGTAATACCTCTAAACTCGTTTCCTTACAGATTAATTTTATCGAACTATCCATGGTATAAATTTGCTTTAGGAAATGAAAAGAAAATACTTTTGCTATCACATCTGTAACACCTATTGAAAAGCGGGAAGCAAAATCTGCTGAGTGATTTTTAAGTGAATAAAGTAATTCGTCTCCTAAACTAAAGATTTCTTCGCTATAACTATATGTCAAGCGTCCCATTTCGTTCAGCACTAAACGTTTCCCTTTTCGTTCAAATAACAGGTAGCCTAATTGATCTTCAAAAGTACTGAGTTGGGCACTCAACGTTTGCGGAGTTATATGAATAATTTTTGATGCTTGGGCAATACTGCCATGTTTTACTATCGCATTAAAATACTGTAGGTGGTGATAGTTTAGTTTGGCCATAATGTTCTCTTAATGATTTACCTATAGCTATTAAAAATAATAATCCTTAGATTTTTTGTCAACTTTTTTCTAATAAAGAAGTAACAACAAACAGCTTTTATTGTTTTACTTTCGGGTTGTAAAATATCTAGAAAGATAAAACTGCTTAGGTTAGGATGGTTAAGCACTAAAGTTGGCTATTATTGTAGTTTTTGCCATTACTTGCAGAATATTAATACGAGTGGTTATCTGGAAAATTAATTGAATTAAGGGATTTTAACAATGAAGTTCACTAAAAATTTTATAGCTAAATTTATTTTCGTTGGTTTTTTATTAGCAAGTGGCTCAGTATTTGCCGACTTTAAGTCTGATATTATTAAATCGTGTAAAGCATACCAACAGGGTATAGACCGTAGTGAAATTAATCCATGCAAACTTTATATCGATGGGTTTATCGATTCATCTTTGCTTTCAGAAAGTGCGGTAGTAAAACCAGAGGCGTTAATTGATAATCCTCGAGCGCCAGTCAGTGATTTTGTCAAAAGAGCCTACAATACTCGTGTTACAGCGAGGTCATCATTGACAGAGAAAGGCGGTGAACATGAGTTTTGCATTCCTCTTGAAGAAGACCGAAGGAAAGTGGTCTCTAAAGTAGCCAAGTCGATGAAAATAGATGACTTACAGACGAAATCTTTGAAAGAGGTATTATTTGAAGCGTTAGTTTCAGAATTTCCATGTTGATCATCAAGGCAGATAAATCGCTGTCTAGCGGCATGTAGAGCACTTCGCTACTTTAGTGTTTCACTTATCGATAATCACGTTATAACGTCTTATTTACTGTTGTTTAGTGCCGATAGAGCTATGTCGTTAACTTGGCATTTTTATTGTTGCCAACAAACTTGAATTATTGCTCAATAACCCGTAATGCTTAAAGGGCTGTTATATTAGCAGTTAGCTAATATTTAGTGAGTTGTGTAATTAAAAGTATGACAACTCTGCTTACCTTTTTCCTTCGCTTGGTACATAGCCGAATCAGCTTGTTGCATCAGTAATTCCGGTGAGCTAGTTTTATCTTTATTCCATGCCATTCCAACACTTGCGTGGCAATATAAAGATAACTTATCAATAATATAGGGTTCGTTCATTTTAGCTAAAATACGCTCGGTTACCTCATTAATTTCACTAATACAAACAACGTCTTTTAATATAATGGCAAATTCATCACCCCCTAAACGTGCAACGTGCTCTTTAGTTTCTAAATGATCAAGCTGACATACGGCATCTGCTTCTCGAATACAAGATTGCAACCTAGTACTGGCTTCTTTTAAAACACCATCGCCAATACAATGACCGTAAGTATCATTGACCGCTTTAAAGTCATCTAAATCTAAGTACAGTAAGACAACAAGGGTATCTGATATTTTAGCCTCTGTTAGAGCTAGCGATAATAACTCATTAAAATATCTTCTATTAGCAATACCGGTTAATTGGTCTTCTCGGGCCTCTTTTACCAAGCCCATTTGTTGTTTATAAACTAAATGAGCAATACAAGTAATAAAAAGTATATTAATGGCTAACGCGATTGACAGCCTCAGCACCGTCTGAATTTCGACAGTATTTAACGAAGCTAGTAGTGAGCAGGCTGATACAATGATGGCTGTAATAACAGCAACTTTATATGGGAAGCTATAAAAAAAAGCGGTTACCAAAGGAAAGACAAATATTATGCCGCGCATACCTAAAAAATAACAAGTAACAACAATAACTAAGGTGGTCATTAAAGTTAATGTTTTTAACAGCAACGTAGAGAAATTATTTTTATAGACGCAATAAAGAGAAATTGACAGTAAGCAAGAGGAGGTTAAAAGTAGATAGCCGAGTAGTTCTATTTCATTTATAACATGATAAAGACCATAAACTAATATAATAAAGAGTGCGGCACAATGCAGAAGTACTATTATACGTTTAGACAAGCCAGTTCTTAAATGAAAGTGCAAATGTAGACCTAGGGACTTAAAAATAATAGCTTAATCTTAGTACACAATATTAATATTTTGTAGCCGGCTTAACTTTATCCGTGGTTATGGTGACAAAACTCACTGTCCTTTTAATTTGGTATATGACTGTACCTGAGCATAACTTATTCTGCTAATTGTTTAATTAAGGTCTCTCAGCAGCTAATTTTTTACGGCTTTTGCACCTATTATGCTTCAAATAGCTTAACAAGTCTTAACTCCTCTTAGTTAAAAATAATGGTATGTTTTGCCAGTTAATGACGACTAGGTTGAAGAGGGGAAACCAACCTTATCTTTTATAGCCAGCTATAAAAAACCCTGTTATAGGTCATCATTTACGGGGTTAAATGATCCAAGAGTAGTTTAGTTAACTCGGTGTTTTTATCCATCTTAGCTAACTTAAGCTCTGGCTGAATAACCGGTAGCGCTTATTTGTATTGTTTAGTCTGCACCAGTAACTCAGCATAACTGTCATAAGTATTAGCAGAGTTAGCGTAAAGTTCGGTATTTAGCTTCATAATAGCGATGGCATTATTTAATTGAGCATTGCGTGCAAAGCTGTAACCTAATTTGTTTAACGCATCTTCACTGATAATTAACGTTTGACCCTTTCATTCAATTTATCTTCTTATCTGATTATATTTTATTTTTACGATTAACTTCGTACTCGTTTAAATTTATAGCCTAAACGAGTCAATCACGCAAGAATCTAGAATAGAGTAACGAAAGCCTAATATTGGTAAGCTACTTAGTGATGCGCCAAAAAGCTATGCTGGCGACAACTAGCAAGATCATCGGATAAAAAGCACTTGATACCACTTCAATAGGTGATATTTTCAAGGTTGCTCCTAGCAGTAAAGCTTGCGCACCATAAGGCAGTAAACCTTGGTTAATACAAGCGTAAATATCTAATAAGCTTGCCGAGTGTGCTGGGCTGACTTGTCCATCTTCTGCTAACTCTTTCGCTGTTTCACCAGTAACAATAATTGATACGGTATTATTTGCGGTAAAAAAGTTACAAGTAAATGCTAACGAAGCGATACCTAAACCGGCGGCACGTTTTTTATTGTTGGGGTTGAGCTTTCGCGCAAAGTGCTCAATTGCATGGGTTAGCGCGGCTAAGCCTCCTTGGCGTTTGATCAGTTCGCTTAAACCACCAATAAACAGCGAAAGAATGAAAATGTCTTGCATACTAGCAAAGCCAGCATTGATATCACTGACCCATGCCGATAATTGATAGCCATTGTCGTACATGCCTATTGCAGCCGCGAGGATAATACCAACAATTAATACGACAAACACATTAAGACCCATTAACGCTAACGTTAGTATGACCAAATAGGGTAATAAGCCAAGTACGTTAATATCTTGGGTTTGTTCATGCGGAATACTAATTCCCATTGAAGCATAAATAATGATACATAAAATTGCCGCAGGTACGGCAAATTTAAAATTGACTTTAAATTTATCTTTCATGTGCGCACCCTGACTGCGCGTCGATGCTATGGTGGTGTCAGATATTATTGATAAATTATCGCCAAAAATAGCGCCTGAAATAATACAGCCAGCAACAATTGAAGCGTCTAAATCGGCAGACTCTATAAAGCCTAATGCCACCGGCGCAATCGCAGCGATGGTGCCCATTGAAGTACCCATGGCGGTAGCAATAAAAGCCGCAACTAAAAATAAGCCTGGCAGTAATAAGTAATCAGGGAAAAAAGATAAACCTAGCTGAACGCTCGCATCAACACTCCCGGTTGTTTTGGCAACTGTTGCAAAAGCACCGGCGAGTAGATAAATAACACACATAGTAATAATGTTTGCATGGCCAGCTCCAGAAATAAATTGGCTTACTTGATCATTAATACTGTCTTTACCTAAATATATAGCCACTAAGATGGCTGGAATAATAGCGATGCTGGCGGGGAGTTGATAAAAAGCAAACTCAACGCCTTGTAGGGTAAGGACAATACCGGTGCCCAGAAATAAACCAAGAAAAACCCCAAAAGGTAACAGGCTAAGTAAACGCTTCTCTGGAGAAGAAATAACGATATCTTTATTCATAAAATTTATCTTTAACATTAAGTTAACGCTAGTCTATCGTAAACTAAATCGATAGCAAAATAATAACGAAAGCATAGCCATAACCGGAAATTATATAAAATAACCAAATGTCTTAAGTTCAAGCTACAGACCAGTAGCTGTTTATGTTATCCTATCGCGAATTTTTATCTAATTGCCATTTTTACACAATAACTGTGTCGGCGAAAACATAAGGAATATCATGTCAGAGAATACATTTGAAACAATTGAGCAACGTGTAAGTTACGGCGTAGGTCGTCAATTAGGTGATCAATTACGTAATAACCCTTTTAAAGAGTTTGACGTATCTGCTGTACAAGCAGGTTTGGCCGATGCTATTGCTAATTCAGCAAGCCAAGTATCAGACGAAGATTTAAATGCCGCGTTTTCTGTTGTTTCTAAAAAAATGCAAGAGTTAGAGCAAGCCGCAGCTAAAGAAATGTCAGCTGAAGGCGAAAAATTCTTAGCTGAAAATGCTAAGCGTGATGAAGTAACTGTTACTGAATCTGGCCTTCAATATGAAGTTTTAGCAACAGGCGATGGCGAGAAGCCAACAGCAGCAAGCACAGTTCGTACTCATTATCATGGTACTTTCATCAATGGCGACATTTTTGATAGTTCTGTAGATCGCGGTCAACCTGCTGAATTCCCAATTGGTGGTGTTATCCCAGGTTGGACTGAAGCATTACAGTTGATGACCGAAGGTTCTAAGTGGCGTTTATACGTTCCTTACCATTTGGCATACGGTGAGCAAGGCTCACAAGGTGCTATACCACCTTATTCAACGTTAGTATTTGACGTTGAATTATTAGCAATTGTTAGCTAATTAGTTTTTAAAGCCCTCCGTTGAGGGCTTTTTTATGCCTGTATGTCGTGATGCCATAGATGGCAAAGAACGACGAATACGCTAAAATAATAAAATATAAACCCATAGTGATTAACCATAACAAAGCAATCAAGTAGGGATGTATGTTAGAGCAAGCATTGATCAAATTATTTAAAGATTATATTACTGCCTTTGAACATTGTGATTTAGAGGCAGCCCGCGCTTGTTATCATTTACCTTGTACATTACATACCCCAGATAAAATTGCTTATTTAGTGAATAGTGAAAGTTTCAATCAAGAGTTTAAAGATATCTTTACTGTTTTAACGCATGCAAAAACCCGAAAGATAATACCAATTACAGCAAGTTATAATTATGCAGATAATTCGTCTATCGATATATGTGTTGATTGGGCTTTCTTTGATGACAAAGATCAAGTTTTTGCTGATTTTTCCGCATTTTTCCATGTAGTTAAGATAGATGAGCAGTTTAAAATAATGAGTGTGGTTTCACACGACTTATCCAATAGTATTGAATTAGCATTGCCATTAGCGTTAGTACGCTAAAGTAATCTAGTAGATAAAATAATTTTATAGAGATTAAAATGAAAGTAAAAGTAGCCATTTTAGGATGCAGCGGCCGTATGGGCCGTAACTTAATTCAAGCAGCCGTAGAGCATAAGTCTATTGAACTTGTTGGTGGTACGGTTCGAGCGTCTTCATCGTTTGTTAATTTTGACTTAGGCGAACTCGCCGGTATTGGTGCTATTGGCCAAAAAACAGCAACTAACTTAAACGACTTACTCGATGCTGATGTTTTTATTGACTTTACGGCTATTCAAACCACTTTAGACAACCTAAAATGGTGTCAACAACATCATAAAGCTCTCGTTATTGGTACCACGGGCTTCAGTGACGAGCAAGTGAGTATTATTGAAAAAGCAGGCGAACTTATGCCGGTGATTTTAGCGCCAAATACTAGTGTCGGTGTTAATTTAATGTTTAAACTACTAGAAGTTACCGCAAAAGCAATTGGTGACTATACTGATATAGAAATATTTGAAGCACACCATAGATTTAAGAAAGATGCTCCATCAGGTACAGCAGTAAAAATGGGGCAAGTTATAGCAGACACTTTAGGTAGAGACTTAAATAAAGTGGCTGTTTATGGTCGCGAAGGTATCACAGGAGAACGTGATAAAGAAACCATAGGTTTTGCGACAGTAAGAGCTGGAGATATCGTTGGAGAGCACACCGCTTTTTTTGCTGATATTGGTGAACGGTTAGAAATCACCCATCGCGCAAGTTCAAGAATGACTTTCGCATTAGGTGCTATGAGAGCCGCATTCTGGTTAAGTGAAGCAGATAATGGCTTTTATGATATGCAAGATGTTTTAGGCTTGAAGTAATTTATTTTTAGAGAAAACAGTTACTTTTGGCTGTTTTAACTGAATATTCAATTAAACGCTTAGTTTTTACAATTATCGCTAGACGAACATGTGATACAAGCGTAAAATAAGTGGATTTTGTCAAAAATTTAGTGGTTCTGTTAGTAATAACGAAATTTTTGGCATTTTTTATGGGTGTTTCATTAGGAAACAGCCGACACGTAATTTGTACTTAATGATGTTTTTTAGTTGCATCGTTAAGCTTCTTTCTTCTTTACGGAGGTTAAATTGACTAAATCTGCCATTTTAGTGCTTGAAGACGGCACTGTATTTAAAGGCACCGCTATTGGTGCAGACGGAGCGGCTGTTGGTGAAGTAGTATTCAATACTTCAATGACCGGTTACCAAGAAATTCTTACCGACCCATCATATGCAGAGCAAATTATTACCCTAACTTACCCGCATATTGGTAATACAGGTACCAACAGTGAAGATGAAGAATCAAACACTATTTGGGCAAAAGGTTTAGTTATTCGTGACTTACCGCTATTAGCGAGTAATTTTCGAAATGAACAGAATTTAAGCGACTACCTAAAGGCACGTAATGTTTTAGGTATTGCTGATATTGATACGCGTAAACTAACACGTATTCTTCGGGAGAAAGGTGCTCAAAACGGTTGTATCATGACCCTAGACACAATGTCTGAGGCTGCAGAAACAGACGCTTTAGCTCAAGCAAAAGCATTTCCAGGTCTTAAAGGCATGGATTTAGCCAAAGTTGTTTCAACCAAAGAACAATATCAATGGACAGAAGGTAGCTGGGAATTAGGAAAAGGTCACATTACCCCTGAAAACTCGAAGTTTCATGTAGTTGCTTACGATTTTGGTGCCAAACGCAATATTTTGCGCATGTTAGTCGACCGTGGTTGTAAGGTAACAGTAGTGCCAGCACAAACACCAGCCGCTGATGTTTTAGCAATGAATCCAGATGGCATATTCTTATCAAATGGCCCAGGCGATCCAGAGCCTTGTGATTATGCGATTTCTGCTATTCAATCATTTTTAGAAACACAAACGCCAATCTTTGGTATTTGTTTAGGTCATCAACTTCTTGGCTTAGCCAGTGGAGCGGGTACCATTAAAATGAAATTTGGTCATCACGGTGGCAATCACCCCGTGAAAGACTTTGAACGTAATGTCGTGATGATAACTGCGCAGAACCATGGTTTTGCGATTGATGAAAATAAAATGCCCGCGAATTTGAAAGTAACGCATGTGTCATTATTTGACCAATCAATTCAAGGTGTACATCGCACCGATAAGCCTGCATTTAGTTTTCAAGGTCATCCTGAAGCAAGTCCTGGTCCTGCAGATGCGGCACCATTATTTGATCATTTTATCGATTTAATGAACGAAGCCAAAGCTTAGCCCTTAAACAAGATATAGAGAGAACTGAAAAATGCCAAAACGTACCGATTTAAAAAGTATCTTGATCTTAGGCGCTGGCCCAATTGTTATTGGTCAAGCATGTGAATTCGATTATTCAGGCGCACAAGCCTGTAAAGCACTTCGTGAAGAAGGCTACCGAGTTATTTTAGTTAACTCAAACCCTGCAACTATCATGACAGACCCTGAAATGGCCGATGCAACTTACATTGAGCCTATTCACTGGGAAGTTGTGCGCAAGATCATTGAAAAAGAACGTCCTTGTGCGGTTTTACCGACTATGGGTGGGCAAACCGCTTTAAACTGTGCTTTAGAACTTGAAGCAAAAGGCGTATTAAAAGAATTTAATGTTGAAATGATCGGCGCAACAGCTGATGCGATTGATAAAGCTGAAGATCGTTCTCGTTTCGATAAAGCTATGAAAGCAATCGGCTTAGATACGCCAAATGCTGAAATTGTTCATACGATTGAAGAAGCGCACGCCGCTAGTAAAATCTTAGGCTTTCCTTGTATCATTCGACCTTCATTTACTATGGGGGGGACCGGTGGTGGTATCGCTTATAACCGCGAAGAGTTCCATGAAATTTGTACTCGTGGATTAGATCTCTCGCCAACCTCTGAATTATTGATTGATGAATCATTAATTGGTTGGAAAGAGTATGAGATGGAAGTGGTTCGCGACAAAAATGATAACTGTATTATTATTTGTTCGATTGAAAACTTTGACCCTATGGGTATTCATACCGGTGATTCTATTACGGTTGCTCCAGCACAGACGTTAACTGATAAAGAATACCAAATCATGCGTAATGCATCGATTGCGGTTTTACGTGAAATTGGCGTAGAAACAGGCGGATCTAACGTACAGTTTGGTATTTGTCCTAACACTGGCCGCATGGTTATTATCGAGATGAACCCACGTGTTTCACGTTCATCAGCACTTGCTTCAAAAGCAACAGGTTTCCCAATAGCTAAGATTGCTGCAAAATTAGCGGTCGGTTATACGCTTGACGAATTAACTAACGATATTACCGGCGGCGCAACTCCAGCGTCATTTGAACCGACTATTGATTATGTTGTTACTAAGATTCCACGTTTTAATTTTGAAAAATTTGCTGGCTGTGAAGACCGTCTAACCACGCAAATGAAATCTGTTGGCGAAGTAATGGCCATTGGCCGTAACCAACAAGAATCATTACAAAAAGCGTTACGTGGCTTAGAAGTTGGCGTAAATGGTTTTGACTCTATGGTTGATGTTACTCAGCCGGGCGCTAAAACTAAAATTATGCACGAACTTCAAGAAGCTGGCGCTGACCGTATTTGGTATATCGCTGATGCGTTTCGCTTAGGTTTATCAGTTGATGATATTTATCGCTTAACTATGGTCGACCGTTGGTTCCTTATTCAAATCGAAGATATCGTTTTAGAAGAAGCTAAAGTTGCTGCCGGCGGTTTAAAAATATTAACCGCCGACTATTTACGTAAACTTAAACGTAAAGGTTTTGCTGATTCTCGCCTTGCCGATTTAATTGGTATAGCCGAAGCTGAAGTGCGTAAAAAACGTCATAAAGCTAATATTTTCCCGGTATACAAACGTGTTGATACCTGTGCGGCTGAATTTAGTTCAGATACAGCTTACATGTATTCAACCTACGATGAAGAGTGTGAAGCAAACCCAACCGATAAAGAATCAATTATGATCTTAGGTGGCGGCCCAAACCGTATCGGTCAAGGTATTGAATTTGATTACTGTTGTGTACATGCGGCATTAGCATTACGCGAAGACGGTTATGAAACTATCATGGTCAATTGTAACCCTGAAACTGTTTCAACCGATTACGACACATCAGACCGTTTATATTTTGAATCTATCACTTTTGAAGATGTTCTTGAAATTGTTCGTATCGAAAAACCTAAAGGCGTTATTGTGCAATACGGTGGTCAAACACCGCTTAAATTAGCGCGTGCTTTAGAAGCAGCCGGAGTGCCTATTATTGGTACCTCTCCTGATGCAATCGATAGAGCAGAAGATAGAGAACGTTTTCAACAAGCCGTTGAACGCTTAGGTTTATTACAACCAGAAAATGCGACGGTGACTTCATTAGAAGAAGCAATGGCTAAAGCTGAAGGTATTGGCTTTCCGTTAGTTGTTCGTCCATCTTATGTTTTAGGTGGTCGTGCGATGGAAATTGTTTATGACCTAGATGATTTACGTCGATACATGACAGAAGCTGTTAGTGTTTCAAATGATTCACCAGTCTTGCTTGACCATTTTCTTGATGATGCGATTGAAGTCGATATCGACGTTGTTTGTGATGGTACTGACGTTGTTGTTGGCGGTATTATGCAACACATTGAACAAGCGGGTGTTCACTCAGGTGACTCAGCATGTTCATTGCCAGCTTATAGCTTAAGCCAAGAAGTCCAAGATGTTATGCGCAAGCAGGTTACCGACTTAGCATTTGAGTTAGGCGTTATTGGCTTAATGAACACACAAATGGCGGTTAAAGATAACGAAGTTTACATTATTGAAGTAAACCCTCGTGCTGCACGTACCATACCGTTTGTTTCTAAAGCGACATCTGTGCCACTAGCTAAAATTGGCGCACGTGTCATGGCTGGCAAGTCACTAAGAGAACAAGGGATAACGAAAGAAATTATTCCTCCATACTTTTCAGTGAAAGAAGTGGTTATTCCGTTTAACAAGTTTCATGGTAGTGATCCTTTGGTTGGTCCTGAAATGCGCTCTACGGGTGAAGTGATGGGCGTTGGCAAGACATTTGAAGAAGCATACGCAAAAGCTTGTTTAGGTGCCGGTGTATCTGTGCCTAAATCAGGTCGTGCGTTAATCTCTGTTCGTAACAGTGATAAAGTACGTGTGGTTGATTTAGCGAAACAGTTGGTCGCTTTAGGTTATGACGTCGATGCTACTCATGGCACAGCGATTATCCTAGGTGAAGCTAATATTCCATGTCGCTTAGTTAATAAGGTACAAGAAGGTCGTCCGCATATTCTTGATAGAATCAAAAATGGTGAATATAGCTATATTATTAACACCACAGAAGGTCGTAAAGCGATTGAAGATTCTAAAGTCTTGCGTGGAGGAGCATTGCGCTATAAAGTGGCATACACGACTACTTTGAACGCAGCATTTGCAACATGCCAATCTCATGCAGCTGATGATAGAAATACGGTAACATCAATACAAGAATTGCATAAGCAATGTAATTAATATTGAAGTATGTAAGGCATTTATTTATTATGAGATAAATGCTTTATAAAAAATTGTTATATAAGGGTGGTTATACTTTTTAAGTAAGCCACCTTTATCATTTAAAAAGAAGAGAGAAATGACAAAATATCCAATGACACTTCTTGGTGCTGAACAGCTGAAAGAAGAGCTTAGAGTTTTAAAAACAGAAAAACGCCCACGTATTGTTAAAGATATCGCTGTTGCCCGTGAACATGGTGATTTAAAAGAAAATGCAGAATACCATGCGGCTAAAGAAGAGCAGGGCTTTTGTGAAGGCCGAATTCAAGATATTGAAGGTCGACTGTGTAATGCTCAAGTTATCGATATCACTAAGATACCCAATCATGGCAAAGTGCTTTTTGGTACAACAGTTACCTTATTAAACATTGAAACCGAAGTTGAAGTCACTTATAAAATTGTTGGCGATGATGAAGCAGACTTTAAAACCGGTCGTATTTCATTAAACTCACCGATTGCCCGTGGTTTAATTGGTAAAGAAGTTGATTCTGAAGTTGAAATCACCATACCTGGTGGCGTTGTTGAATATGAGATTGTTTCAGTCGAATATATTTAATATACAGCTAGAGTAAACCCAGTTACAAGAGACCAAGCCCATTATGAAAATAATGGGCTTTTTTATGTTAAGCCCTGTTATTTTAGTACTTAAATCACGAGATCTTAAGGTTGTCATACTGAATTTATTTCAGTATCTAAGTGACGAGATCCTGAAACGAGTTCAGGATGACGGAGTTTTTGTTATCTACAAAAAAGCAATACTTCAGTATTAAGGTGAGAGAGCTCAGGTTTAGAGTAATATTTATGTCAGTATCTAAGTAACGAGATCTTAAAGTCGTCATGCTGAACTGGTTTCAGTATCTCTGTGACTAGATCCTAAGTTCGTCATGCTGAATTTATTTCAGTATCTAAGTGACTAGATCCTGAAACGAGTTCAGGATGACGGAGTTTTTGTTGTTTACAAAAAAGCAGTACCTCAATGTTAAGGTGAGAGAGCTCAGGTTTAGAATAATATTTATGTCTCTATCTAAGTAACAAGATCTTAATGTCGTCATGCTGAATTTATTTCAGTATCTAAGTGACGAGATCCTGAAACCAGTTCAGGATGACGGAGCTTTTGTTGTTTACAAAAAAGCAGTACCTCAATGTTAAGGTGAGAGAGCTCAGGTTTAGAATAATATTTATGTCTCTATCTAAGTAACTAGATCCTAATGTCGTCATACTGAATTTATTTCAGTATCTAAGTGACCAGATCCTGAAACGAGTTCAGGATGACGGAGTTTTTGTTGTCTACAAAAAGCAGTACTTCAGTATTAAGGTGAGAGAGTTCAGGTTTAGAATAATATTTATGTCAGTATCTAAGTAACGAGATCTTAAAGTCGTCATGCTGAACTGGTTTCAGTATCTCTGTGACTAGATCCTAAGTTCGTCATGCTGAATTTATTTCAGTATCTAAATGACCAGATCCTGAAACCAGTTCAGGATGACGGAGTTTTTGTTATCTACAACAAAGCATGAATAATTCCAATCGTGTCAATAACAAAGAAAGATGATGTTTATAAAACGATTACTATTAATTGTTATCAACTTTTCGTAGTATTTAATGAATGAAGAATATAGGTTTTATGAGCTGATTTATCGTGGAGATAATATGAAAAAAGTAGCATTTGTTGGTTTAGGCGTTATGGGCTATCCAATGGCCGGACATTTACAAAAGGCAGGCTTTGATGTTTGCGTTTATAACCGTACGACTGCGAAGGCAGAACAATGGGTGCAAGAGTTTGGTGGCTGTTTAGCTCAAAGTCCAAGAGAAGCCGCCCAAGGTTGCGAGATCGTCTTTTCCTGTGTTGGTAATGACAATGATGTTAGACAAGTTGTTTTGGGGGATGACGGTATATTCGCTGGCTTAGCTGTTGGCGCTATTTTGGTCGATCACACTACCGCTTCAGCAGAGCTGGCAAGAGATCTTGATGCACTAGCAAAATTGCAAAAAAAGCACTTTATTGATGCACCCGTATCCGGTGGCCAAGCAGGCGCAGAGAATGGTGTATTAACGGTTATGGCCGGTGGTGACTTGACTATTTTTGAACAGGTAAAGCCAGTCATGGATGCTTATGCCCGCTTTAGTCAATTAATGGGGCAGGTAGGCTCGGGTCAGTTAGCTAAGATGGTTAATCAAATATGTTTTGTAAACACCGTACAAGGCTTAGCAGAGGGCCTTAACTTTGCCCAGAAGGCAGGTCTTGATACTGATAAGCTAATAGAGACCATTTCTAAAGGTGCAGCAGGTTCATGGCAAATGGATAATCGTGGTAAAACGATGTGTGCCCGAGAATTTGATTTTGGTTTTGCCGTCGATTGGGTGAGAAAAGATTTAGCTATGGCGTTCAGTGAAGCAGAAAAGATCGGCGCTGACTTAACCATTACTAAACAATTAGACGGTTATTATGAAGAGGTACAGAACAAAGGCGGTAGCCGTTGGGATACATCTAGCTTGATCGCTCGTCTAGATGATTAACAAGTTAACTTGCTAGCCGTCTGACAATTAAGATAGCCAAAAAATGTATTAGTATAATTAACGTCTTAAATTTAGCGTAAAAAATAGCCTGCATATAACTGCAGGCTTATCTTATGTGGCTCCTTAGCTCTTTCTTTGACTCTTTCTTTAGCTATGGACTTGAACCAGGGAGAAACGCTGACTTTATTTAAGCACAGTCCGTTGCTCTACCAACTGAGCTATTGAGCTTTCTCAGATTATTAAATTTAGTGTAAAAAAAAGCCTGCAAATATTTGCAGGCTTATCTTATGTGGCTCCTCAACCTGGACTTGAACCAGGGACAAACGGATTAACAGTCCGTTGCTCTACCAACTGAGCTATTGAGGAATTGTTCTTTATGTAGTTGCCTTTAATAATGAAAAGCGACTATTTTTATTCACTACTATCAATTAATTGAAGTAGTCATTCAAATAAAAAAAAGCCTGCAAATAATTGCAGGCTTATCTTATGTGGCTCCTCAACCTGGACTTGAACCAGGGACAAACGGATTAACAGTCCGTTGCTCTACCAACTGAGCTATTGAGGAATTGTTCTTTTCTAAAGCCGCTTTAAAATTCAAAGCCACTCATCTTAATTTGGCTCCTCAACCTGGACTTGAACCAGGGACAAACGGATTAACAGTCCGTTGCTCTACCAACTGAGCTATTGAGGAATTGTTTTGTTTGCCAAGGGTCTTGGCTAACGGGGCGAGATATTAAATGTCCGTGGCGGAACTGTCAACACAAAATGTAGAAATAAATCATTATTTTGTTTGTTTGCTTATTTTGTCGACACTCAGTCTGCTTTATCTTCAAGTTCAGTGCTTTTTTTACACTTGGGCTATATAAGTTACTATTACACAAAGTTATCCACTGAATCTGTGGATAACTTTGTGAGTTAAAGTGTAAAAAAGCGTAACTTGGGTGAAGAATGCACGTTACAGCTAAATGGCTATATAAAGATGATTTGTCTTTTTATATTTATAACAGTGACTTAGCTAGTTTTGTTGTCTACTTTACTATCTTAGTGTGATTTTTGTTCAACGTCAGTTTTTATACCCATTTGCAGTGAGTTATACAAAAGTAAAGATATTTCAACGTTATTATTTATTTCTTTTTAACATTAAATTTATATAAAAAATTAAAATGAAGTTGAAATAAAATATATACATAGCGAGTCTTATCACTATCTTTTACAATACTTTGCTATTCTCCTGCAAAGACAAGCAAAAGCTACCTTTAAATGACCGAAATAAATAAAAAGAAAAAAATCAATTTACTCGAAGACCCTGTTGCAGAAACCATTAAACGTATGACTATACCTATGATATACGGTATGGTTTTGTTAATGACTTTTAACTTGGTTGATACTTTTTTCGTTGGTTTACTCGGTACACAACCTCTCGCAGCAATCAGCTTTACCTTTCCTATTACCTTTACCGTGATCAGTTTAACCATAGGTTTGGGTATTGGCACATCAGCTGTTATTGCCAAAGCCTTAGGTAAAGGTAATGATGATTCTGCAAAAAACTCAGGCACAGCAGCGATATATTTAGCGGCAATAATTGTCGGTATTATATCTTGTGTTGGTTATTATTTTATTGATGAAACCTTTTTATTACTGGGAGCGAGTGAAAGTTTATTACCGCTTATTCATCAATACATGGATATCTGGTTTATTGGCAGTATTTGTTTAATTGGACCTATGATAGGTAACGCTATTTTAAGAGCATCCGGTGATACCAAAACGCCAAGCATAATTATGGGCAGTGCCGGTTTAATTAATGCGATATTAGATCCTATTTTTATTTTTGGATTAGGTCCTATACCGGCCATGGGAATACAAGGTGCGGCTATTGCGACGCTAATCTCTTGGGTTTTTGGACTCTTATTGGTTTTATATATTGTTGGTATCAAGCGACAATTAATTCACACTACGCTGTTACCTTTGAAAACATTTATTGCGTCGAGTCGAGGTATTTTACATATCGGTTTACCAGCAGCGGGGGCTAATATGCTTACGCCAATAGCCGCTGCTATTTTAACCGCTATTGTAGCAAATTATGGTGAGTCGGCTGTTGCAGCCTTTGGTGTTGGCTCTCGTATTGAATCTATAGCTTGTTTAGTTGTGCTGGCTATGTCGATGACTTTACCTCCTTTTATTAGCCAAAATTTTGGTGCTGGTAATATGCATAGGGTTGAGACAAGCTATAAAGCATCAACAAAGTTTATCATGGTATTACAATTACTTATTTATTTTCTACTGGTGTTAATTGCGCCATTTATCGCCGATGTTTTCTCTAAAGAACAAGCGGTAGCAGATATTATTGTACTTTTTATTTGGATACTTCCCTTAGGTTATGGTTTTCAAGGCGTCATTATTTTAACTAATTCTTCTTTTAATGCACTTCATAAGCCGTTAGTCGCATTAGTGCTTAGCGCTATCCGACTTTTTGTTTGTTATGTGCCTTTAGCCTATTTAGGCAGTGTTTATTATGGTCTTGAAGGATTTTTCATTGGTGGAGTCTTTGGCAATTTTATTATGGCGATAATTTCATACCGTTTATTTGATAAACAATTTCCGCATGAACTTACCCAAGCAAAGGATGTTTCTTAATGAAATCAATGGATTTAAAGTCAGATTACACCCCTAATGGTGACCAACCAGCAGCGATTAAACAGTTAGTTGATGGTATTGGAGATGGCTTAGCGCATCAAACGCTATTAGGTGTTACTGGCTCAGGAAAAACCTTTACTATTGCCAATGTTGTTGCAACCTTAAATCGTCCAACAATGATGATTGCCCCCAATAAAACCCTTGCTGCACAACTTTATAGTGAGATGAAAGAGTTCTTTCCAAATAATGCGGTCGAATACTTTGTTTCTTATTATGATTATTATCAACCAGAAGCTTACGTGCCAACAACAGATACTTTTATAGAGAAGGACGCCTCTGTAAACGAACATATCGAACAAATGCGCTTGTCGGCTACTAAGGCCTTGCTAGAGCGTAGAGATGTTATCATTATCGCTTCAGTGTCTGCTATTTATGGTTTGGGTGACCCCGACTCGTATTTAAAGATGATGCTACACATTAGTGTTGGCGATATTATCAACCAGCGCGATATTTTACGACGCTTAGCTGAATTACAGTACAAGCGTAACGATGTCGCTTTCCAACGGGCAACTTATCGGGTGCGCGGTGATGTTATTGACATATTTCCTGCTGAATCAGATCGTTTGGCATTACGTGTTGAATTGTTCGACGAAGAAATAGAACGTTTGTCGATGTTCGATCCGCTGACTGGACAAGTTGACCGCACGCTAGATCGAGTAACCGTATACCCTAAAACACATTACGCGACCCCAAGAGATAAAATTTTATCAGCAATAGATAAAATTAAAATCGAGTTAAAAGAGCGAGCAACTTTTTTAAAGGATAATAACCGCTTAATTGAAGAGCAACGCATCGTGCAACGTACTCAATTCGATATTGAAATGATGACAGAGCTGGGTTATTGCTCGGGTATTGAAAATTATTCTCGTTACTTATCAGGGCGTGGGGAAGGGGAAGCACCACCGACTTTATTTGATTATTTACCTGACGATGGTTTATTAATTATTGATGAATCGCATGTAACCGTGCCGCAAATAGGTGCTATGTATAAAGGCGATCGTTCTCGTAAAGAAAACCTAGTGAACTATGGCTTTCGTTTGCCATCTGCATTGGATAACCGTCCAATGAAGTTTGATGAGTTTGAAGCGTTAGCGCCACAAACTATTTATGTTTCAGCGACACCGAGTAATTACGAGATTGAAAAGTCAGGTAATGAAATTGCTCAGCAATTAGTTCGTCCAACAGGATTACTTGATCCTATCATCGAAGTTCGTCCAGTCGAAACACAAGTAGATGACTTATTATCAGAAATTCGAAAACGTGTCGTGATACAAGAGCGTGTTTTAGCGACCACGCTAACCAAGCGAATGGCAGAAGATCTTACTGATTACTTAGATGAACATAATGTAAAAGCCCGTTATTTACATTCTGACATTGATACCGTCGAGCGTGTTGAAATTATTCGTGACTTTCGTTTAGGTAAGTTTGATGTGCTCGTTGGTATTAACTTATTACGTGAAGGTTTAGATATGCCAGAAGTCTCCTTAGTGGCGATTTTAGATGCAGATAAAGAGGGGTTTTTACGCTCAGAGCGTTCACTTATTCAAACGATTGGACGTGCTGCCCGTAATATTAATGGTCGAGCTATTTTATATGCGGCGAAGATCACTGGCTCTATGAAAAAAGCGATTGATGAAACTGAACGAAGACGTGAGATGCAACATCAATACAACCTTGATAATAACATTACGCCCCGGGGAGTCATTAGCAAAATTAGTGATGCACTTCATAATGGTACGGTATCTTCAAGTAACACCTTATTAAATGTAGCTGAGCAAGCTTCAGATTATAAAATATTATCAATTAAAGATATTGATAAAAAAATTAAGCAGCTTGAAAGTGAAATGCTTAACCATGCTCAAAATCTAGAGTTTGAACAAGCTGCTAATTTACGTGATGAAGTGGCAAAATTAAGAGAACAGCAGCTATCTCGTTAAATAGATTTGTCATCACTTAAGCTCAAACATCATATATTGGCTGATGATGTTTGAGACGGACTCACAATTGCAATATGGCAAGTGGCTAATGTCATTGATTATTTTATCTTGAATATCTAAAGGAAACAGCATTAGCTGTTCAAGATAAAGATGTGCTTGAACTTCGTTATTATTATTAACGAAGTCCACCAGTCGACTTGCATGATTCTTCCAAATAACACTCATATACATTACCTCTGAAACTTAAATAACTTTATGCTCCTTTATTCATAAGCCAATCTAACGGTGATTAATGGTATGAGACGATGATCTTACCCCATTAAGCTCAGTTTAAGTTTAGAGTATCTCAGCGGAAGGGTTATATGTTTTAGGAATTAAAACCCTTTGTTTGCAACCTTGTTTTATAAGTAAGAGGTACTTTAGTGCTAACTATGTGATGTTTGATGATATTTAAAATTTTATGATCGCTGTAGACATCTCTATTAAGGTCAATTTAAATTTCCCTTAGGCGTTTTTATCTCAATAAACGACCCTTTACCGCTTTGTAAAGGGTGTTTTACTCTATCGTAGACAATAAAAAACCAGTCTAGTGACTGGTTTTTTTAATTTTACCTAGTGGTAAATATATACGCTATATAGGCCTATGGTTTAGTTGGACCTGCACCACTACGACTTACTGCGTTAGATACTCTTGCCATTTTACCCGATGAAGCATGCTTGACACGATCTTCACTAGCAATGAAGTCCGTAGGAACTTCATTCATGGTGGTAATTGATTCTGTTTTAGTCATTGGCGCAGATGATTTACCTGGCTTACTACCTTTACTAGAAACTTTCCCGGCTTTTGAGCTCACTTTAGGGCTTGGTTTTCTTGAAATAACGCGCTTTGGCTTTTCAACCGCAGTTTCAACTTCTTGCTCTGCAACTTGAGGTTCATCAAAAGGTAAATCTTGTTGAACTTCTGCTTTGCTTGTTTCAACAGTCGTCGTTTCAACCACTGTTGTCTCAACCGTCGTTGTTGCTACAACAGTTGTTTCAACTGCTGGCTTTTCAGCTACCGGTGTATCAACCGTGGTCGTTTCAACGATCGTTGTTTCAACTAACGGTGTGGTAACAACCGTGGTTTCAACAACAGGTGCTTCA
>NZ_JACGVR010000027.1:0-56089 GCF_014077325.1 Colwellia sp. BRX8-5
AAGGCTTCCTCCATGAAACAGTACAACAAAAATAGAAGTTACCTCGCTTTGGCTATTGCCGCAGCATTAACCAGTAATATAACTTTTGCAGCAGCAGAAGACACATCGGCTGCAGCAAAAGACTCAGGTCTTGAACGTATTGAGGTTACTGCGCGTAAAAAAGTTGAAAGTTTACAAAATGTACCTGTAGCTGTTACATCGGTAGGAGCAGAACAACTCGCACAAAATGGTATTAGTGCCATGACAGAAGTTCAACAATTTTCGCCAAATACAACGTTGCAAAGCAGCCGTGGCACTAACTCAACCTTAACCGCATTCATTCGCGGTGTGGGTCAAGACGATCCATTATGGGGTTATGAACCTGGCGTAGGTATTTATGTTGACGATGTATATATTGCTCGTCCACAAGGCGCGGTTCTTGATATTCTTGATGTAGAACGTATTGAAGTATTACGTGGCCCACAAGGAAGCTTATATGGTAAAAATACTATAGGCGGTGCTATTAAGTACGTCACTAAAAAAATGTCAGGTGACGTTGAAGTCGACCTCAAAGCAACCTTCGGTAATTATGGTCGCCAAGATTATAAACTAGCGGGAAAAATTCCTGTTATCGAAGATAAACTTTATGTGGGTTTTGCTTTAGCCAATTTAACTCGTGACGGCTACGGTGAATTTTTACAGTCTGAATTACCTGATCAAGATTTAGAGAACTACAATAAAGATGTTTTTGCTGGTCGTCTTACCGTTGAATTCACACCGACAGATGATCTTTTCTTTCGTTTTAATTACGATAAAACAATTGATGACTCAAATGCGAAGGGAGGTTACAGACTTTTACCAAGCATTGTTACTGACGCACCTGTACCAGACAGCGTCTACGATTCTTATACCAGTATGCCTACCTGGAACAGTGTTGAGTCAGAAGGCTATAGTCTAACAGCAGAATATTATGTTAATGATACCTGGTCAATTAAGTCAATTACAGCGAGTCGAGAAAATTATTCTAAGACCAATATTGATTTTGATAATACACCAGAGCGCATTTTTGATGTACCCGCTATTTATGATGACGAACAATTTACGCAAGAGTTTCAAGTAAATTATGATTCAGACAACCTAACTTTTGTTTCTGGTCTTTATTACTTTGACGGTGAGTCTTGTGGGACCTTTGATGCGATTCTAGAGCATTTAGGCAAATCGCTTAGCTTACCAGGGCTCACTCGTGAAGTTGCTGGTTGTAATAATAGCGAAAGTTATGCGGTTTATGCACAAGGCTCGTACAATATTACCGATAAGCTTTCTATGACCTTAGGTGCTCGTTATACCGATGAAGAAAAAGTGGCAAACGTTAATAATGGCTTAGCATATGAAACTATTTATCCAGAAAGTGATTGGGTACCAGGTTATGTTCGAAGTGATATTACTTTCCCTGAAGTGCTTAATGACAGCGAAAGCTGGTCTCGCTTTACGCCTCGAGTTGGTGTTGAATATCAATACACCACAGACATGATGTTTTTTGCTAGCTATTCACAAGGCTTTAAATCAGGAACGTTTAACCCTAGAGCCAGTGGCCCTGAGCCAGCAGTAGACCCAGAAGTGGTTGATTCATATGAAATGGGTGTAAAAAGTGAATGGAATGACAATTTAAGAATTAATGCGACAGTATTTTACCTTGACCATACCGACCGCCAATTTGTAACGGTATTACCGGTAGAAGGTGGTGATGGTAGTGAATTAAGTCAACGTTTAGGTAACATTGGGCAATCAACGGCTTCTGGCTTAGAACTAGAAGTTCAATATTCTGTTACCGACAACTTAAATTTATTTGCAACTTTAGGTCTAATTGATGCATCGTTTAAAAAAGTAAATTCTTTTGATGGTGAAGGTAAGTCTATTGATATTAGTGATACTTTCACTATTACCAATACGCCAGACACTACTGCTAATATAGGCTTTGCTTACAATATCGAAAGTACTATGGGGGATTTTGTTGTTAATGGTAATTACTATTATCGCAGCGACTATGACTTAACACCAACAGATAACTTATTAACACAAGACGGTTACGGTTTATTAAACGTTGGCGTTAATTGGTATAGCAATGATGGTGATTGGACCGCTTCGTTACATTGGAAAAACATCACCGATGAAGAGTATTTAGTGGGTAATTATGCTTTTCTGGGCGAGCAAAATAATGATGGTAGCTACGCACCCGGTTTAGGTGGCGATACTACGTTAATTGGTTATTATGGTGATCCATCAACTGTTGCCTTTAGTGTTGGTTATAGTTTCTAGGTGTAGTTTGTTATTTTAACTGTAAAAGGGCGAGTTATTACTCGCTCTTTTTTGTTGATATAATTTTGGTTAAGTCACTACTTTAGTTGAAAATTAAAAGTGTGCGTAGTAGAAAAACATCCCTTAAACTGTTATTAATTAAATGACATTTTGATATACCGATAGAGGATAAAGCATGAGTACAGCGCAAGTAGTAATTGCTGATGATCATCCGTTGTTTCGTACGGCGTTAAAACAAGCTGTGGTCGAATGTATGCCTGCCTGTAGCATTATTGAAGCGTCTAGTTTTAGTGATTTATTGCAGCAAATAGAACAATCACCAGGCTTAGAAATAATTTTTCTTGATTTACATATGCCAGGTAATAATGGTTTTACGGGACTTACTCAGCTACAAAACAATCACCCAGACCTTATTGTTATTATGGTGTCTTCTGATGAAACACCTAATATTATGCAAAAAGCGATTAATTTTGGTGCGGCGGCCTTTATTCCCAAGTCTGTTGATTTATCGGTCATAGCACAAGCGATAAATTGTGTACTCGCTGGCGGAACTTGGTTACCTGATAACTTTGATATTTCATTAGACAGTGAACAAGTTACTGCAAATAAGTTATTGGCTCAGCAATTAGCAAAATTAACTCCGCAGCAATACAAGGTCTTGTCTTATGTTGCCGATGGGCAATTAAACAAGCAAATTGCCGGTATTTTAGATATTAAAGAAAATACGGTAAAGAAGCATGTTTCAGCAATCTTGCTGCAACTGGGCGTTTATAACCGCACTCAAGCGGGTTTAGCTTATCAGCAATTGATGTTAGCGCCACAAGAAAATGAAAGTCTATAATGTTAAATAATACAGCGGTTAATTATGTTTTATTCTTTGATAATTTACCCAGGCTTTGCGTGATCAGTGATAGTGCTGGCGTAATAATTTAACAAAAAACTGTGCTGACTGGGATAACGGATAACGTTTTCGAGTAACAATTCCTACACGACGACTAATGGTTGGTGAAGCTAATGGGCGATGCTGAATGTTAAGCGCTTGTATTTGTTGTTTGTACAAAGACGGTATTGCACTGACGCCTAATTTATTAGCGACCATTTGAACGACAGTAGCCAACTGATTACTTTCATACTTTACCTTTAAAAATAAAGCCTGTTCGGCTAATGTCTCCTCCATAAGTAAGCGAATACTCGAAGGTCGTTGCAAGGCAATAAAAGGATAATGGCTGAGTTGCTGCCAGGTTAACTCTTCAGCTTGTTCTAGGTCATGGTTATCTGGGAATACCGCCAGTAATTCATCACTAAACAGTGTTTCAAAATGTAAATCATCAAATTCACCAGGATCAAAGGTAATCGCAAACTCTACCTTAGCATTTTGCACCATAGCAACAGCTTCTTCGGCGATAACATCATGCACTCTTACTTTAATTTCTTGATATTGGGTTGTAAAAGCCAGTAAATGTTGCGGCAAGTGGGTACTCGCAAATGATGGCATTGCGGCTAAAGATAAATTTCCACGTTTGAGAGAAAACAGCTCAGCAAGCTCAATAAAAGCATCATCAAAGTCTGCTAACAAACGTTTTGCTGTTGGTAAGAAAATTTGCCCTTCAGGCGTTAATGATAAGGTTCTTGTTGAACGCGCCAGTAACTTACCGCCAACGGTCTCTTCTAAATTTTTGATACTAATACTTAATGCTGGCTGTGATAAATGTAAAATTTCACTGGCTTCGGCAAAGCTTTTAGATTGGGCAATAGTGATAAAAGTGCGTAGTTGCTTGAGAGTAATATTCATGCAATTATCCTAAAATATCCAGTTATAAGTTTTATTTATCAATAGTTAATATTAATTAATTTTACATATTTATGCAATTGTATAATGCTGGTGTTAAGTCAACTTCCTTAATAACTGGATAAAAATAATGGCAGGATTTAATAAAGTAGTGAATACCTATGAAGAAGCAATGGCAGGGTTAACCGATAATATGACGGTGGTCGCTGGCGGCTTTGGTTTATGTGGTATTCCTGAGAATTTAATCAAAGAAATCGAGCGCCAAGGCATTAAAGGGTTAACGCTAGTTTCTAATAACTGTGGTGTTGATGATTTTGGTTTAGGCCTGTTGTTACCTAAGCGGCAAATTAAAAAAATTATTGCTTCTTATGTTGGAGAAAATGCTGAATTTGAACGACAAATGATGTCGGGAGAATTAGATGTGGAATTAACACCACAAGGTACTTTAGCCGAAAAAATGCGCGCAGGTGGTGCTGGTATCCCCGCTTTTTATACCGCAACCGGTGTTGGCACTTTAGTGGCAGCAGGTAAAGAACAACGTCAATTTAATGGACGAGATTATATTCTTGAAGAAGCTATTACCGGTGATTTTGCCATTATTAAAGCCTGGAAGGCTGATAAGTTTGGTAATTTAGTTTACAGAAAAACAGCACGTAACTTTAATCCATTAGCCGCGACCGCAGGAAAAATTACTGTGGTAGAAGTTGAAGAAATTGTTGAGCCAGGTGAGCTAGACCCAGATGAAATTCATACACCGGGCATTTATGTTAATCGTGTTATACAAGGCACTTTTGAAAAACGTATTGAACAACGCACTATTCGCACGACAACAGGAGAATAATCATGGCTTTAGACCGAAATCAAATCGCTCAGCGTGTCGCGCAAGAATTACAAGATGGCTTCTATGTTAATCTTGGTATTGGTATTCCTACCTTAGTAGCTAACTATGTCCCTGAGGGGATAGAAGTAATGTTGCAATCTGAAAATGGCTTATTAGGTATGGGACAATTTCCCAGTGAAGCTGAAGTCGATGCCGACTTAATTAATGCCGGTAAACAAACTGTGACTATGGCGACCGGTGCATCAATATTTGATTCTGCACAGTCGTTTGCCATGATCCGTGGCGGTCATGTTGATTTAACGGTGCTGGGCGCTTTTGAAGTCGATGTTAACGGTAATATTGCTTCGTATATGATTCCCGGTAAGCTAATTAAAGGTATGGGCGGTGCAATGGACTTGGTCGCTGGCGCAGACAATATCATAGTAACCATGACCCATGCGTCAAAACATGGTGATTCTAAATTACTGGCAAATTGTACACTGCCGTTAACCGGTAAAGGCTGTATAAAAAAAGTGTTAACCGACTTGGCTTTTATTGAGATTAAAGACGGTCGTTTTCATCTACTCGAACGTGCCCCAGGGGTGAGTGTTGCAGAGATTGTTAAACTAACCGCAGGTGAATTAGTCATTCCTGATGATGTTCCTGAAATGCAGTTTTAGTCATATGTTTTTGACTAGAAAAGAGTGAAAATTAATCAAGCTAAGTGATTATTGTCAATGTTGTTAGAACCGCTAGAAGACAATAAGGCAGTAGTTTATCGTGCTTAGCTATGTTATCGGGCGAGCAGGGCGCAATGGTCTGTAAAGGCACCTAAACAAAACTATAAAGATAAAAAAGGATGGCTGTTTAGCCATCCTTTTCTGTATAACCCATACGGAGTTATTGTGCTGTTACTAAGCTTACTTGTTTACTGGCCGTATTGGTTTGTATAACCCATACGGAGTTATTGTGCTGTCACTAAGCTTACTTGTTTACTGGCCGTATTGGTTTGTATAACCTATACGGAGTTATTGTGCTGTCACTAAGCTTACTTGTTTACTGGCCGTATTGGTTTGTATAACTCATACGGAGTTATTGTGCTGTCACTAAGCTTACTTGTTTACTGGCCGTATTGGTTTGTATAACTCATACGGAGTTATTGTGCTGTCACTAAGCTTACTTGTTTACTGGTCGTATTGGTTTGTATAACCCATACGGAGTTATTGTGCTGTCACTAAGCTTACTTGTTTACTGGCCGTATTGGTTTGTATAACTCATAAGGAGTTATTGTGCTGTCACTAAGCTTACTTGTTTACTGGCTGTATTGGTTTGTA
The DNA here is from genome assembly GCF_014077325.1 of Colwellia sp. BRX8-5. Lineage (NCBI taxonomy): Bacteria > Pseudomonadati > Pseudomonadota > Gammaproteobacteria > Alteromonadales > Colwelliaceae > Colwellia > Colwellia sp. BRX8-5. The sequence continues at coordinate 6,239 of NZ_JACGVR010000027.1, forward strand.
AACCAAAATGGTCAAGTGAATAAGTATAGCTGGCTAGTTCATTAGGTATTTGACTCGAATGAACTCCGCTTACCGTACATGTTCCGCTACCGCAAACTATTTGATCATCCCAACTTTTAATAGAATAAACACGATTAGCAATGACTTTATTACCTAGCCAATCAAGAAATGGACTTGATACCGATAAGCCATTACTGGCACAGGTAGGGATCCAAACATTCCATGGATATGCGCCACAAGTCCATAAACCGCGATAAGCACCTGCAACGCCGACAAAGGCATCCACTTGGCTACTTTTATTGAGTTTAATAATTTGTTGTGCTGCTAAAGTAACCCCCATAGAGTGGCCAATTACATCAATTTTTCCTGTGCATGACGCACTAAGCGCTGAATTGATAGCATTTCGAACAGGTGTTTCTTCTGAGCCGCTGTGATTATTATAAGCGGCATTACTACCACCCCATGCTGGGCGGTATATTTGACTGCTGCTGTAGCCTTTCGCGAGTAAAGCGTCGTAGGTATTATCCCAATCTGACGGCGTGCCAGTATTGCCATGCACCAGTACCACGTTATCGAGACAACTGGCTTGCACGGTTGCACTGGCGAGTAACAAGCCAGCAACGGTTAATATTGCCTTTAATTGGATATTTATTTTTCTTTTCATAATGAATCTCTCTTTGTTTTATTATTATTTGAGTGTTATTTCAATATTTTCTACTTGGTCTATTGGTTAGTTTTATCAAAAGATAAAGTAAACATTAGGAAGTAACTGCAAGTGTTGTATCTAGGTATTTTATTAGCCGCCAATGTTGACCTTTACGGCGAACTATCGGTCGTATTACCAACTAAAACACTAGTCATAAAGCGGTTAGATAAGTTCGAGTGAGGGACGTCACGGTTGTTAAAATGTATGTAAAAAAGTGTAATTAGGACCTGTTTCATAAAAAGCCTATTATTTATTGTCATTTATTTTTGACTTGTCCTGAGGGGTACTCTCCATTTTTGTATCCAAACTGTTTGAAATTTGAACTCAGCAACATTAACGAATATTGGTAGCAAAAGAAGTGACTCTTTAGTAGTAGAAGGATTATGTGGAATAAATTAAATAATTCTCGCTTAATTAAAGTGTCTGTTGTGGCGGACACTTTTATCAGATTTTTGAGTTGTTTTTCAAAGAGATTTTGAAGCCAGTAAAGATAGAAATACTTGACGTTTTTATTCGTAGTTTTATTATTGTTAAAGTCTTTACAAGATATTTAAAATAATAGCAGCGCCACTAACTTTGCTGTCACTGCTAGTATGACTAAAGCGATAATAACTGTCGTATCAATTTTTTTAACGCTAACGCTTTAATTGGTTTACGCATAAACGAGAAATCGGCACCGCTGGTATGCTCTCGCACTTGTTCAGAGGGGTCTGCAGAGCAGATAATACAAGGAGCTTGCCACTTATGGTTAGTAAGCGTTTTTTGAACTAAATCAACGCCATTTTTGTCATCATCTAAGTGGTAGTCTGAAATAATTAATTTGGGTTTGAACTCTTTATCAACTAGTACTTCTGCTAAGTGTTTTTCATTTCTCACGGCAATAACATGACACCCCCATTCAGCGAGTTGCGATTGCATCGCTTTTAGCATTAAGGGCTCATTATCAATAAGTAAAATAGGTAACTGATTAAATTCAGCAGAGGCGCTAATGCTATTTTGAGTATTAACAACCGAGGCTCTGACCGGTAATAACTTACTACGAGGCAGAGTAATGCTAAAGCATGAACCTCTACCAACCGTAGATTTTACTGAAATGGTTAACCCTAAAAGTTTAGCTATACGATCTGATATGGCTAAACCTAGCCCCAAACCCGGTTGGTCTTGAGTTTCATTTAAGCGCTCAAACTCTTTGAAGATAGTTTGCTGTTTGTTTTTCGCAATACCCGGTCCATTATCCCAAACTTCAATAACGATCTTGTCTTGTTGTCGCCTAACGCCAAGTAATACTTTGCCTTGGCGGTCGGTTTGTGGGCAATAGTTAATAGCATTGGAGAGAAAGTTTTGCACCACACGGCGTAACAATCTTTGGTCGGTTTCAATAATACAGTTAGATTTTACATAGCTAAACGTTAGATTAGCTTGCTCTGTCAGTAAGAAAAACTCTTTACTCAAGGGGGCTAATAATTCGTCAACATAAAAAGAGGTGATCGCAATGTGTTGCGACTTACCATCTAAGCGAGATATTTCAACGAGATCTGAGAGTAAACTTTCTGCAGCATTTAGTGAATGACGAATGTTGCTGGCTAATTCTTCTAAATGAGTACCGGTTACTTTTTTATTAAGCATACTGGTAAATAAAGATAAAGCATTGAAAGGTTGCATTAAATCATGGCTGGCAGCCGCTAAAAACTTAGTTTTACTTTTATTAGCTGTTTCGGCTTCTGCCTTTGCATGGTTTAGTTCACGGGTTCGTTCAATCACTCTTTGTTCAAGGGTCTCGTTCGCCCTTTGTAAAGCTTTTTCAGCTTCTATATGTGCGGTTATATCTGAGAAAGTACTAACAAAACCACCGCCAGGCATCGCTTGGCCTCTAATTTCTAAGACAATACCGCTTGGCATTTCTCGCTGAAAATAATGACTGTTCCCTTTACGCATATAGTCAATTCTGCGTGTTATAAAATCATCGGTATGCTCGGCACTATTTTTTGTAGAGTTACCTTTATCAGCAATAATGACTCCGCGATCGGCATTGTATTGAATAAGCTCGGAGATTGGTTTACCGACACAAACTAAACTGCTTGGGTAATCTAGTAATTCTATATAGCGTTTATTCCAAGCAACTAAGCGCATGTCGGCGTCAACAACACTTATACCTTGTTCTATATTTTCTACACCGGCTTGTAATAATTCGCGATTAAATTGAAACAACTTGCTGGCTTCATCAACAATATTAACGACATATTCCAAAGGTAAGGCTTGTTGTTTACTTGCGGCTTTCATTACCATGCGCGTTGAGGCTGAGCCTAATACGCTTGATAACTGCAAGCGGGTATACTCGACCAGCTTTTGACTCGCGGCGGTATTACTAAGTTGTTTTGCATGATTATGATGAAAATCATCGGCGCTTGTATCATTAACGAAGCGTTGCAATAAGTGATAAAGGTCTTTACTTGATAAGTTTTGTTGAATCGCCCCCTGCTTTTTACTGATAAAGAGCTCTGCTTGTAATCTTTCGCCAACACTGCGCTGACCAAATAATGAAAAACCAATAAAACAGCAAGTATTGGCTAATAAACTAAATAATAAACCGTGACTAATATTATCGAGAAAGTCGACACCAAAAAGTGCATAAGGCCGTAAGCTGCTTATACCAAATAATCCTGTAGTTATCCACGGAGCGTTCGGCAATAAACTGGGTAGCAATAAGGTATAAAACCAGCAAAGACTGCCGACAATTAAGCCAATAAAAGCGGCGTTACTGGTTGCTCTTCGCCAATATAATGCGCCAACAACTAAAGGGGCTAATTGTGATAGAAGTACGAATGATAATAGGCCAATGGTGGCAAGGTGATTTTGTTGATTAACGATCCGCTCAAAGCCAAAAGCCAATAGCAGCAGTAAAGCAATTGCTATGCGGCGAATATTTAATAACAGCCCTGACAGTTGTTTTTTCTGGGTATTAATATAACTGTTGTAGTGCAGTAGCAAGGGGTTAACGATTTCTGTTGTTACCATAGTGCTGAGTACTATTGTGGCGACTATGACCATGCTGGTTGCTGCGGCTAAACCACCAATAAAAGCGAGGCCACCAAGCCATGCTTGCTGAAAAAAGAGTGGGATAGTAATAACATACGTATCGGCATCAACACCACCACCCGGAAATAAACTTTGGCCAGCTAAGGCAATAGGTAAGATAAATAAATTAATGGCAATTAAATAAACGGGGTAGAGCCAACGTGCCATTTTCAATTCTTTTTGCTGATGATTCTCTATCATCAACATGTGATATTGCTGTGGCAAAATAAAAATAGTAATTACGCCAAGTATCGCTTGTGATACTGCAAAATAAGTGTTTTTTACCGGTTGATAATTAGTTGACGTTTCGGCTTGGCTGATTAAATCGCCAATACCATCAAAAACAAAGAATGTCGCAAAAATGCCTATCGCGGTTAAGGCAAATAATTTAACTAACGAACTAAAAGCTATGGCTAGAACTAAGCCTTGATTTTGTTTATTGGCGGCCACTTGGCGAGCACCAAATAATATACTGAAAATAATTAATACTAAGGTCACAACAAAGGTCGTGCTTATTCCTGAGCGGTAAGTGCCGGTGAGTAAATCAAAACTTTTGCTGATAGCTCTTAATTGCAGTGCGATATAGGGAATGGTGCCCAGAAGGGCGACTAAGGTTACTGTCGCTGCTATTTTTGGCGATCTGTCATAGCGACAAGCAATAAAGTCAGCAATAGAGGTTAGGTTTTGTTGCTTGGTAATACGTAATATTCGCAGCAACATCGGCCAAGCCAAAACAAAGCATAAAATTGAGCCAATATAGATGGGAGCAAGCCAAGCGCCGGTTGTTGCTGCTTGCCCAACCGTGCCATAAAAAGCCCAAGAGGTGCAGCTTACCCCTAAAGCTAAACTGTAAACCCAAGGGCGAGAATGCCACTGCTTAGTGGTTTGCTTTTGTCCCCAGTAGGCAACAACAAACAACAGTAATAAATAACCTATGGCAAGAAAAGACACCAACCAGGTATTAAGAGAAAGCCAAATTAACACTGAAAACACCTTATAAATAGCAACACTTTACTAAGTACCGATCCCATATCAACTTTACGTCTGCAAATAAAATGGCGGCAGACATCATAACATGGCTTAAATTTCAGCACAGTGCACGAAGGTAGTACATCAATAGATAATTTATTTAGTTAAGCTGAATTTTGACATTACTATATTAGAAATTAATCTATATGAGAACTCTTAAGATAAGTAACAAGTATTTAGTAGAAGCCATTGTTTTTATTAGTTACACCTTATTTGCAATGGCATGGGTTGGCGGCACCGCAAGCATGAATCAAATCATGGCGGCAATGAATATTAATAGTTTAGCTTCAGCCAGCTTTATTAGTGGTGCGGTTACCTTAGCTAAAATTGTAGGGACCTTTGCCGCTGCTTGGTTAGCCCTAAAACTAGGGGGTAAGTATGCTTTTTTTGCATCAGGTATTTTAATTTCAGTGGGGCTATTAACACCTTTTGCGCCCAATTATGAATTGCTATTAGTGAGCCGGTTTTTAATGGGATTGGGCGGAGCGTTTATGATTGTATATTTTAACCCCATCGTTATGTCTTGGTTCCCTCCAGAAGAGCGTGCCACGATAAACGGGATCAATGCCGTTGCTTTTAATTTGGGCACAGGCATTATTTTATGGCAAATGAGTAACTTTAATTCGTTAACCGGTAGCTGGCAAAATACCTTGATTATTTTTTCATTAGCAAGTTTGGCATTAAGTATTGCTTGGTTATTTGTTGACGAAGCAAAACCTCATAGCAAGGCCAAAGATACTAGTGAAATTAACACGCATTATTCGTACACAGATGGCTTAAAAGATAAATTTTCTTGGGTCTATGCGTTAACCTATTCAGGTATTCTTGCCTTTTATTTATGTTTGTTCACTTTCTATCCTAAAGCGGGTATCAGTCAAAGTGCGTTATTGATAGGTTTTGGAATTATAGGAACGTTAGCCGGTATTATTTACAGTAAAAAATTCCCTTTACGGGTGCCTGTGATCCGTTGGTCAGGTTTACTGATTGTGATCACTGTGTTTACCTTATCTTTTAGCCCGTCAGAAGTAGTACAAACACTTAGTGCTATGGTGTTAGGTTTTTCTATATTCTTTCCAATAACGGCATTAGTGGCAATACCTCATGAGTTGTCAAAAATGACCAGCCAAAAAATAACCGTTGTTTTTAGTTTGTTCTATTCGATAAGTTATATGGTGGGTACCTTGGTTTTATGGTTGTTTGGCAAGTTAGTTGATATTCACCAAGGTGACTATACATGGGCATTTGCTTTAACCACCTTGGTCAGTGGTACTTTCTTTATAGGTAGTTTTTTCTTAACTGAAACGGGTCAACAAAAAAACAAGGAAGATGAATTATGCGAGGTGTAATTTCAGAAAAATTAGCGCCCTTTTTAGCGCAGGCAAATGAAGCTTTAGCCGAGTCAAAAAAACAAGGTGTGCAATTTTCTCCTGCACTGGTTCGCTCAAATTTAGATAAATTGGCGCCTTTGATAGGCGAGGGGCCAGCACTCAGTTTTGTGCAAGACCGTGCAGTGCAAGCAGAAGAACGCGCTATTGCCGTGCGAGTTTATAGCCCAGCGCCAGAGGAAGCATTACCCGTAGTTATTCATTATCATGGCGGTGGTCATATGTGTGGCAGTGTTGAATTATACGATCCCATTTGTCGTAAAATTGCCGCACAAAGTCATTGTATTGTTATCAGTGTCGAATACCGTTTAGCACCGGAGCATCCTTATCCAGCAGGTATCGATGATTGTCGAGAGGTGTTAATTAATTACCAAGCCTGTTTAGCTGGGCTCAACTTTTCTAATGCACTTTATATTATCGGTGATAGTGCTGGCGGCGCTATTTGTACTACGCTTGCTATGCAAAGCCAGCAAGATAAACGCTTAAGAATCGATAAGCAGATTTTAATTTACCCAAGTGTTGATTACACCGGCCAGCAGCCTTCTTTTACCGAGAATGGTTCAGGTTTTTTACTTGAGCAAGATAAAATAACTTGGTACTTTAATCAGTATTTTAAAGCGAGTGATAACAGTAAAGCTGCATCACCTTTGTATGGTGAAATAAGCAAGACTTTACCCGAAACCTTAGTTATTACCGCCGGATGCGACCCGTTAAGAGATGAAGGTTTAGCTTATGCTAAAGCGTTAAAAGCGGTTGGGGTAGCGGTGCATCATCATCAGTTTGATGGGTTAACGCATGCCTATATGTTACTTGATGCATTGGTTGCAGAAGAGTGTCAGCAAACTTTTCAGCTGATCGCTAACTTTATTAATAAATAGCTAAGCTTGCCACAGATTTCTGTGGCAAAAGCATTAATTATCGCAAGGTCTTGTTACCAGAGAGCAAGATCTCTTTATCATAATGTCAGTGATCCCGTTACCGACGTTGTTAACACGTTTCATATTCATCTAGGTCATCATAATTTCAATATAGTTTCTTGTTCGGTAAAACACCTACAAAAAATGGTTGAATACGTATTCATCTTCTTTGATATAGCGCTTTGTTTAAATTTAACGCAACCTGTCTTGGCTATTTAATAAGCAAATATAAACATTAATTTTACATTAGGAATAACAATAAAAATGAAAACTAAAGTAATAAAATCGTTATTAACAACAGGTCTGGCATTAGGCATTGTTTGTCAGGCTCAAGCTGCTGCTGAACCGACTACTTTTGTTCATCTCTTTGAATGGAGCTGGCAAGATGTTGCCCAAGAATGTGAAGATTATTTAGGCCCTAAAGGTTATGCCGCAGTTCAGGTGTCACCACCTAATGAGCATATTCAAGGGGGACAATGGTGGACTCGATATCAACCGGTAAGCTATAAAATAGAGAGTCGAAGCGGTAACCGTGCCCAGTTTGTCGATATGGTGAATCGTTGTAAGGCCGTTGGCGTAGAAATATATGTTGATGCAGTTTTAAATCATATGGCGTCTGGCAATGGTACGGGGACTGCAGGGAGTAATTATGGTAACAAAAGCTTCCCTAATTACGGGCCACAAGACTTTCATGATACTTGTGCCATTACCGATTATAACAATCGTTGGCAAGTACAAAACTGTGAGCTAGTGGGCTTAGCTGACCTCAATACTGGTGCCGCTTATGTACAAGAAACGCTCGCGGATTATTTAAACGACTTGCAAGATATTGGTGTTACAGGTTTTCGATTTGACGCCTCTAAGCACATGTCATTAGGCGATATTCAAGGAGTATTGTCGAAAGTTAATGGCTCGCCTTTGGTATTTCAGGAGGTGATTGATCAAGGCGGTGAACCCATCACCTCCAGTGAATACCAAAGCACAGGTTTAGTAACTGAATTTAAATATACCACACAGCTAGGTAACACCTTCAAAAATGGCAGCCTAGCATCACTGAGTAGTTTTGGTGAAGCTTGGGGATTTTTACCGAGTAGTTCTGCGGTGGTTTTTGTCGATAACCATGATAATCAACGTGGCCATGGTGGCGGTGGTAATGTGATTACTTTTGAAGATGGCCGTTTATACGACTTAGCGAATGTATTTATGTTGGCTTATCCGTATGGTTACCCAAAAGTTATGTCGAGCTATGATTTTCAGGGTGATACTGATGCGGGTGCTCCAAGTGTTCCGGTCCATAACAATGGTGATCTAGAATGCTTTGGCAGTAGTTGGAAGTGTGAGCATCGATGGTCATATATTGCTGGTGGTGTCGACTTTAGAAATAATACTGGAGATAATTGGAGCACCACAAACTGGTGGGATAATGGCAATAACCAAATTGCTTTTGGTCGAGGTAGTTCGGGTTTTGTCGCAATTAATAAAGAAGATGTTAATTTAACGTCTACGCTAAATACACAAATGAGTGCAGGTACTTATTGTAACGTTTTAAAAGGGCAATTATCTGCTGATGCTAAATCGTGTAGCGGTGAAACGATTACAGTAAACAACGGTGGAAGTATTAATGCCAATGTGGGTGTTTGGGATGCATTTGCCATTCATCAAGGCGCAAAAATTAATGGTGAAGTGACAGGCCCAGCAACATTGAAACGTACGGTGATATTTATTCAAGCACAAACGCAAAGTGGTCAAGATATGTTTATTCGCGGCGGTATTGATCATAACTACGCCAATAATAATCTTGGTAGAAATTGTCAAACCACTAATTTTGAGTGTGCAATGACTATTCGCCATAACAATTTAAAAAGTGCAACGACAACACCATGGAAAACCAACGAAAGCTACTTAGATTGGTATGGCAGTGAGGCCGCTCAAAGTAGCACCGCTGAAGGAACTCCGCTTGATTGGACCACCAATGCTTGGCCTGCAGGTTGGGGAACAAAGCGTACCGTTGCTAATGATGGTTATGGTGAAGAGCCGTTAAATATTTGGGGTCAACATTACTGGATGTTAGATGTTGATATGGATTGTAGTAAAGCGGTTAATAACAAGTTTGAAGTAAAAGCCTATGTTAAAAATGGTCAAGGTTGGGAAGGTGACATAAACCAAGCTAACACACCTTATGCATCGAGTAATCATTTTGCTGAATGCGGAAAAATCAACAAATTTAACTTCAATAGTAATACCGTAGAAATTCGAAGTTTTTAGAGTTTTGTCGCGTTTTTATGATGATTTTTAACTAAATAAGTAAGCAGGCTAGGCAAATTTTTTGTCTAGCCTTTACAATTTTAAAGCGATATTTATAGACGATTTATAAAACTTCTTTAGCGGCTCTAAAAGCCTCTTGTGCAGCTGGCGCGCCACAATACACAGCGCTGTGCAGTAATACTTCTCTTATTTCCTCTTTAGTCGCGCCATTATTTAATGCACCACGAATATGCCCTTTAAGTTCTTGAGGAGCTCTTAGTGCTGCCAGCATAGCGATAGTCACTAAACTACGGGTTTTAAGATCTAATTCAGTTCGCTGCCAGGTTGCTCCCCAGCCATGATCGTTGATGTAGTCTTGCATAGGCTGACTAAAATCATCGGCATTATTAAGTGCGCGGTCAACAAATTCATCGCCCATAACTTGACGGCGAATTTTTTCACCTGCTGTTTTTTCGTTGTTAGCTATCGTCATATATTATCCTGTTATTTATTGGGCGGTCCAAGCACCATCCATGGGAAGTGCCGAACCGGTTATACTACGCGCACTATTACTGCATAAGAATAAAATAAATTCACCAATTTGGCGAGGGTCCATCATTTCAGGTAAGGGTTGCTTAGCCGTTACTAAGGCATATTTTGCTTGTTCGAAGCTAACACTTTTCTGTTGTGCTATATCATTAATTTGATTATTAATTAATGGGGTATCCACCCAACCTGGGCAAATAGAATTAACGGTAATGCCATGCTCGGCACACTCAAGCGCAACGGCCTTCGTTAAGCCAACAATGCCATGCTTTGCTGCAACATAAGCGGATTTATTTAGCGAGGCCACGAGTCCATGAACAGAAGCGATATTAATAATGCGGCCCCAACCCTTTGCTTTCATACCCGGAAGTGACTTTTGAATGGTGTGAAATGCCGCGGTCAAATTGATGGCAATTATCGCATCCCACTTATTTTCAGGGAAAGTATCAATACTTTCGGTATGTTGAATACCTGCATTATTGACCAGTATATCGATAGAGCCCATGACTTGAGTAGCCTTAGTCATAAACACTGAAATATCTTGGGCTAACATTAAATTTGCACTATCAAAAAGTGTCTTGATATTATATTTTTTCGCAAATTCATCGGCTAAGGCTTGGCCTTCTTCGTCAGCCATTAAACCGTGTAGTACCAAATTAATGCCTTGCTCAGCTAAGACATGTGCAGCCGCTAAACCAATACCACTGGTTGAACCTGTGATCAAAGCTGTTTTACCTTTTAGCATAATTATTTTCCTATTTAATTGTGTTATTAGTTTCTTACCGTTTTCGTCAATAAAAAAGTAATTAGACGTGTGAGCCCCTGCGCCGTTGATCATTATTGGGAAAATACTTGCGATAGGGCGGTTTATTAAAGGGCATCAGATAATAGTAAAAGAGTAAGTTTGGCCATCTCGAAAAGGCTATTTAACCCGTTGCTCTAAAATCTTCAGCATTATTCTTATGCTATATATTAATGCAAACAGTTAACTTTTTAATTGGCACCTTAGTACCATAGGTTTAGTCAAATAACTTTGCTGCTGCTCCATTCATCAACAGCTAAAAATCACATCGCCTTTATTAATTGGAAAACAGATCGTTAATTACCCTATGTAAATGAACAGGCATCAGCCTTGATAATATTTCGACAATTAGACTAAGTAAGAAAATAATTTTTAAGCTAGTAACTTTGTACACTTTCAACAGAGAACGCGTGATAAAACAGTCATCATTTAAAGTTTAGTTAAAATAATGTTAATAAAGGCTTGATGCAATTGAAGGTTATGAGTATTTTATGTTTTCATTATAATCATAGACGGTTAATTATCTGGAGAGAAGGAGGTTTTTGCTCGTCTAATAAGCTGTTTTATTATTACCAAGTTTGGAGTATTAATGAAAAAAATTACATGGACGAATGTTTTAACCATTGCTGGTGCAATCGGTGGGGCAATAATTGGAAATTGGGCAGTAAGTGGTTTATTTAGTGGTGATGCAGGTGAAGATAAAACTAAATTTCTCATGAGTACAGCTAGCGAAATAAATAAGAATCTACCAATGAATGTAGATTCAGAAACAGTTTTAATAGCTACTATTGGTGCAAAAGAAACGTTTACATATAACTATCAATTGCCAAATTATGAAAAAGACAATTTAGATTTAAAAAAATTTGTCGAAACTATGACACCTAAGGTGACGAACTTTGTTTGTTCAACAAAAGAAATGCAAGCATTTAGAGATTTAAATATTTTCATTTCATATAATTACTATGATACTAATCATAAACAGATCACCGAAATAAAGGTCGATACTAAGCTGTGTCAAAAAATATAACGCCCCATTAAACAAGGATGAACAATGGCATTTAAATTTACGTTAGTTTTACTTTTAGTCTTGGGGATTTCTGGTTGCTCTTCTCATGGTGCTGAAGAGGTTGGTTGCAATTTTGCTTCTGGTTCTACTTATAGTGAACACGATAAAGAAAGCTCTTGGAGCTCTAATTTTATTAGCGATATTTTTGTTGGCTTGTTTAACGTAACCGTGCAAGGTGCCCATAGAAATATCTCCCCCGAGACTTATAATTCGTGTGTTAAGCCAGATGTAGCTACCTGTATAGATCCTGAAGGCAATATAATAAAAGAGTGCACGTTAACGAAATAGTTAAAGTTAGCTGGCATTTGCTTATAACAGGCCATTTAAGCAGGACTTTTAACCGTTGGCTACTTGCTTCTGCGCGTCGCCTATTTCAGTCCGCTTTAGGCTGCGTTAGCTTACAATATAAAACTTGGCATTGATAAAATGGATTTTAAATGAAAATACCTTTGTTAATATTTATTATTTTAAACACGATTACATTCACCGTAGATGCTAACGTTAGTGATGATTTTAGTGAGTTAAACTCTGAAACTCCTGGTTGTGCTGTTGGTGTGGTGAAGAAAGGTGAATTAGTTTATGAGCGCTATTTTGGGCAGGCAAACTTACGCTATCAAGTTCCAATAGATAAGAAAACCGTTTTTAACTTGGGGTCTATTACTAAACATTTTACTGCTGTTTTAGCGTTACAATTAGAGGTGAAAGGCCAACTATCTTTAAATGATTCATTGAAGAAATATTATCCCCAAGGCCCCCGTTGGTTTGAAAATATCAAGTTACATCATTTAATTAATCACCAAAGTGGTCTGCCAGACTATTTAAATGATGAAAAAACTAGGGAGGAACTTGTAAAAAGGGTATCTACCATACCCCATGTACTTGAAGATCTAGTTGTAGGGAAGCCGATTGCACGTGATGTTACTCTAATGCACGTTCTTGATACTATGATGGCGTTATCTGCACCATCATTCAAACCGGGCGAAAATTCAAGTTACAGTAATACGGGTTATTTGTTTTTGGCTGATATACTTGAAAAAGCTAGTGGAATACCTTTTAGTGACTTAGCTAAAAAACAACTATTTAAACCACTTGGAATGTCTTCAACTGAACTTGTGAGTTTACAGACTATTGAAATTCCTTGGAGTGCTACGGGGTATAGTGCTGTAAATTCGCCTACATACAAATATCGACGTAATTCATCAAATCTAATTACCCAGGGCGATGGCGGAATTTTATCAACGCTCCCTGATTTTGCCAAATGGATAAGTCATTTAATGTCCCCTATTGATGACAAATTATTTTGGAGTACATTCTTGCATCCGATGAAGCCTGTTTCCAACATTGGAGGACTCTCCAATTTCCAGAATACTGACGACAGTAAAGGTCATTTTATCAGTCAAATATTATCTTCTTTAAAGACCGTTTCTAAAATTGGAGGAGTACCATATAATAATGGACTGTTCATTAGGAAGGTTAAAGGTGAGACAATATATTCTCATAGAGGTTTATCAATTGACTCAATGGGGAGTTACTTTTGGCTTTCACCTAGTCATAATATTGGGTATATTCAACTTTGTAACTTCAGCTTCGATAAACGGCCATCTGTAAACGAAATATTGCATACCTATGCCGATTAGCAAGCAACAACAAATTAAACAAGGACAAAAAGCCGCTGGCTTTTGCTCCTTGGTCGCTATTTTAACTAACCATTATTCCCCCCTTAAATGGGCGTTATATTACAAGGTATTTATATGCTCTTTTTGATTATTAAACTATTGATGTTAGCTCTTTCATATAAATTATACTTGATGAAAAAGGAACCTTATTTTTCAGCATTATTGTTTAGTATTCCCTTAGCTATTGTTGGTTTAATTATGGGGCATACATTTATGGGGGTTTTTGTTGGCAGTGCCATTTTATTTGCCTTAGCTTTCGTTTGCTTCGTACTTATGTCTAAGTTACCAACAGGGATGCCCGAGTACAGTGTATTAGCTGTAACGGCAATTATTGTTGCATTTGTTATATAGCAAAGGTATTCAAGCTGGGCTTTTAACCTTTGGCTAGCTTACGTTTAGCTTCACATTTTAGCTAACTAAACTTTACCCTTAATTGGGCATTTTTTTACGGAGATTTATGTGAAAAGTTTACTTAAAAGTATTCAATATGGAATGTTAGATTTTATTGAGGGAGAAAATCAACCTGATTACACATCTGATAATGTTACTGATTGCATTACATTACTCTTAGAGTTCATGTCGTCAATGGGATCAGAAATTCAAACTGTTGATAGTACTAAAAATCATATTAAATATTTAATTTTATCTTTGAACGAATTAAACGATGACTGTGGTCAATGTTTAATAGAAACTGACCAACGTGAAGATATTTGTGATTTCATTCAAAAAGTAACAACTAAAGCCAATGTAGAATTTGAAGGTGATGTTACAGAAGAATGGCGAGAGTGGTAAAAATAGTAACCGACTCAAGTAGGATACTATAGTTCATGGAGGATTTAGGTTGTTATTTCCAGTATTAGAAACTAATCGTTTAAGGTTAGATAAATTAACTACAGAAGATTCAAATAGCTTATTTGATTTATTCTCAGACAATTCAGTTGTCAAATATTATGATCTGGACGCATTTACTAAACATTCACAAGCGAGTAATTTAATAGAATTCTTTAATGCTCGCTTTACAGAAAACTCTGGTATTCGTTGGGCTATACGCTTAAAAGAAACACATCAATTAATAGGGACTTGTGGGTTTAATACTTGGAGTCCTAAAATGAAAAATGCTGTTATAGGTTACGATTTACTGCCTAAGTTCTGGGGCAGTGGTTACACAACAGAAGCTGTGCATAGAATTGTTAAATCAGCATTTTGTGGTGAGTTACCATGCGGAGCATTGAATCGCATTCAAGGTGATACGGTTCCCGGGAATCTAGCCTCAGAGTCTCTTTTACTCAACGTAGGCTTTAAAGAAGAGGGTATTCGCCGTCAAAGTGGATATTGGAAGAATCAGTTTCACGACCTTAAATGTTTTGGCTTAATAAAGTCAGAGTATGGTGAAACATAAGCTATTAAATAGAATAAATAACCGTTGGATATTTGCTTCTTCGGTGCTTACTTTAGTCAATAACTATGCGCCAGTTAATCGGGCGTTATATGCAGTGCAAGGATCCGAGTAGTGGAGCTGTTAAAAAATAAAATCAATAAACTAGCAGAAATGAGTGAAGCGTTTAATTGGAAAAACTGTAGTAAAAAGCATGAATCACTTGATCTGACTTTAGGGGAGCCTTTACCTACGTGGGATACATGGGTAAATGATATAGAAAATATTTTGAAACAAACAGTTAAGCCAAATTCAGAACCTTTTGTTTATTTTAAAGCTGCAAATAATTCAAAGGTAACAGGTAATAGTGAAGACAAATTTGAGTTTGCAAAAGACAATTATATTAAAACATTAAATGCATTAATTTCGTTAATAGATGAAGGCGATATATTTAATGAATTATTAGTTTCAGGGCCACCAAAAAAAACCAATAAACCCAAAGGTTCGACCGAAAAAACGAATGTAACTAACTCCCTAGTACCAAGTAATAATAAAGTACTTATTGTTCATGGGCATGACAATGCTTTAAAAATTGAATTAGCGCTATTTCTTACACAAATCGGAATTCAGCCAATTTTTTTGCACAGAGAAGTGGATGCTGAGCAAAGTCTCATTGAAAAACTCGAGGCCAACAGTGATGTATCTTATGCATTCATATTACTTACCCCTGATGAAGTTTCGTATACGATTGATCAATCTAGTGTTATAGATGCTGAGAGAAAAAAAGTCATTAGAGCCAAACCTAATGTCATTTTTGAGTTTGGTTATTTGGTCGCTAAGCTTGGGAGAAAAAATGTCTGTGTTCTTCATAAAGGCGATGTGGATATACCTGCTGATTTAAGCGGTTTTATATATAAAAAAGTTGATCATAATATCGATGATATTGGGTTATTTTTAATTAATGAAATTAAAGCAGCTGGTTTTAAGCCTGAATTATAATAGCGTCTATGCAGTTACTTAAACGGCCAAAAAACATTTGCTTCTCTTGTTCCTGTTATTATAAATAGCTATTTTTACAAGCTTAATAAAATGCTTTATGACAAAAAACCATGATTATAGATTACAGTAGAGAGCCAACGACCCAGTGCAATAAATGTGGTTTGAGATATAAAATATCTTATTCTATTTGCCCCCATTGTGTCGGTAAAAACAAGGGACAAATTATTCGTGATATTCACATGACACACTCAAAGCAAGCGGAAAAACGTTCGAGTACAGGTAGGCAGTTTTTTTATTTGGCAATTATTCTAGCTTGTTTTTTAATTGTGTTATTTTAGTTTGCTGTTAATCAAACTATAAGCTATTAAAGAGAGACCAAAAACAGTTTTCTGTTGCGCTCTCATATTTGGAAAATATCTACCATTTTAGTAAACCATTTTTGCCTCTAAATGGGGTGTCATATTTAAAGGTTCAACATGAGTGATTTAATTGTATTAATAACGGGTGCTAATAGAGGCATTGGTTTCGAATTAACAAAACAATATCTTATAAATGGGTGGACAGTAATTGCTACCTGTAGAAATGAAAAGGCATCGGCTGACTTAATAACATTGAAGGATAAGTTCTCTGAAAAATTACTCATTGAATTAATGGATATCACCTGTCCAGAAAATATTGAGAGGTTAGCAAATAAACTCAGTGAAGAAAGTATCAAAATAGATTTAATCATAAATAATGCTGGTTATTTAGATCAAGAAAATAAAAGTATTCATGACATTAATTATGCAAATGCTGAAATGAGTTTTAAAGTGAATTCGCTTGGCCCATTGTATTTAACTCATTGTTTTTTGTCTTTGATGAAGAAAAATCGTCTATGTAAAATAGCTATAATTTCTTCTGTTATGGGATCCCTAACACGAGAAAGAAGTGTAGATTGGTATGGTTACCGAATGTCTAAGGCAGCAGCCAACATGCTAGCCGTGAATTTATCCAATGAACTTGTTAATGACAATGTCGCTGTGGTGGCTGTTCATCCTGGTTGGGTTCAAACAGATATGGGCGGTTCTTCTGCAAGAGAAAATGTTAAAGATTCGGCTCTTGGAATTATGAAAGTGATTCTAAATTTATCTATTGATACCACTGGGAAATTTTATGATTTTAAGGGAGAGGAATTACCGTTTTAAAAAGCTATTAAACGATTAAAGTAGAATAAATAAAAGTTGGTTGTTTCCAATGGCTAATTATTTTAACTAACAATTTTAACGAATTAGTAAAATTTTGGATGTGATGAAGTATCTAATTGTTATATACAACAGCGCTAGTTTTGTAGCTTCATTGTGGTGTCTTTCGGCAATAACGCCATTATTGCTTTTAGTGGGTAATGATATTTCTTGGATGTCGATAGTTGCCGTTGGTTTGATTATTCTTTATGGCTCTTCAATATCCTTATTTAGAAAAGAAAAAATAGCTCAAGGCTGTTGGTGTAAATCTGATGCTTTTGCATATGTTGTTGTTCCAATATGTCTATTTACCTATGTTACTTATATGATGCTATCTAGTGTAAACGCCTAAGTTACTCAACATTTAAAGAGTGGCTGACCTTGTATTTAACTTACTATTTTATTCAACCATCTTTAACTTTTGATGAGGTGTTATATTGGAGATGAGCATTGGATATATCATTGAATTTATGATTTATTACTCAATTTTAAACCTAAACAGTGTTATCAAATAGAGTTAACTTTAAAAGGATTTATTAAAGTGCCACATACCTTCGAATCAAAAAATGTAAAAGCAAAGTTATCAATCTCCTTAAATAAACTCGTGTTATTGACTTTTCTAGTGGTGATTGCCTATTTTGGCTATGAAAAATATGCTTTACATAACGCTGAGCAAACACAAGCATCCGTTTTTATTTTAACTCCTCAAGTCAATGATATTTACTTTTTAGACATGAGGTTGATTAATAATAAATTGAATCCTAAGCATAAATATAGATTAGCTAAAGTGGTAAGTGTTAGCGGCAGTAATGTGGCTATTGTTTATGGAAGGGTTTTCTATCAATGGCAGAATGCAGTGGTAAATAGCATTAAGTATGATGATTTAAATAATAATAATTATTTTGAGCTAATACCCGATTACATTCCTTTTAGTTTAATTAAAGAAATGAGGGCTAATGAGGCTATTTATCTCGTTAAACGACCTATTCGAAATAAACTTTATGGCAAATTTGTTAATTAAGATATTTAATGAATCTGCCTAGTCGGTTTTAGCTCATTACTGCCGTTGTTATTTCACATGCTAACATTCACTAAAAGTACAAATAAGGCTTTCTCTTACTATAAATCAGCATACAAATCGGCTTCCCTAATAATATCGCTGACTTTTGCAAATATAATGGTGGGAGCTTCTAAGGTCTCCACTTAAATGACAGGATCTTACTGCCTGTTTTATTGGACCTAATAGATATACAGGTTAATTTTACCAGTAAGTAGGGTTCGACAATTACGTTTTAATATTATGCATTGAGATTAATTTCTCAATCGTTTTGTTTTTTTCAATTGGATTTTAATATATTTATGAGTATATCAAAGGTTAATAACGCATCAGCGGCATTAAATAAGATGATGTTATCGGTATTGTCAATGTTATCGATATTACTGTTAGCTCTAGCACTACCGATATTTTCAACCTTTATTGTGTTTATATCAGGTCTTGGCTCAATATTTTTAGATGATGTACATACTATTGAACAGCTGAGCACGAATCTAGGCTTTAATTTTACAACATCAATAGTTTCGGTACTTTTAATGCTACCCCTTCTTCAGTATTATCTTTCCGCAAAAAATAAAGAAAATATAGTTAACCGATTAGCTTTAAGATCTATAACGTTAACACGACTAATAATGACCTTATTAGCCGTGTTAACCTTCTCATTATTTGAATATTTTATATTTCGTATGGGCATTTTTGAAACGCCAAGCTTTATGCTCGACTTTTTAGAATCAATAGATACAGGTCTTGAAATTACATTACTTATTTTAACGGTTGGAATCGTAGGTCCTTTTTTTGAAGAAATTATTTTTAGGGGGATCGCCTTCTACAAGTTAGAACAAATCTCCCTAAATCCAACGTTCATTATTGTCATTACCAGTTTAGCGTTTACCTTGATACATTCTCAATATGAACAAACAGAGGTATTTATTTTACTCTTCTTATCTTCATGCTTATTAGGATTGATTAGATATGTAAGTGGGAATTTATGGTATTGCATATTTGGTCACATGGTCATGAATATTATAGTGGTAGCAGAAAATTTTTTATAAAAGACTAAAACAACTTCCTCTTCCTATAACCATAAAGCGTTTTTAAGCTATTTTATAATGTCTGTTACCTTTAAGGGTAATGTCATTAGGGGCAGGGTAGCTCTTTCAACAAAATGTTAGTAATAACACCTAAGCATTAACGGCCATTTTTAACGAGCTGACCACCTAAAATCAATTGATACTATCAAAGGTAGCATTAATAATGTAAGGGTGAATGACCTCTATCTGACTACTTGTGAGGCGTTTTCAAGCTCAAATCCGCCAATGAAATTTTATTTCAGAAAGCTATCCAGTAATTCGAGGTCGTAAATTTACTGAAGTCACAGGTTTACTTCATCAGCACTGAATACAAAGTAGGTCTTCGTGTTTGAAAGTCATCTTTGCAAACATATTGACGACATAAATCTTATATTTCTCTATTGTAAAGAAAACAACTCCAAATAGAATTTATGTAGTAAATTTGTTCAATATGAGTCTAATGGTTATTTGAGGCTTAAGAACTCTACAATCAATCACCATGACAGTATTTTTAGTTCATAGCAGACAATGATTCACCTGAATTTATTGAATTTATTGAATTTATTGAATTTTCATCATATTCGGCGCATTATCTATAACCGCCACCCTAAGAATAAAAATAGCACACACAATGAAAAAATCTAAAGATGTTGTTTCTGAACAACAGGTTGATGAGAAAACAGAGAATAAAACGTCGTCTACTGTTGATGTTTTCCCTATCATTGCTATCGGTGCTTCTGCTGGCGGTCTTCAAGCCATCGAACGATTTTTAAGTAATGTGCCTGCTGACTGCGGCATGGCCTTTATTGTAGTGCAACACTTAGACCCTAACCACAAAAACATCCTGTGCGACTTACTGCAACGCATGACTCCCTTAGACGTACATCAAATTACCGATCATATGGTGATTATGCCCAATAATGTCTATGTGATACCTCCTGCCCACGATCTAACTATTTTAAACGGTACATTAATTTTATTCACGCGTGCTAACCCGCATGGTTTGCAATTGCCTATTAATTCTTTTTTCACTTCTCTGGCAGCCGATAGAAAGGAACACAGTATTGCTGTTATTCTTTCAGGTATGGGGGCAGACGGAACGTTGGGTTTGGGGTCGATCAAAGATAAAGCAGGTGCGGTATTTGTGCAAAGTCCTGATACAGCCGAGTTTGACAGTATGCCTCAAAGTGCTATTGATACCGGATTAGTTGATGCCGTAGCACCAGCAGATGAATTAATGCGTTATATCATTAACTATGTAAATAAAGTGCCATTGCCGATTGAAGAGAACAATAAAAATAAAGAAGATATTGAAAAGGTGATGGTATTGCTACGCGCTCATACCGGACAAGATTTCTCGCTTTATAAAAAAACCACTATTAATCGTCGTGTTGAAAGACGTATGGCCTTGCATCAGCTTTCCAATATACCCGACTACGTGCGTTATTTACGGACTAATCCCCAAGAAAATGAATTGCTACTTAAGGAGCTACTGATTGGTGTTACTAACTTTTTTCGCGACAATACCGTTTGGAAAAAACTAGAAAATGAGGTGATCCCCTCGCTTTTGTCTGAATATCCAGAGGGAGGTACATTACGTGCTTGGGTTCCTGCTTGCTCTACCGGAGAAGAAGCCTATACCCTCTCAATTGTGTTTCAAGAAGCCTTTAAAAAATTTAACTCGACCAAACATTTTGAATTACAGATTTTTGCTACTGACCTCGATATTGATGCCGTAAATAAAGCTAGAATGGGGATTTACAGCAATAGTATTAGCGCTGATATTTCTAAAGAACTATTAGACTTATATTTTGTGAAAATAGACGGGGGCTATCAAATCGGTCAACAGGCACGAGAAAATGTTATTTTCGCCCAACAAAATTTGGTGATGGATCCTCCGTTTACCAAACTTGATATCATCAGTTGTCGTAACTTGCTCATCTATTTAGAACCAGAATTGCAAAAGAAACTATTTCCCTTATTTCACTACAGTTTAAAACCGTCTGGAGTGCTTGTTTTAGGAACGTCTGAAACCATTGGAAACGAAGAGTCACTGTTTACTCTTTTAAGTGGAAAAGAACGTATTTACAAACGACGTGAGACATCACAGCCTTTTAATGTTATGAAATTTCCGGTTAACGAAGTGAATAGTTATTCTCATGAGTTAAAGCCAGAAAAAAACGTGCCCGTTAACCCCCAAGATACAGTTACTATGAACTTAGAAGATTTGATCCAATCCTTATTACAAGAGAATTTTACTCCGGCGGCTCTGCTAACCACTGAAAAAGCGGATGTCATTTATATCAACGGAAAAACCGGGAAATATTTAGAGCCATCGGTAGGCAAGGTCAATTACAACCTTTTCTCCATGGCACGTGAAGGTTTGGCCGCCCCATTGAACGAAATATTTAATCGCGCGGTGCGCCTGAAGAAAAAGTTAGATATAACGAACGTTGAGGTTGTCAGTAACGGTAATATTATTCTGGTCGATGTTAGGGTACAACCAGTATTAGATTCATCAACATTAGGCCCTATGGTTCTTGTGTTGTTTACGACTTCCACAACGGCCATTGCACCCATTAAAAAATCGCTCAAAGGTAATTTAGCCAAAGACCATAGTGATGAAATAGAAAAACTAAAAAATATATTGTCTCAGGGGAGGGAAGAACTGCGACTTACCACTAACGAAATGCAGCTTGCACAAGAGAATCTTAAATCTACCAACGAAGAATTACAAAGTACGAATGAGGAGTTTCAAAGCACTAACGAAGAGCTTACAACTTCCAAAGAAGAAATGCAGTCGATGAATGAGGAGTTAAGAGCGGTTAATCATGAGCTAAACATCAAAGTCAATGAATTGTCTTTAGCCAGAGACGACTTAAAAAATCTACTTAATAGTACTAGCATCGCCACGCTTTTTTTAGACAATGAGCTCAATGTACGTCGTTTTACCCCTGAAACGGTTAAAATTTTCAAACTCATTCCTAGTGATGTCGGTCGCCCTATCACTGACTTGGTCAGTTCATTAATTTATCCTAAGTTATCTGAACATACGGATGAAGTACTACGAAGCCTGATGTTTCATGAAGAGGAAGTAACGACTCATGATGGTCGTTGGTATATTGTACGCATTATGCCCTATCGCACGCAGGAAACTCTAATTGATGGCGTGGTTATTACTTTTAGCGATAATACTATTAACAGGAATGCGAGTATTGCTATGGCTGTGTCAGAATCTCGCTTTCGTTTGCTATTTGAGAATTCATCACATGCCGTTGCTTACAAGAATATAACAATGGAAGGCGGCAAAGCGGTTGATTTCAACTATCTTGAAGTAAACAATGCTTACGCGGGAATAACGGGATTAGATAAGGTAGCAGGGAAAAAAGGCAGTGAAGTCGTGCCAAATATCCTACAATCTAACACTGAATTTATGGCAACCTGTGGTCGCGTGGCGATGTCAGGAAAGTCTGAGAAATTCGAATATTACGTCAAAGAGTCTAGGCAGTGGTTTATTTGTGCTATGTACTCACAAGAGCAAGGCCTATTCGTTTGTGTGACCGAAAATATTACTGATAAAAAACAGAATCTTAGCACGTTAGATGATATTAAGTTGATGTTAGCAGAAGATGATAACACCTCGGCAGAGGCAATGAAAAAAATGCTCGTTAATGTACAAAATACACTAGAAAAACTGCTAATACTGGAATAATAAAGTATCACATAAAGGTAAATGCCCGATGAGGAAGAGTACATCATGAAAAAAGACTCAAAGCAGCTTACAAGCAAAAAAGTTGCTGTGCGTAAAGAGGCTATGCACCGTTTGCAAGAAGATGGGCAACCTGAAAGTGATTCAATTACTGATGAAGCATCGACTGTTAGTCTTCTGCATGAGTTACAGGTGCACCAGATAGAGTTAGAAATGCAGCAAAACGATCTTATTTTAGCCAGAGATTCTTCTGAAGCAGCAGCAATACGTTACGAAGCCTTATACGACTTCGCTCCTGTGGCTTTTATTTCCCTTAACCGTTCAGGCGATATTACCCAAACCAATCTAACCGCTGCCAGCATGTTGGGTATTCCGCGCGCAAAAATAAATGGTTTGAGATTGGCCGCGTTTTTAACCGAAGATTCCCTGCCTCAATTCAACTCACACCTGTCGAATGCTTTTAAAGGGCTAAATCAATCCGCTTGTGAAGTAAAACTATACGTTGATAATAAATTAATTACCGTTCAGGTGATGATGAGTATCAACGACGACGGCCTCGAGTGCTTAACCGTATTAACTGATATAACCGCGCGCAAACAAACAGAAGTAAAATTAAAACTCGCTGCTAGCGTATTTAGTCACGCCCACGAAGGTATCTTAATAACAGATATCAGGGGTAATATCCTTGAGGTCAATGACACTTTTAGCCAAATTACTGGTTATAGTAGAAAGGAAGCTATTGGTCAAAATCCACGAATTCTCAAATCAGGTCGTCAGTCCGATGACTATTATAAAGACATGTGGAAAACCTTGAAGGAACACGGCTACTGGAGCTCAGAAATATGGAATCGACGAAAAAATGGTGACATTTATCCCGAATTGCAATCAATTAGCGCAGTAAGTGATGCCCTTGGTCAGGTAATGCACTATGTATCAATGTTCTCTGATATTACTCATCTTAAAGCGCATCAAGAGCAACTTGAACATAGCGCCCATCACGATATATTAACCGGTCTTCCCAATAGAATACTGTTGGCTAACAAGTTAACGTTGGCTATTAAGCAAAGCCAGCGACACGGAAAAATACTTGCACTTGCCTATATTGATTTAGACGGTTTCAAGAAAATTAATGATAGTTATGGGCACAACACGGGTGATCAATTTCTAATCGACATTTCAGCTAAGTTTG
This sequence comes from Colwellia sp. BRX8-5, assembly GCF_014077325.1. NCBI lineage: Bacteria > Pseudomonadati > Pseudomonadota > Gammaproteobacteria > Alteromonadales > Colwelliaceae > Colwellia > Colwellia sp. BRX8-5. The sequence goes on from NZ_JACGVR010000027.1 coordinate 30,301, forward strand.
AGCAGTCTTTACGTGCGGGTGATTTTTTAGCGCGTATTGGCGGTGATGAATTTATCGCTGTACTTAGCGACCTCGATAATATAAACGAATGTGAGCCGGTATTGCAGCGCATATTGACAGCTGCATCTCAAAATATTATATGTAATGATAATATACTTAAAGTTTCAGCCAGCATTGGTGTGACGCTTTATCCGAAAAACGGCTCTGACCCTGACCTTTTGCTTCGCCAAGCGGATCAGGCTATGTATATTGCCAAAGATGCAGGGAAAGGTTGTTATCGGTTTTTCGATATAGGCCCCTCAGAGGCAGTTCGAACACGAAGGGAGGGTCTTGAGCGCATTCGTCAGGGGTTTGAGAAAAAAGAGTTTGTTTTATATTATCAGCCTAAAGTGAACATGAAAACCAATGAGGTGATTGGCGCAGAGGCTCTGATCCGGTGGAAACACCCTCAACAAGGCATCTTGCCACCCGATGCTTTTTTACCCATCATTGAAGGCCATTTAATTAGTATTAAAATTGGTGAATGGGTTATTAATACAGCACTTAAACAGATGAGTATCTGGCAGACACAAGGGTTAACCATACCAGTAAGTGTCAACGTAGGTGCTAGCCAATTACAAAGTGGTAATTTTGTAACACATTTAGCGGGAGCGTTAGCTGCCTACCCTGAAATTTATCCTGAATTACTGGAATTAGAAATATTAGAGACTAGTGCACTAGAAGATGTAATTCAGGTCAGTAAACTCATGAATACCTGTCTAAAAATGGGGGTAAAGTTTGCCTTGGATGATTTTGGCACTGGCTATTCTTCGCTAACTTACCTTAGACGCCTACCCGCTGATATTTTAAAAATTGATCAGACTTTTATTCGAGATATGCTTACAGATACCTCTGACCTTGCCATTGTTAAGGCTGTTATCGGCTTAGCTGATATTTTTAATCGCGGTGTGATAGCCGAGGGAGTTGAAACAAAGGCTCACGCTGAAAAACTACTGTCGTTGAACTGCACTATCGCGCAAGGCTACGGAATTTCCCGACCCATGTCGGCGGATGATTTTCCTTTATGGCTGGAGAGTTGGCATATAAATCCAATTTGGACAGCGTAAGACTTCAATTAGAGAAGTTTGTTAAGGTTTTTAGGTCAATTGAGTTTACAAAAAATAATGCCAAGGCAATCATTTAAACGGTAGGTTTGGTGGCTTAGTTGTCTTACAGGGTAAAGCTAGATTTACATATTCTAAATGCTGCAAAGTGTTCAATAAACTAATGGTGTTTACGTTTGCAAAGTCGATAAAATCACAAATTAAAAAAGTTTAATTGATAAAATTTTATTGTTGGTAGCTCTAAGCAGAAACGATTAAATCAAAGCCCAAACAACTAGTTGATATATTTTTATCACCTTGGTTTAGCAAAGTAGCTTAATTTTCTTTGTATAAAATTTAAAGTTCGGTTAATTCATCTTTGTTTTTTCTGAGAGTTCAGTAAAATAGTGAATCTTTAACAATTCAGCAAAGGTTAGTGATGAAACGCGTTGTTTTATATATTTCAGATAAATGCCCCCATTCTCGTGAAGCTCAAAAATACTTGGATAATAATGGCATAAAATACAGATTAACCAATGCGAAAATGCAGCGCGGTAGAAAAGAGCTTGACGCTATAGGAGCTAGCTCTTTACCCGCCCTTAAAATTGGTAATGAAGTCATGATTGGCTGGAATCTAAAAAACTTTAAAAAACTCTATGCCGAAGATTAACAAGCTCAATTATCTCATTAGATAATTGAGTAACCAACGAGCACAGAATGCTTGATTACTCTATTTCGAATGGATAAAAAGATAGAAAAGTAGGGCACCATATAATCTGTCCCTGAGCATTATAATCATTAATGATCACTTTATGCGCCGACTGATCAACGAATAGTACTCATAGGTGTGGTTAGCCATTACCGCATGCGCACTAAAATTAATCGCTAAACATTACTTAATTTATGGTGCCTATTTGCACAGCAACTAGGTTAATGCTGATAATATTTTGCCCAGTGTACTTATCTTCATCGCAAAAAAAGCATTCTAAGGCATCGACAGTTGATATTTGTAGCCGAGCTAAAAATCTTTAGTTGGCTACTTTATCGCTATCCTATTTTCTTTTTTTTCTTGTGCTATTCGTTCTGTTCGTTTTATTTGTTTTACTTACCTTTTTTTTGACTTCTTTAGGCAATTTTGAAAACTCTTTATGAAAAGGCTGCTCCGTAACAATAGGAATAACTTGTCCTATGCTATTTTCGATATTAATTAATTGCCTCATATCATTTTCTACAGCAAATGAAATGGCCATTCCACTTTTACCGGCCCGAGCTGTTCGCCCTATACGATGTATGTAATTTCTTGGATCTTCAGGAAGGTTATAGTTAATAACTAAAGTAATATTATTAACATCAATTCCGCGAGCAGCAACATCAGTGGCAACTAATACTCTTAGATTAGAATCTTTAAAGTTTTGTAGCGCTTCCTCTCTAACGGCTTGTGTTTTACTACTGTGAAGGCTAGCGGCTGTTATCGATGCTTTTTCTAATGCTTTAACAATGATGTCAGCGCCATACTTTGTTTTACAAAAGATAAGCACTTTTTCAAATTCAGGTTTTTGTAATATATTAAAGAGTAAAGGTACTTTATTCGCTTTATCAAGATGGTATACGCTTTGATTAACCAAATCGATAGTGACCGTTTCAGCCGCAACTTGAATTTTTATTGGATCTGTTAATATTGCTTCTGCCAGTATTTCTATTTCAGCGGGCATAGTCGCTGAAAACAATAGTGTTTGTCGCTTCTTTGGCAGTTTAGATATAATGGTTTGAACATCTTTAAAAAAACCCATATCAAGCATAGTATCTGCTTCATCTAAGACAAATATTTCTAACGCCTTAAAATTTATATCACCCGTTTCAATTAAATCTAATAATCGTCCAGGGGTTGCCACTAAAATATCAAGTCCGAGCGCGATCGAGTCAACTTGAGCTTGTCTTCCTACACCACCATAAACAACCTTAGTTTTAAGTTCTAAACCTTCAGAGTAGTCATCAATGTTTTGCATTATTTGCGAGGCGAGCTCTCTCGTTGGCGTTAGTATTAGCGAACGCGTGCTCTTCGCTTGAATATCTATTTTATTTCGACCAAAATTATTGATAATAGGCAGTGAAAAAGCCGCCGTTTTTCCTGTTCCCGTTTGCGCTATACCAAGAAGATCATTCCCATTAATAAGAGCCGGAATACATTCTTTTTGGATCGGTGTAGGCTGTTTATAGCCCTTAAGAGTAACGCGATCAATAATTGACTCTAAAAGTGAAAATTCTTTAAATTCTGACATGCTGCCTCGGTGTCCTTTAATCAATAGCCGACTATTCTAACAGAATGCTTTAATATATTTAAGACGTATTAAAGGTGGCTTTTTCTGACGGGTTCTCACTTCAATAATACCGGTTATCAAAAATATGTTACTTTGTTGCGAACCATTACCTGTTAGTCTATTACTCCGAGCAGACGCTAAATACTTTGCTTAACTACTTTGTTTAACTACTATGTTTAACTACTTTGTTTAACTAATTTGTTTAACCTTGTCATCTTCACTTTCTTTTTTGCTAGTATCATTTGCGAGTCCTTTTAAAGATTGATATAGCGCTTCTTCTGCTGCTGATAAGCTTTTTGGAAAAACAATTTTGAGTTTTACAAAAAAGTCTCCAGCAATTTTACCTGGTAAGCCCCGACCTTTTAGACGCATTTTAGCACCACTATTTACTAATTTAGGCAGGCTTAAATCAATTGTTCCTGTTGGTGTTGGCACTTTTACTTTTTCACCTAGTGCTGCTTGCCATGGGCTAATAGTAAGCTCAGTGGTGATGTCTTGCCCTTCAATGGTATATAAGGGATGAGGGTTAAAGCCTACTTCAATATATAAGTCACCATTGTTAGCGCCGCCAAAACCTGTTTCACCTTGCTTTTGTAAACGAATTTTCTGTCCGGGTTTAATACCTTTTGGAATACTTACTTTCAAGGTTCGCGCTTTTGATTGTGCTTGTCCATGTTCATCAACCATTTGATCTTGCAAGGTAAAGCTTCGAGTTGCCCCGGTATATGCATCAGGTAAGTCAATTAATACTTTTGCATGACTGTCTCGCCCTTGCCTAGACTGAGGACCACGCGATGAATGCTGGTTTGCGTTGAAGCCGCCACCAAATAATGATTCAAAAAAATCACTAAAGTCGCCTTGACCACCGGCATTAAAATTCCCATTACCTTGCTGATATTGCTCTTGCCATTTAGGTGGCGGGGTAAAGCCTGCTTGGCCCGCCTTCCAATTACTACCCAGTTGGTCATAAGCTGCGCGCTTTTCTTTATCGCGTAACACGTCATAGGCTTCATTAATGTCTTTAAAGCGAGCTTCTGCATCTTTTTCTTTACTGACATCGGGATGAAACTTTCGTGCTAATTTCCGATATGATGTTTTAATTTCATCCTGAGACGACGTTTTATCAACGCCCATAATTTTGTAATAATCTTTATAATTCACAGTGAACTCCTGCTTAGTAAACCGGCAGATAAATATTGTCCTAATGTTAACTAGTCCAATTTGATGGTGTTATTATAAGAATAAATAAATATGATGAATGTCAGTAATGTGACACTTTCAGTAAAATATGGCAGGTAGACTTAGATCTTTCATGCTATTTTTGAAAGAAGTCGTTTTAATCTCTTTTAAGGAAAAAATAATGTCTTACACGCTCATACATAACGCAAACGAATGTAAATACGAATACCATATCGATGGCGCGGTTGCTTATATCACTTACGATGATCAAAACGGTAATATGCACTTAACCCATACTATTGTTCCTGATGAGCTAGCGGGGAAAGGCCTAGCAAAAACACTGTTAGAAGATGTTCTTCAGCAGATAAAAATTGATAATAAAAAAGCGGTTGCGCAGTGTTCATACATTATCAAATATTTAGAAAAACACCCTGAAGCAAGTCACTTATTTGTATAATTATTGACAATAAAAAGCGTCATTAGCGATGAGTTTTAAAATGAATAAAGTCACTTTTATCTATAGGCGCTTATAACCAATCTGTTATTTCCATAATGTTGACCGTCATCTTAATAGTATATTAATCAGTACTTATTAAGATCAACCCTATAAAAATAGTTTAGTTCACGCTTAAAACGGGTATTTTTAACACTTCTCTTTTTAATAGGCTTCTTGCTATTTCAGGCGATACTTCATAAAACTCGTTAACGTATTTTTTCGCATCAAAATACTGTCTTATCTGCTTTTTAACTTTACACGGATTTTCGCATGCCAAAGAAAAAAAGAGTTGATAATGGCCTGGGCTCTTCTTTGACAGCGACTTTGCATATTCTTCAGTATTGCTTGAAGTACACCCTATTCTAATTACATTTGAAAAAATAGAATGTGTCATTATGTAGACATTGCCAAACGAAACATTATCAAGTGGGTTAACCAAGCGGGAATTTTTTAAGCTCATAAGTTTGTTCTCATTGAGTAATAAAATGTAGTGACTTATTGTCTTTATCTTTATCTATGACGTTATTTTATCGAGTTCTTTGTCTCGAATATTGATCTCGAACTGTTATTTATGTCGTTGCGTTATTATTTGAACGCAGACTTGATGCGGGTCAATGTTTTAGTTATTGATAAGTAGGTTAGAGAAAGGTCAGTTAATTTAGTGATACAAAAGGGTCGAGATTAAGATAGTTTGCGTTGCTAAATGCGTATTGGTGTTAATTAATATAAAAATTTACCGGCTAGACTTCTTATATTTGCCGCTTGTTATTTGGTCGAAGCGCTTGTTTTTTAAACGTGATTTATTAATCTATTCTATCTTTAATAATTGTTACACAAATTAAGGCGATAATTGTCGTAAAAAGTAGCATTCTGCCTCACTTTATATTAAATTTGCCGCCCTTAATTAGTACAGTTAACCAGAGCGCCTTATGAACGAAAATACTCTCCCACAACTCGAACAACTGATCGAAAAAATCATTGATAAAAATAACCAATTAAAAAGCCAAATAGCAGAATTAGCAGAGCAAAAAGCAGGCTTAGCTCAGCAAGTGGCAGAATTAGCAGAGCAAAAAGCTTTGCTTGTCGATGAAAATGAAACCTTTCAGCTTGAAGTCTTAGAAGGTGAAGAAAAACAGAAACAAACAAATAATGTATTAACTGCTTTATTAGCTAAATTGCAAAGTGCAGAAGAGCTTAGTTAATGTCTATTAAAGACTCTAATGGCATCAGCATTGAAATTATGGGTAAGCTACATCAGTTTTCTTGCCCAGCTGAACAGGCAGAGGATTTAAAGGAAGCGGCTAGTAAACTTGCTGTTATGTGCGATGACATTAAACAGCAAAGAGGAAATGCTAGCAGCGAGCGTGCTTTATTAGTTGCGTCAATTAATTTAAGCTATTCATTATTAATAGCAAATAATAAAATTGAGCAAAATCAACACAGACAAGAAGTGTTGATTTCGACACTTAAAAACGCTTTATAAACACTTTCACCTTTTCTAGTATTGCCACTATCGCTGAGTAAGTTAAGATAGTGGTAATCATCGTTACTTTATACTTAGGAAAAATTTAGCTATGGCTGATGCTAGCATTGAATTTAAAGGTTCAAGCTTTACCCTGTCTGTTTTACATTTAAAAACATCAAAATTAGCAGATATTCGGTCTGATTTAGCAAAAAAAGTCGCGCAAGCGCCAGATTTTTTTTATCTTGTTCCTATTGTGGTTAGTATTGAAAAATTAGAGGGTTCGGTTGACTATCAAGCAATCAAATCATTAATTGAAGAATTCAATTTTACCTTTGTTGGCTTTACGGGGTTGATAGCTAACGAACAACGAACGTTGATCCGCGAACTTGGCTTTTCATTCGTTAATACGGCAAAAAACCAGTCTTTAGATAAAGCGCCTCGTGCAGAAAAACCAGAAATTACAAAAACTGAAACGATAGCAGATATACCAGATCGTGGACTTTTCAGCGATAAAATACATCGTGGTCAAATTCGTTCTGGTCAGCAAGTTTATGCTAAAGACCAAAATTTAGTGGTTATTGGCTCAGTATCTGCTGGAGCTGAAGTGATTGCTGATGGTAATATTCATGTTTATGGTTCGTTACGTGGTCGAGCCATTGCCGGCGCAACAGGTCACCATCATGCGCAAATATATTGCCAAAATCTTGAAGCAGAATTAGTTTCGATTAATGGTAACTATTGGCTAAGCGAGTCAATGGAGCAACATTGGGGCTCACCCGTATATATACATTTGACTGACAGTGAATTAACGTCATCAAAACTTATTTAACTTTTAACTTATAAAGGATATTCGGTCTATGGCACGAATAATAGTAGTTACATCAGGAAAGGGCGGGGTTGGCAAAACGACATCAAGTGCGGCAATAGGTCTTGGTTTGGCGTTAAAAGGTCAAAAGGTTGTGTTAATTGATTTTGATATAGGCTTACGAAATCTTGATTTGATTATGGGCTGTGAACGCCGAGTTGTTTATGACTTTGTTAATGTGATTAATGGTGAGGCCACCCTGAATCAGGCATTAATTAAAGATAAGCGTGTCAGTAGTTTATCTATATTACCTGCTTCACAAACCCGTGACAAAGATGCGTTAAATAAAGAAAACGTTGGTAAGGTTCTTGAAGAGCTTGGAAAAACCTATGACTATATAGTTTGTGATTCTCCCGCTGGTATTGAAGCAGGCGCTATGATGGCGCTTTATTATGCTGATGAAGCTATAGTCACTACTAACCCTGAAGTTTCATCGGTTCGTGACTCTGATCGAATTTTAGGTATGTTAGCTAGCCGTTCTCGCAGAGCTGAGCTTGGCTTAGAACCTATTAAAGAACATTTATTATTAACGCGTTATTCACCTAAGCGTGTTGATGATGGTGAAATGCTAAGTGTTGAAGATGTGGTAGATATTCTATCAATACCTTTATTAGGTGTTATTCCGGAATCACAAGCGGTACTTAAGGCATCTAATGCCGGTGAGCCAGTGATCTTAGATACTGAAAGTGATGCAGGAAAAGCGTATCAGGATGTGGTTGATCGCCTTTTAGGTGAAACCGTTGATTTTAGATTTTTACATGCTAAGAAAAAAGGCATTCTTAGTCGTATGTTTGGAGGATAACATGGCATTACTTGATTATTTTTTACGTAAAAAAGAAAAACAGGTAACAACCGCTTCTAAGGCGAAAGAACGTTTACAAATTATTGTTGCCCATGAGCGCAATAGTCGAAATAAACAACCTGATTACTTGCCGCAACTCACTGCGGATATCCTTGAGGTATTGCGTAAGTACATTAAAGTCACCGATGAAAGTTTTTCGATAAACCTTGATAATAAAGGTGGCGATTTAAATGTCTTAGAACTTAATATTGAATTAAGTGATGAGAACAGTATTAACTAAGTCGATTTGATATTGTTTATCAGACCTTATTGGTAAACATAAAAAAGGCGCGTATTCTTTGAGAGAATACGCGCCTTTTTCATTTTATTTACGATAAAATGATTAAACATTTTACCGTCATCTTGTTTTTAACACTTAGTAGGCTTCTGCGATGGCTTCTTCAACTAACTGAGTTAACTGTTCGTAGCCAAAATTAACCAGAGGTTTTCCATTAACAAAAAACTGCGGCGTTGCTCGAACTTCGAGGGTTTTACCGTCTGCGATATCTTGCATTATAACCTTGCTAACGTTTTCGCTACTGACATCACGCATAAACTGTGCACTATCTAAAGGTAAGTCCTTTAATAACGCACGAGCACTTTGTGGTTGAGCAACATGATGGCGAGTCCAGGCTTGCTGTTTGGCAAATAAAATTTCTACTGCCGGCCAAAACTGTTCTTGTAAGTGTGCGGCTTCAAGTAGTTTAACCACTTGATCTGAACCCTTATGGAAAGGGGTGTAGCGCATCATAACCTTAACTTTACCAGGGTAGCGTTTAATTAAATTATTTACCAGTGGGTAAAAAGCTGAACATGTTTCGCAAGCAGGATCGAAAAATTCGACAATGGTCACTTTTGCCTCTAACGGTCCTTTTATTGGCGCGCCAACACGTTCAATGATGTCGAGGTTTTCAACCTTAGCGCTCTGGTGGCTATTGTTTGCTTTAAATATTGTTGCTGCGCCAATAAAAGCCAAAAGGATAATAAGGCTGGCGCTAATGAAAAGTGTTTTTTTATTCATGATGATTCCGATTTAGTCATAAAAAATAATAATAAAGCCATGAGACTAAAGGTTAGTAAAGACATCATTGGCATATTTAAGAACCCAAAAACATTGAGATGCGTTTCTGAACAAGGAATATCTTGTACGCAGGGCTGTGCGCTTTTAGGAATATAACCGGCCACTAATAACACATGAAATAATGCGGTTAGCCAACCAAATAAAACCAATACACTCGCATAGCGGGTCACTTTAGCGTCGAATGGAAATAAGGCCATTGGTAAAATAACGACCAAAGGGTACATAGCAATTCGCTGATACCAGCACAAAGAGCAAACGGGGAGTTTAACAACCTCACTAAAAAATAAACTAGCAAGCGTGCTTATGGTGGCGAGTACCCAAACTGAAAAGAGTAACAGCCAACCTTTGGATAACGTATTGTTAGCAGGTATATCGTTCATATAATCTCGTTTAGTTAACGTTAAAAATCCAGCCTAAGCCGGATTTTTAAGGGAAATAAAATTAAGTTAATTATTCAACTATATCCATTTCTTCAATAAGATTGGTCGCGCCGTCAACATGTTCCATCACCCATAACATGTATTTAATATCAACGTGAATCGATCTGTTTAATTTAGTGTCGTAATCCCAATCACCAATAATACTTTCATAAACACCGTCAAAGACTAAACCAACAAATTCTGCCTTATCGTTGAGAGTAGGTGAGCCAGAGTTACCACCGGTAATATCTAATGTGCCTAGGTAGTTTACTGGCACTGAGCCGAGTTCTTTCTTAGCGTATTCGCCATAATTTTTACTCTTAATTAACTCGAGTTGTTTTTTAGACGCATTAAAAGGTTTAATACCTGTGTCTTTTTCTACTATACCTTCAAGTGTGGTAAAAGGTGTTGCAGTGAGTCCGTCTACTGGCGAATAACCTTTTACGTTACCGTAAGTAATACGTAATGTACTGTTAGCATCTGCGTATACAGGGAGTTTTTTATCGTTAAAATAGGCGATTAACGCTTCCATATACTTAGGACGATAAGCTTGAATATTACCTGACAATTCTTCGTCTTTTTCTTCAAGTGCTTTTCTTACAGAAAAAGTCTTTACGGCAAGTTGAATAAAGGGATCTGAGCTTTTTTCAAAGTCGGCTACCGATTTATTCATCCAAGTAAGGCGAGTTTCTTGGTCAGCAATTGTTGATGTTTGATACATTTTTTCAAGCTTAGTGCTTAAGGCTTTTTTATTTAGCCCTTGTTCAAGTTCAAAAAATTCATCGATGGCGAGAATACGTTCTGATTTAGGCAATTCAACATAATGTGTCAACATAGCGAATAAGATCTTTTGATCGATATTCGCGTCGAATCGACGATTAAAGGTTTTCATGCTTTGTTCAAAACGTGCAAGATCACGTTCTTGGTAACCCCTTTCTCTCGCTACGTTTGGTTTGTTTTTTTCTACGGCTAAACGATGTAAACGATAAGCGGTGCTTAACATTTTGTTGTAAGCCATATAACCTAGAATAAGATCGCGTGCTTGAGTTTTTTGGTTTTGTTTTAGGAGCTTATTTAGGCCGGTAAGTGCGTTGCCATATTTAGCTTTTCGCATTTTATCAGCATTGATCCAAGCGCTTAAGTCTTGTTCTAGTTGCTGTTTACGGGCTAACGTTGTGCCTTTATTGTAGCTTTTTATCATGCTACCGTAATTTTTTGCGTAGTTAGCTAAGCCGGCTAAGGTGCTTTCGTACTTTATTCTCGCTTCACTTTCTGGTGCAGACTCGTTATGAATTAAGTCGATAAGCTCTTCACGATAATTTTTAGCATTAGGGTAAGTCCAAGTAAATTGGTTTTCAACCTCAAGTGCAGTGCGGTAACGGTTGGTGCGTCCTGGGTAACCTAGCACCATAATGTAATCGCCTTCATCAACACTACTTTTATTCACTTTTAGGTGATGCTTTGGCTCATAAGGTACGTTGTCTTTACTAAAATCGGCGGGTTGGCCATCTTTACCGACATATGCACGATAAAAACCATAGTCTCCGGTGTGGCGTGGCCACATCCAGTTATCAACATCGCCACCATACTTACCAACACTACTTGCTGGAGCATGGACTAAACGAACATCGCGAATAGTTAATTGTTTAAATAAATAATATTCTAAACCGCCATGAAAATTGACAACACTACAACGATATTTGTCATCACTTTCACATTCAGCTACTAATGTTTTAGAGTTTTTATCTATGGCTTTATAGCGCTCAGAGCCCGACATGTTCTCGGTAATACTGCCTTTAATTAACGTGGTAACATCATTGATTTCTTCTGTTACATAGATACGACTGCCGGGTGTAGCAGGTAGCTCTTCATCAAAGGTTTTTGCTAGAAAACCATTGGCGAGTAGGTTGTTTTCTGCTGTTGAGTTGTATTGAACAGAGCCATAAACACAATGGTGATTAGAGGCAACTAAGCCTTTATCAGAAACAAAAGAAGCCGTGCAGCCACCAAGGCTGACAATAGCACCCATAGGAAAACCAGTAAGATCGGTTAAATCGTTAGGATTTAATTTTAAACCTGCTTGGGTAAGTTCTGATGCAATGCTTGGCAATTGGTGAGGTTGCCACATACCTTCATCAGCTGTGGCAAATGTTGAAGCCATCGCTAATAATAAAATCGTTGTTTTTTTCATTAGAATTCTCTGGATTGTATTAATTTATAGTTTTAATTTTATAGTTATAAGCTGCGCGTAAATATTATAAAATACTTAGTTGTCATGTTTTTACTTAATATTGCTAATCGACATTATGCCAAAGATAACTTTAAGGATAAAGAGGGCGTTTTAAGCAAAATAAACAAGGCGTATGATTATTGTGATCACACGCCTTGGTTTCTGATAACGTTTACGTTATTTTAAGAGGTTTTGACTTTAGTTTAAAACGGGCAATAAACCATAATCTTTACCATATTCCAACATCTGCTCTTGGAAGTTATCAGGGTAAGTGATTTTAACATTAGTCATTTTATCACCTAGATAAACGGCCTCTAATTTAGGGTTAACAAAACCAGAATATGGTGCTAATTTAAGTTTCTCATAACGGCTCAACACTTCTAAGTGCAATTTTTTGTCAACCTTAACCGCATAGCCTTCAATTAAAGCTTGGCCTGCAGCAAAGTCACCTTCAGACTTTATTCGTTGTAATTCACGTAATAATTGGCCAAATAATGTCCGTAGCTTTTGATAGTCGTTGACAACAAAAAAAGTTTTTCCATCACGAACTCGCTTTTCAATAACATTGTCAGTGGCACCTTTTTCAAATGCCCAACTTGCAATTAACTGGCGGTTACGCATGTGTGCTTCTTCAATATGCTCACCCTCTTTTAGACGCCTTAATTGCAACATCATGCCGTTACGAATATAACTGTCGTAGCTTGCTTTACCCACTTCTAAGCTTGGCATTGCACCCATATCAATTAATTTTTGATCCATAAGATAGTACAAGGCAATTAAGTCGGCGCGACCTTCTTCAAGGGCTGACGAATATTGCTTTAACGTTTCTTTAGGTGTGCCAACGCCTTCGTTAATTTGCCCCGAAGCATGACCAACAACTTCATGTAAATCGGTATGTAAGTGAGACGCTAACGGACCAAATTCTTTGCTGCGGGCAAGTTCAGCATCGTCCCAAACAAACTCGGCTAACGAACCACCTTTTACGTTGTCATAAGCACTAACAATATTAGTTAAGCTTACCGACTTTGAACCATGCTCAGCGCGTATCCAGTTAGCGTTGGGTAAGTTAATGCCAATAGGCGTAGAAGGAGAAGCATCGCCAGATTCAATAACAACGGTAATGGCTTTACCGGTAATACCTTTGACTTCTTTTTTCTTATGGCTTTCAATGAGTGGTGAATTATCTTCAAACCACTGAGCTTCTGCGGCAATCTTAGCAATCACCTTGGTGGCTTCGTGATCTTTTACCGAAACAACGGATTCAAATGAACCTCTGTAAGCTAGAGGATCGTCGTAAACTTCGATGAAACCATTTACTACGTCAACATCTGAATTAACGTCTTTAACCCAAGCAATAGAGTAGTCGTCAAAGTCTTTTAAATCACCGCTTCTATAGTATTTAGATAACAAGGTTAGGGCTTTACGTTGTTGCTCGTTTTCAGCAACGGTTGCTGCTTTATCTAGCCAAAAGACAATTTCACTGATGGCTTTATCGTACATACCACCAACTTTCCACACTTGTTCAACTATCTTGCCGTCAATTTTTACTAATTTAGAATTCAAGCCCCAAGATACTGGACGCTTAGGGTCTACATCGACCTTATTTTTATAAAAGTTTTCAACTTCTTGTTCGGTAACGCCTTCATAATAGTTAACGGAAGAGGCAACAACATTATCAATGTTAGCAGACTGATTAACCATTTTAGGTGCGACCGTTGGGTCGAATAAAATAGGCGTTAGTAAGGCCACTAACTGCTCAGCACTTTGGTCTTTATTTAAGGGTAATTTACCTTTTTCGGCAACTGACATGACATAGCGTTCAAAAGTTTCAGGGCTAAATTCAGGGCTGAATTTACCTGACATATAATGGTGATGAATGCCGTTAGAAAACCAAACACGTTTGGTGTATTCATTGAACTTTTTGAATTCTTCGCTGCTTTTGTCTCCGGCATAATCAGCAATAACCGCTTCTAGTGTATGACGAATGGTGAGGTTGTATTTGTAGTTATGATCCCAAGTAATATCACGACCAGAAAGCGCTGCTTTATAAAGATAAAATAACAATTCTTTAGTTTCTAGAGGCAACTCTTCAAAACCAGGTACTTGATAACGTATAACACGGATATCAGCAAAACGGTCTACCTGCCATTTAAATTCATTGTTGCTAGTTGCTGTCGCCTGATGAGTTTGCTTTGGCTCTGCTTTATTGCTGCTTGTTTCTTGTTCAGAGCAGCCAGAAAAAGCGAGCACAGCTGCTAACGCTGCAGATATTTTTGATAATTTCATGTGGTTTTAATTCCAAGTATTGCCCTGCGATCGAGCCTTTTATTATAAGTATTACTTAACGCTAAAATAATACTCACAATGTCGCAATATGTATACCTGTTAACTTTATTGGCAACAATCAGTATTTAGCTTAAAAGGTTCTTTAAAGGACGGAAAAATTAATATTTAGCGTTTTTAATGATTAAATATAGCGGCAATAGCTTGATATTTAATCATAGCGGACCTACATCATAGTAAATCCTAACCAGTAAAGTTCACTATGTTGTCTTATCTTCTTCCCATATTTATTGGCGTTTTACTTATTGGCTATTCTGTCGGTAAGCCTTACTGGCGAGAATATCAGCGAGATAAAATAAGGCGTCAGCCATTTAAAAAAACATGGCGAAAAATCATTCAACAAAGAATGCCTTATTTTGGACAAATGCCAACAGATTTACAGTTGCAGTTAAAGCAACATATTCAGGTATTCTTGGCGGAGAAAACCTTCGTTGGTTGTAACGGTGTTAAAATAACCGATGAAATACGTATAACTATTGCTGCCCAAGCATGTCTATTGTTGCTTAATCGCAAGACTAATTTTTACCCTAAATTACAAACCATACTGGTTTACCCTCGGGCTTTTATTAAGCAACAGCAAAATATGGGGACTGATGGCTTAAGATACCAACAAAAAGTAGCATTGGCGGGTGAATCATGGGATTTTGGTAAAGTTGTATTATCTTGGCAAGATACTTTAGACGGTGCAAAAATACCTGATGATGGTCGTAATGTGGTCATTCATGAGTTTGCCCATCAGCTAGACCAAGAAAATGGCAGCGCTAACGGTGCGCCTATACTGGATAAAGGGCAGAGCTATCAAGGTTGGTCTGCTGCTTTTTCTCTACAATTTGAACAGTTAAAGATGCAAGCAAGAACCGGAGCACCCTCATTATTTGATTATTACGGAGCAACAAATCCGGCTGAATTTTTTGCTGTTACCAGTGAAGTGTTTTTTGAGCAAGCTAAACAGTTTCATGCTAAGTATCCGATGCTCTATCAGCAACTTAAAAATTATTATCATGTTGATCCTGTTCACTGGGCTTAATATTCATATGACAGATAACATCACTTTAATAATGACAAATCTGGTGATTATTCTAAAGTACTTTATTGATATACCAAATTAATAGCGCAAGCTCCTGTTAGTACTGGGTACTATTTAGGCGGAGCTATAAAATCTTCGGCTAATCTATCTTCACTGTAGTAAGATGCTCATAACTTGTTGTTTAAAATTATTACGGTTAGGGTGTGGAGTTAACAACTTCTTGTTTTAATGGTGATGATTTTCTAGATATTTCTAAAGATCCTGCTATGCGTTTACTAAAATCAACTATTCATCCTGACATTCGTGATATGTCAGCACGCCAATTTACTCGAAAAGCAACGCGGGCTATTGTCTTAAAGGGTGAAGATATACTTTTGCTGTATACAAAGCGGTATCATGATTACAGTTTACCCGGTGGCGGTATCGACGAAGGTGAAAGTAATGTTGCCGGTTTGGTGCGCGAGTTAAAAGAAGAAACTGGCGCGCATAATGTGCAAAATATTCAAGCGTTTGGTTTATATGAAGAGTTTAGACCTTGGCATAAGCCCGACTTCGAACTTATTCATATGGAGTCTTACTGTTATATTTGTTCAATAGATGAAGAGTTACTTGAACCCGAGCTTGAAGCGCATGAAATTAATAATGGTATGCATCCAATTTGGATGAATATACATCAAGCTATTAGTCATAATGAGCAAACAATAGCGAATAGTCTAAAAAAGGGACTTTCTATTGAACGTGAAACTTTTTTGTTAAAGCTTATTGTTAGTGAGCTACTAGTCAAATAGGGTTAAGTGGTTTTATTGTGGCTATTGTCTGGGGCAGGGATGTTTTCTATAAAAATTAGTCAGTACTTACTTCATTAGTAATGGCAATTCTTAAGGTTTCTCTTTTTAATAGTTTTGCTGCGACCTCTGCCGATACTTGGTAAAACTCATTAACGTATTCTTGTGCGTTGAGATATTCGCGTATTTTCTTTTTTATCGCGCACGGGTTGTTACACGCTAAAGAAAATACCAGCGAGTAATCACCTGGCGAGTTTTTTGATAGTAACCGAGCGTATTCGACCGGATCATCTGGAGTACAGCCTATTCTTATCACATCTGAAAAAAAAGAGTGAGTCATCACATAAACGTTACCCGTTGAAACAGTGTCTTTTTCCATGTCTTTTATAAACTTCTTTTTTATATTAAATAGTTTAAAGGTACTTTATCTTTGAAATAAAGTACCTCATCAAATAAATATGTACGGGCTTAAACTACTTTTAAATAGTCTTTAATTATTTTTGCGCCATTACTGGCTTGAATTGGCTTAAAAATAAAACCAGAAACGCCACTTGCTTGGCATTCATCGACGAGTCCTTTATCGGTAACCGAAGACAACATTACCACAGGTACATTTGAGCCACTGGCACGAATAGCTTTCAATGCTTCGTTACCGTTCATCTTAGTCATCACGACGTCCATGAAAAGGAAGTCAGGTGCTTGATTTTTTACCGCTTCTACCGCAGTACTACCATCGTCTGCTTCAATGACATTTTCATAACCTAAACCGGCTAAAAAGCGTTTTATTGCTTTTCGTATCATCGCACTATCGTCAACAAGTAATATTTTACTCTCTAGTGGTAAAGGTGTGCTGTGTGGATTTGCAATGCCTGAGCTTTGTTCTCTTTCAACATTACTGGTTTGAAAATTAACATTACGCACCAATAAATTAAAATAGTAACGACCAACACCTTCAACGGTAATTGGTACAGTTATTATCTCTTTAACGCCTGCTAAGTATTTTTCCATATCTTTAAAATTATGGATAAAATATGGGCTAGAAAAATCAAATTTTAAGTTGTTGCGGCTCAGTAAATCAGTTGCTCGACCAACAATGGTATTGCCCCATTCAGCTAAAGCATTACTTAACTCGTCATTTATTTCTGTGTAATCATATGCTTCATCAAACATATTTTGGCAAACAGAATTACCAATAGCTACTGCGGTTTCTGGGTAATGATGCATCATAATTACCCCATCTAAACAGCCGGTAATATCAGAGCAAACTGCATAACCTTTAAAGCGAAAGTCTTCAACTTTATCCATAAAAGCTTCGCCGGCGCTCCCCGATAAACTGGTCATCGATTTTAAGCTAGCAATAGATTCATTAATGAAAGGATGTAAAGTGACCTTATAAATTGTATCAATAGACATGAAATATCCGCATATATTATTTTTATTGTGCGAATAAAATACTAGAGCAAATAAGGTTTTGCAAGCAAATACCCTAGGCGATTAACGAGCTTTGATTATTTTTTTTAATAATATATCAAGCACTAATCACTTCTGTGTTGATACTGGTGAAAAAACAACCAAAAATTTTAAGGATTAAGTAGAGAAAATAGAGTTTTTACTGTATAATGCGCCACTTTATTTTGATGGTCTTAAATATGTTTCTATTTTTGCTATCTTCACCGTTGCTGGTTAACAATTTTAGTTAGCACTATTTAGGAATTTATCTTTGATCACTACATCTAACATTACAATGCAATTTGGCGCAGAGCCTTTGTTTGAAAACATTTCGGCTAAATTTGGCAATGGTCACCGCTACGGTTTGATCGGCGCAAATGGTTGTGGCAAGTCTACATTCATGAAGATACTCAGTGGTGACTTAGTACCAAGTTCGGGCAATGTCTCGGTTAGTACTGGCAACAAAGTAAGTACGTTGGGTCAAGACCAGTTCGCTTTTGAACAACACAATGTTATTGACACTGTTATTATGGGTGATATGCCATTATGGAAAGTAAAGCAAGAAAGAGATGCTATATACGCACAAGCTGAAATGAGCGAAGCCGATGGTATGCGTGTTGGTGACTTAGAAAGTGAATTTGCTGAAATGGACGGTTACACCGCAGAAAGTCGCGCAGGTGAAATACTACTAGAAGCAGGTATCGAAGAATCTTTTCATTATGGTTCAATGCAACAAGTTGCTCCAGGTTGGAAACTTCGTGTTTTACTTGCGCAAGCCTTATTTGCTAACCCTGATATTTTATTACTCGATGAGCCAACCAACAACTTGGATATCCATACCATCAGTTGGTTAGAAGCTGAGTTAAACAAACGTAAATGCACCATGATTATTATTTCTCATGATAGACATTTTCTTAATTCAGTATGTACACATATGGCTGATATTGATTACGGTGAATTACGCGTTTATCCGGGTAATTACGAGTTCTTCTTAGCGCAGTCTGGTTTGTTACGCGAGCAGTTATTAGCCGGTAATGATAAAAAAGTTGCTGAGATCGCTGAGTTGCAAGACTTTGTTAACCGTTTTGGCGCTAACGCTTCTAAAGCGAAACAAGCAAGTTCTCGTGCTAAGAAAATGGATAAAATTAAACTTGATGATGTAAAGTCTTCAAGTCGTATCACCCCAAAAATAGCTTTTGCCCCTGGCAAGAAAATGCACAGACAAGCACTAGAACTTGAAGGTTTAGCGCATGGTTTTGACGGCGTTACTTTGTTTTCTAAAGGTGATTTATTGTTAGAAGCGGGTGCTAAATTAGCTATCATCGGAGAAAACGGTGTTGGTAAAACAACGTTACTTCGCTGTTTAATGAGCGAGTTAGAGCAAACTGAAGGCGTTGTTAAATGGTCTGAAAATGCCTCTGTGGGTTATTGTCCACAAGATAGTGGTTCATTCTTTGACAATGACTTAACATTGATGGAATGGATGTCGCAATGGCGTAGACCTTGTCACAATGATTTAAGTGTTCGTGGCATGCTAGGACGTATGTTATTCACTGATGATGATGCTAACAAGAAAGCACGTAACTGTTCAGGTGGTGAGAAAAATCGCTTGTTATTCGGTCGTTTAATGATGGCTGATATCAACGTATTAATTATGGATGAGCCGACTAACCACATGGACATCGAAGCGATAGATGCATTGAACAATGCGCTAAAAGACTTTGAAGGTACGTTAATTTTTGTTAGCCATGACCGTGAGTTTGTTTCTAGCTTAGCAACCCGTATTATCGACATTAAAGATAAAAAGCTTGTTGATTTTCAAGGTTCGTTAGATGAATATCTTGATAGCCAAATACAGGCTCAAAAAAGAGCTTAGTCCTCTTTTAGCTGAGTTATTTGATTGTTGAAAACGCCTTTAATGGCGTTTTTAACGCTTTAACTAAGCACTATTTAATAGACAAAAAAATGAGTTAGCAAACATTTAAAACGAGTGCGCTATACTCTCTACCACTCTGAAGACAACTCTACTGCTGCCTTCACCTTAACAACGTTCTCTAGGTCTAAACATGATAAACAATGATATTCTTCGTCGCTTAAGTACTTTACTTGATTTTGATGACGAAAAAACCCGTGCCGTCTTTAAATTAAATGCTTGTGAAATATCAGCAGAGCAATTGGTTTGTTTTTATAAAGAAAAAGACGATGAGACTTATGTTGAACTACTTGATGTAGAATTTGCTAGTTTCCTCAATGGCTTGATTGTTGAAAGAAGAGGCGCAAAAGAAGGGCCACAAGCGGTTCCTGAAGCTGTCTTAACTAATAACGCTATTTTTAATAAGTTAAAAATTGCTTTTTCTCTACAAGCTGATGAAGTGATTGATACGCTTGAATTAGCCGAGTTGAGCTTAACCAAATATGAATTAAGTGCATTTTTTCGAAGCATCAATAATAAACATTATAGAGATTGTAGTGATGAAGTTTTATCGACCTTTATTAAAGGTTTAAAAATTAAACTTCAAGGATAGTATTATGCCATTTTCGACACTGGGATTAAGTGAACCGCTTTTAAAAGCACTTGCTGACTTAAAATATGGCGAGCCAACGGCTATTCAGAAAAAAGCCATTCCGGTTATTTTATCGGGAAAAAACCTTGTTGCTGCAGCGCAAACAGGTACCGGTAAAACGGCCAGTTTTGTTTTACCAATACTTGAAAAACTTAATACCGAACGAAAATTACGTGGCAAACGTATTCGAGCGCTTATTCTTACCCCAACACGTGAACTTGCCGTTCAAGTAGAACAAAGTATCCGTGATTATGGTAAGTATTTAGACCTAAGCTCGATGGCAATGTACGGTGGTACTGACATTGAACCGCAAAGGCAGAAGCTTATTTGGGGGGTTGATATTGTTGTTGCGACTCCCGGGCGATTACTTGATATGGCTCATCAACGTGCTCTGCATTTTGATGAACTTGAAGTCCTTGTTTTAGATGAAGCTGACAGAATGCTTGATATGGGTTTTATTGAAGATATTAATAAAATCATTGAACGTTTGCCACTCGAACGTCAAAACTTATTATTTTCAGCCACTATTTCTGATGATGTTCGAACGTTATCAAAGCGTACCTTTAGTAATGCGACAGAAATCTCTATCGGCAATAATAGCGCCTCTAAACCTAAAATTGATCAATGGTTAATAACGGTTGATAAAGGTAATAAGTCGGCATTACTGAGCCATTTAATTATTGAACATCAATGGCAGCAAGCGCTGATCTTTATCGAAACAAAACACGGTGCAGCTAAACTTGTTAGCCAGCTAGAAAAACGTGGCATTAGTGCCGAGTCTATTCATGGTGGCAGAACACAAGCGATGCGAGAACAAGTTCTTAATGACTTTAAAGCCGGTAAAATTAAGTTTCTTGTCGCTACAGGTATTGCTTCACGCGGTCTTGATATCGGCGAGCTCACTCGAGTGGTTAATTACGACTTACCTGATCAAGTCGATGACTATATTCACCGTATTGGCCGAACAGGGCGAGCGGGAGCCTCTGGAGAAGCGGTATCATTTGTAGCCAAGGATAATTTTAGAAACTTGTGTGCGATAGAAAGCCGTTTAGGGCATGTTATTAAACGCAAAGAATTTGAAGGATTTCCAGTCAAAAAAGTGGTGCCACTTTCTATTCTAAATTATGTGCCAAAAAATAAACGTTAACTGCGGCTCATTAATTTATTAAGTTTGTATTGCGCTTGTTGGGGATGGGTTAAATCGATGATTTCTATCATTTCACACTCATCCCTGAGCATCTCACTGACATTACTCGGATAATCCCGGCAGTCTTCAGGGCGGTCTTGATAAATTGCGCAAGTATATTTAACTTGCTCGGTAGCATCTTGGTTAGGCATTTTTTCTAGGAAAGGGCACTGTGTCAGTTGTTTACCGGTTTGAGGATTAAACCAAATCTTATCTTTTATTACATATTGATGAATATGAGGGCGAAAAATTTCCCACATCTCAATATCTTCAATCGAAGCTGCTATGCCTCCGTCGCCATATTTTATACAGCATTTTCCACATTGATTACAATCTTTCAATGGTTGCTTAACTCGTTTTAGTGTTTAAACAAAAGTGTATCATGTTAGCCTAACAATTATTGCGCTGGGCATTCGTGTTTCTCTATACAATTAATTATCTCGCCTTGTACTGATTTGATATCCCCAGTATGCTCACCGACAATAAAGCAAATTTTCGAATTATAGGTAATAATAACAGCGTGAAAAAATCTATTTTAATAACAGGTTGTTCAAGCGGTATTGGTTTAGATGCGGCTCTGACGTTATCAACAAGAGGCTATCAAGTTTTTGCTACCGCAAGAAAACAAGCCGATGTTGTTATGCTACAAGAAAAAGGTTTAACCGCTTGCCAGCTTGATTTAACCCAAGTTGACAGTATCCATGCGGCACTTGCTTTTGTGCTCAATGAAACTGGGGGGACATTAGATTTTCTTTTTAATAATGGTGCCTATGGTCAACCGGGCGCATTAGAAGACTTACCAACTCAAGCGCTTATAAGCCAATTTGAAAGCAATGTTTTTGGCTGGCACGAGCTGACTAAACAAGTTATTCCGGTTATGCGCAAGCAAGGTCATGGCCGAATTATTCAATGTAGCTCAGTGTTAGGCTTTGTTTCTATGGCTTATCGTGGTGCTTATAATGCCTCAAAATATGCTGTTGAAGGTTTGTCTGACACCTTAAGGTTAGAATTGAGATCAGCGAATATCGCAGTGATACTTTTACAGCCAGGTCCCATTAATACTCAATTTCGCGCCAATGCCTTAAGTGCTTTTACAGCCAACATTGACGCTAAAGACAGTGCCCATCATCTTGAGTATCAACAACAAATAGCAAGGCTGGCCAGTAAAACCTCGAATGCAAAATTTACCTTAGAAGCGGCAGATGTCACCAAAGCGTTGATCCATGCCTTAGAGAGTAAACGCCCGAAAATAAGATACAGAATTACCGTGCCTACTAAACTATTTGCCGTATTCAAACGTATACTACCGACAAGTTGGCTCGATAACCTTTTAGCTAAAGGTTAATGAGCTAAAATAAGGTAAACTAACAAAAAATATTATTCATTTTTAAAAGGTAACTCTGATGAAAAGAACATCAAAAGTAGTTTGTACATTTTTAGCATTAATGACGAGCTTTAGCTTGTTAGCCTCTGATTTAAAAGTGGGAGAGCAAGCACCAGATTTTAAATTGCAAGCCACCAATGGTGATTATTACCAACTTAGTGACTACCAAGGTAAGCAAGCGGTTGTTTTAGCTTGGTATCCAATGGCTAACACGCGTGGTTGTACCATAGAATGTAAGTCATTGGTTGAGAAAGGGCATTTGATCAGAGCGTATAATGCAAGTTACGTTATGGCCAGTGTTGACCCATTAGATGACAACAGAGATTTTGCTAAGAAAACCGGCGCAGACTTTCCGATGTTAAGCGATCCGACAAAAGCGACTGCAAAAGCCTACGATGTGTTGAATATGATGCAGGTTGCTAGTCGTGTGACATTTTATATTTCTAAAGAAGGTAAAATCTTGAAAATAGATGATGATATTTCGCCAAGAACAGCGGCAGAAGATATTGCCAGTAACCTTGAAATGTTAAAAGTAGCAAAAGCTCAATAAGATAATAAGAGCAGCCAACACTTTTGGCTGCTTATTATAAGTTACTCAGCGAGTAACTTTTCTATATCCGCTTTAATGCTAGTCGGTTTAGTGGTTGGCGCATAGCGTTTAACTACTTGGCCTTTCTTGTTCACTAAAAACTTAGTGAAATTCCACTTGATGCTCTTAGAACCTAGTATTCCAGGTGCTTGTGCCTTTAAAAAGGTAAAAAGAGGGTGAGTGTTGTCGCCATTGACGTCAATTTTATCAAATAATGGGAATTTGATATTAAACGTTAGATCACAAAACTGCTGTATTTCCTCATTACTGCCTTTTTCTTGTTGCTTAAACTGATTACAAGGAAAAGCTAAAACCGCTAAACCTTGTGTTTGATACTCACTGTAAAGTGATTGTAAACCTTCATACTGAGGCGTAAATCCGCAGGCACTTGCCGTATTTACAATAAGCATTACCTTACCTTGGTAGTCTTTCAACTCAACGGTTTCTTTTTTATTGTTCAGCGCATTAAACTGATAAATAGCGTCAGACATTGGTTATTCCTTTATATTAAGCGGCTTAAAATTTAGTGAAATTCTTCACAAGCTATCAAAGTGTTCTCGATTAAACTTGCTACTGTCATTGGGCCTACGCCGCCAGGTACGGGCGTAATATAAGCGGCTTTCGTTTGAGCTATATCAAAACCTACATCACCAACAAGTTTGCCATTGGCCAAACGGTTAATCCCCACATCAATAACAATAGCGCCAGCCTTAATCCATTCTCCAGGAATGAACTCAGGTTTTCCTACGGCCACAACAAGTAAATCAGCGTTACGTATTTTATCTTCAAGATTTTTAGTGAATCTATGCGTGGTGGTTACTGTGCAACCGGCCAGTAATAGTTCTAATGTCATTGGACGACCAACAATATTTGAAGCACCGACTATAACCGCTTCTAAACCATGTGGGTCTATACCGGTAGTCTCTATCAGCTTGATAATGCCCTTAGGTGTACAGGGGCGCAATCCTGGTTGACGAAGTGCTAGTTTGCCGACGTTGAATGGGTGGAAGCCATCAACATCTTTTAAAGGGTTAATATGCTCGATAATTAAATTAGCATCTAAACCTTTTGGTAAAGGGAGCTGAACAAGAATACCATCAATATTTTCGTCATTATTTAATTCATCAATTAAAGTAAATAATTCAGCTTGAGTGGTTGTTGGGGGCAGATCATATGAGCGAGAAAGAAAACCAACTTCTTCACATGCTTTACGCTTACTACCAACATAAACTTGTGAAGCAGGATCTGAGCCGACTAATATCACGGCTAGCCCGGGAGGTCGTAAGCCATTTTTAACGCGTACTGCTACTTTTTCTTTTACTGAGAGCCTAAGCTGCTGAGCAATATATTTACCGTCTATAAGAGTTGCTGTCATGATAGTTTCTATTAACTTAGTTAAATGATGAAAAACGACACTATTTTCGCATAAAAACCTGGACTGTTATAGCTACTGTTCTTATAAATGGTCTTTTATTCGGTAATATATCGTCAAATGAAGATTTAAAAATAAAATATACGCTTATCAAGTATGCCAAAAACTGAATTTATTGATAATTGAAGAGTTGCTATATTTATAGGCAATAAGTGCTGATTATCAAGCGGCTTGTTTTAAAAGTGAGCAAACGGTTATTTTTTTATAAAAAAGGTTTGACGGGACTCAGGCAACTAGGTAATATCCGCATCCGTTGAAAGGGGCATATTTTTAGTTCTTTTAAACGCAGTACATATCGGTGATTAGCGCAGCTTGGTAGCGCACTTGGTTTGGGTCCAAGGGGTCGCAAGTTCGAATCTTGCATCACCGACCACTTTTTTAATTATTTTTAATAACTAAAAATTTGGCCTGTAGGTAATGTGCGCCCTTAGCTCAGCTGGATAGAGCAACGCCCTTCTAAGGCGTGGGTCGCAGGTTCGAATCCTGCAGGGCGTACCAAACAGTATTTTACAATGGTGGCTATAGCTCAGTTGGTAGAGCCCCGGATTGTGATTCCGGTTGTCGAGGGTTCAAGTCCCTTTAGCCACCCCATTTTTTCTCAAGAAATGGTGATAAAATATTGTAGTAAAGTAGGTTAAGTAGAAAATGTCGGTGATTAGCGCAGCTTGGTAGCGCACTTGGTTTGGGTCCAAGGGGTCGCAAGTTCGAATCTTGCATCACCGACCACTTCTTATTTTATATGCCTTTTATCTTTTTCATCTCCCGTTATACACTTCTATTTACAAATCATAAATTTAATCTAGAACAACTCTTTAACTATCAGCTACACCAATTTTAATGCACTTTAAATTTAATTTATTACATTTAAATGAAGTCAGCACACACTGTTTTTACTCGTTTTATCACCCATTTAAAAAATAAGTCAAAAATAACGTCATTAAAGGGTCGACTCTTATATCAAGCATCGCTATAATTTCGCGTCATTATTTTAAAATCTAGGTCTATATCATGCCTTTTAAACCTCGCTGAGCGAGGAACTATTTATTAGTGTTGG
>NZ_JACGVR010000076.1:0-801 GCF_014077325.1 Colwellia sp. BRX8-5
CTAATTACTTACATTGTTACTGACGGTGCAGGTGACACTCAGAGTTCTACCCTAACCATTTCAGTAACACCGGTTTCTGATTTAAGTGATGATAGTGAAACTGTCACGATAGCTGAAGATACAATTGCTACAGGTAATGTGCTTGATAATGCAGAAACAGCTGATGGTCCACTCACGGTAACGAGTTTTACTGTTGGTGGGAATACATACAATGCAGGTGATACGGTTACCCTTGCTGAAGGTGAAATTACCTTAAATGCAGATGGTAGTTACACTTTTACACCCAATGACAACTTCAACGGTGCTGTGCCAGTGATCAGTTACACCATTACCGATGGTGCTGGTGACACAGAAATTTCAACTTTAACAATTTCAGTAACACCAGTGTCAGATTTAAGTGATGATAGTGAAACTGTCACTGTTGCAGAAGATACAACAGCAACAGGCAATGTTTTAGACAATGCTGAAACAGCAGACGGTCCAATGACCGTCACCAGCTTTAGTGTTGGTGGGAATACGTACAATGCAGGTGATACGGTTACTCTTGCGGAAGGTGAACTCACCTTAAATGCAGACGGTAGCTACACTTTTACACCCAATGACAACTTCAACGGTGCCGTGCCAGTGATCAGTTACACCATTACCGATGGTGCTGGTGACACAGAAATTTCAACTTTAACAATTTCAGTAACTCCAGTTTCAGATTTAAGTGATGATAATGAAACCGTTTCTGTCGCAGAAGATACAACCGCCACAGGCAATGTTTTAGACAATGCAGAAACTGCCGATGGTCCAATGACC
>NZ_JACGVR010000052.1:0-15941 GCF_014077325.1 Colwellia sp. BRX8-5
AGATAAAATAATTATATGGTTAATGGAGAAGGGTAAATAATAAACAGATCAGTGGTATTTTATAAAATTTAAACGCGAGTATTTGTTGAGCGTATATGAGATTTGGTCTGCTGAACACAGAATTACCTTTACACTAGTGGTAGAATTGCAGCTTAGGGTAAGTCGAATTTTTCTATATCTAGGTTTGTGCTGTAAATGAAATGTATATCTTCAAGTGTTTTTGGGCGCTTTATTGGTAAAACTACGAAAATTAATATTACTGAAATCGGCTTATCTATTGATGTTGAAAACACCTTAAGCCAAATTAAATGGCAAGAACTTATAAAACCGCCAATGTTTCATATCAGCTTTTTTGGGCACATAATGACATTGCAAACAGCAGATAAAAGTTATGCTTATAGTATGCTTGCCTTCAATGCTAAACGCGAACATAAGAGCCAGTGTGAGAAACTTTGGGCGTTAGCCAACATTAAGCCAGTTAATGCCTTATTAACGACCATCAAAAAAATTATCACCACTCGCTATTTACGTCAGTCAAATATTGATGTTATTCAGTCATTAGTCAATCAAGAACTCAAACGTTGGTTTCCTTGGATTAACACCAGCAAAACACTGCCGATGGTTGCTAAGCAGCTGCAGCAGTTGTCGAATTACCATAACTGGCAAGAGCAAACTATAGACGATTGTCGTGAACGTTATATCAAGCAACAGCTTCAAGCCCACCAAGCCTTTTTTGATCGTGTCGAGTCTAATCCTTTAACGTTATGTCAACGGCGCGCCTGTATTATCGACAATGATAATAACTTGTTGTTAGCTGGCGCAGGAACAGGTAAAACCAGTGTGATGGTGGGACGAGCCGGTTATTTACTTAACAGCGAACAAGCGCAGCATAGTGACATTTTATTATTAGCTTATGGCCGAAAAGCGGCTGATGAAATGGACATAAGAATAAAAGAAAAATTATCGACTAATAAAATTAGTGCAACGACCTTTCATCGTTTAGGCCTTAATATTATTGCTCAAGTTGAGGGAAAAAAGCCTAGTTTATCGGTATTCGCCGAAGATGAAAAAGCAAAAGCTAAGTGGATCCAAAGGTGTTTTGAAACCTTGATTAATGAGCAAGCCCAATATCGTCAACTTATCATAGAGTATTTCAGTAAATACTATTACGTTGAACGTAATGATTCTGACTTTGAAAGCCTAGGTGAGTATTACCAATATTTAAACGATAATGATATTCGTAGTTTGAAAGGAGAGAAGGTTAAAAGTTTTGGTGAGCTTTATATTGCCAATTGGTTATTTAACCACGGAATAGAATACCAGTATGAAGCTAGCTACGTTCATGATGTAAAAACAATCGAGCACAGACAATACCAACCAGACTTTTTTCTACCTGAACTTAATGTTTATATTGAATATTACGGGGTAGATGAGAACGGGAATACAGCATCTTACATCAATAAAAGTGAATATCACACATCTATTCAGTGGAAACGAGACACCCATAAGAAATTTAACACTCATTGTCTTGAATTTACCTATGCTCAGCATAAAAAAGGGCAATTAATTAGCGCTTTAGAATCATTTTTTAATGCTCATCAAGTTAAATTTGAATTACTCCCTGATGAAGTGATACTCGAAAATTTAAAAGAAAGTGGGCGGATAACAACACTTGCCCAAATGTTTTGTCAGCTAGTAGGACTTTATAAAGCCGCGTGTTTAGACCATTCTTTAGAAAATAATGTGATCATCAATTCTTCTGATCCAAAACAGACCACGAAAGCATTAACGTTACTTAAACCGATTTTAATCGCTTATGATGAACACTTAACATCTCGCGCTGAAATTGATTTTGAAGATATGATTAATAAAGCATTAGGGTATGTGCAAGAGGGGAAATTTAATTCGCCATGGCGTTACATCATGGTCGATGAATTTCAAGATATATCAGAGCCAAGAGCACGGTTAGTTAAAGCCTTACGTGACAATAATAAAGCCTGTTCAGTTTTTGCTGTTGGTGATGATTGGCAGGCGATATATCGCTTTAGTGGCGCTGAAATTACCTTAACCACAGGGTTTGCCCATTACTTTGGCGTTACCACTCAATCAGCTTTAGACCAAACCTTTCGATTTAATAACCAAATAGGCAAGGTGGCAACAGTTTTTATTTGCCAAAATCCAGCACAAATTAAGAAAAAAATAAAATCGTTAAAACAAGTTAAAGCACCTGCAGTTTCATTACTTAAACGAGAGAATGGCGCATTAAACTCTTCAAAAAAAGGTATTGTTGATGAAATGGCCAATGGTGCAATCGATGATGTTTTAGCGGCTATTTCAGCTAAAGCGTGTAAGCCGGTAAGTGTTTATTTATTAGCGCGTTTTTGGTTTCAATTACCAGACAAAGTCGATCTAAATCGGTTAAATAATCAATATCCGCTATTAACTATTGAATCTCAATCTTTTCATGCTTCTAAAGGAAAGGAAGCCGATTATGTCATTATTCTTGGACTCAAAAAAGGTGCTCATGGTTTCCCTTCAGAAAAAGTAACGCCAGCATTACTCGACGCCTTACTCGCGAAAAAAGAAGCCTTTGCTTATGCCGAGGAACGACGATTATTTTATGTTGCCCTAACGAGGGCTAAAGATAGGGTTTATGTTATTGCCGATATGACTGAAGCAAGCTGTTTTGTTAAAGAGCTTGTTAGCGATCATAACATCGAACTTGATGAATTTGACAGCACAGCCAGTCAATCATTTATAGATGAGATCAACTGCTTGGTTTGTGAAACAGGCACCTTAAAGAAACGAACAGGGCGTTTTGGCGATTTTTATTCATGTTCACACTTTCCTCGCTGCGAGCATAAAGAGAAATCCTGTACTAGCTGCCAAAGTCCTATGACACGAAAACGTCACCCAGGTTTTAAGTTTTGTTTGAATGCCGCCTGTAAAAGCATCATACCGACGTGTGAAAAATGTCATGCTGAAATGGTGTTACGCTCAAGTAAAAGTGGTGAGTTTTGGGGATGTAGAAACTATAAAGGTAATGAACCAATGAGCTGTAAAAATGGCCTTGATACCGACAAAATAAAATGGCCAGAATTGGTGAGTTAACTAACGCGAAATAGTTATTAAATGGGATACAGATAAAGCCAATGAATTCTCTATTTAGTCAGCCATCATATTTTTAATAATGATAATAGCTGTTCATAGAGTCCAGTTTGATTCATTAAAATCCTTTTTAATTTAACACTTTATTAGTTCCAGGATATCTGAAAAGTTATACACCATTATAATTAGCGTGATGAAATACTGAAAAATTTTCATACTCCAGCCATTGTCATCACCTTTGTTTGTATAAGATGTAGCATTTACTATTCATCACAAAAATAGAGGTCAACAAACTTAATTATTAGTTAACTAGGTTGCTGACCTGTATTTTCACGTACAAAGACTAGTGTCAGAAAATTTCTAGCACGTCTTTAACATGAGATACGGGTATCAAGGTAATCCCTTTAGTTTCTAAACGTTTATTGTAATTACGTTTAGGTAATATGATGACTTTAAAGTCGTTACGAATCGCTTCTTTGACGCGCTCTTCACCTGAAGGTACAGGTCTTACACTGCCATCTAACCCTATTTCTCCAAAGGCAATAGTATTGACCGAAAACTTATGCTCTCTTGATGACGATATCATTGCGAGGATCAAAGGCAGATCTGAGCCAACATCTTTGGTTAAGTTAACACCTGACACCACGTTTACGTAAATATCATTACCGCCAATATTGACTCCCATACGACTTCTCAATATGGCTAACAGCATTTGCATGCGTTTATAATCAAAGCCAACACCACCTCTAATAGGATTTTCAGCTTGAGATTCGGTGACCAGCGATTGAATATTGATTAATAAAGTTCTTCCGGTATCGTTTGATGCATAGGCCATATTCCCACTCGATTCAGCACCATCTTTATCTAAAAAGATGGCCGATGGGTTTACAACATCTTGCATACCTTTGGCTGTCATGGCAAAAGTGGCTATTTCTGTGGTGTCACCAAAGCGGTTTTTAGAGGTTCTAAGCGTTCGGTATTTACTGTCAGCTTCTGGCTCTATTTTACACATACAATCGCCGATGTGCTCAAGTACTCTAGGCCCAGCCATATCTCCGGATTTAGAAACATGACAAACTAATATTACGGTAACGCCATGCTCTTTCGCTAGTCGGTTTAGCATAGCAGCGGATTCTTTGACTTGAGTAACACCGCCAGGAGAATTGGGCAGTGAACTAATAAATGCCGTCTGGATAGAATCAACAACAAGGAATTTATAACCATCGGTGACCATAACATTACAGATAAGCTCTACGTCACCGGAGTTCATTATGTCAATTTTAGAAATGTCGGCTTGTAGCCTTAAACCGCGGTCTCTTACTTGCCCTTTAGATTCTTCGCCTGAGGTATATAAAGATTTACCTATTTGACTTAAATGAGCACATGTTTTTAACAATAATGTACTTTTACCCGCACCAGGGTCACCCGCTACAAGAATAACAGAACCTTCAACGATACCACCGCCCAACACTCGATTGAATTCAGAGCTACCGGTGTCAAATCGAGTTAAGTCCATATCAGAGACTTCACTCAACTTATCTATCTTTGCATCTTCTTTAGAGTAACCTCGGTGAGCGTTTTTACTTGGTGTGCGCTGGGTTATTACCTTGGACTCTTTAAATTCTGTGATGCTGTTCCAAGCTGAACAACTTGAACATTGACCTAACCATCGAGGATGATTTTCACCACACTCGGTGCAAACATAAGTTGTTTTATCTTTTGCCATAATATTCTTAATAATTTATTTGTGGGGTTATTATATCGTGCTAGTCATACTAGTTTAACTAGCCAGTTACTTGAATCAATACAATTAATCGACTGACAAGTTTTGAGTATATTCATATCGCTCTCGCACATTTAACCATAAGCTCAGGTGAAGAAGCAAAAATATAGTCTATGTCCCATTGGGAGCCTTTTCAGACTAAGTTATAGCTATTTCATTAATGCTATTATATGGAATATGTATTGTCGTTAATAGATGATGAAACAACTTTAATTTAACATAAGTTATTTCATTTATTGGTGAAAAATCTGCTTGTTGATTTCAAATGAAAAATATTATTAAAGTTGATTTTTATTATTTGCAATTAATATATCGCGCGTAGACAAACACTAAAAAAGAGTATTTTAGCCTTGCTTTAGATCATGTTATACCTATAAAGCGTTTGATTTTATTAATTTTATAGGTATTATCACAATCATATAACAATGGAAGTACGAGTTCAAAAAATGGAATTACTTGCTAGTCATTTAAGATCAAAACTCCCCTTTATTATTGGTATTACTGGTCATAGAGACATACTGACTAATAATGCAGACACAGTAAATGACAATAGCGCGGAACTTAAATCTACCATTCGTGCAACGCTACTTCACTGGCATCACCAGCTAAACTCAGTAGCTAAACCTAATAAAACTTCTGTTAACGAAAGGCAAATAGTCACGCCAATTTGGCTTATGTCTGGTCTAGCAGAAGGAGCAGATTTATTATCTATTGAAGTGGCATTAGATTTACAAGCTGAATTAGGTTGTGAGGCGATAAAAATTATTGGCTGTTTACCTATGCCGCTGATAAATTTTGAACAAGACTTTCAACCCAATAGTAATAGTTACTTCCAGCTTAAAAAAATGGTTTTAGCCCTCCAGAAAAATGGTAATGAATTACTCGAAATTAAACACTCGTTGGTTGATAGTGACTATCAAATCGCGATTGATGATCTAGATTATGGCGATCTCAGGAATAGCCTGTACCTTAATCAGGGATTATTTATTGCAAAATATGCCAATGTGTTAGTTGCTTTATGGGATGGATGTGATGCAAATGGATGTGGCGGTACCGCTGATATTGTTAAATATAAACTGGGTATGGAAGTTCATTGGCCTGATAATACTGAAAATCTATCATTAAAAGCCGTTTCTGAATTTGATGGTCAAATTGCGGGCCTTGTTCATCACCTTTTTGTCAAAAGAGTTAGTGTAACTAATAATATATCTCCGTTATTATTAACGGATCTCCCCCAGAGTGACGCATTAGCGCATTTAACACCCGAAGTGGGCGAGCTCTATGCATATAGCTATGCTGGAAATGAAAACGCATTGACCGACTTTATCTCTACAGAGTTTATTCAGTTATTATCTGAGCTACGATTTTATAATAGTTATAGCGCATCAGAGTCGATTGACGTTGCTAATACCTTTACTGCCCCTGACGTCGATAATGGCCTTTCAATTTCAAACCCTATTTTTACGCTAGCCGATGATCTTGCCTTAATTGGACAGCAAAAATATCGAAAACTTATTAAATTGTTTTTTTGGTTTGCCATTGCCGGATTTACTTGTTATGAATTAGCGGGTAATTTAGTTAATTCAGAAGAGGGAAGTTGGGTCATTTTAGTGACCTTATTGTCTATTATCGCTTGTTGGCGAGTTATTCGTTACGCCGGTAAAAATGAATTGAAATGGAAGTATCAGCTTAGTCGAGGTGTCGCAGAAGCCATGCGTATTAGGGGGTTTTTAAACTTGTCTAATATCCCGCCATCGGGAGAGCCTATTATTCCAAGACGTTATCGGAGCCACTTACCATTATTTAATCATGCTATTGCTATAACCGAAATCGATTGGTGGCGTTCATCCGCTGATAAAAACCTCGATGAGATTCGAGATACTTGGATAGGTGAACAGCGAAGCTTTCTTCAAAGCCGATTACAACTAGGTGCTAAAAATTTAGTTGAGCTTCTTTATAAACGACCACTTTATGCGGCATTGCTATGCTCATCGTTCTCAAAGAAGTGCTTTATTCTAGCGATTGGTCTTGGCGCGATTCTTTTATGCTCTATGTTAGCTCAGCAGATATTCAATTTTTCTACCTTAAATGATGCTAATAACATGCTGATGATGATTGTGCAGTATAGCCTTATGGTAGGCGGTGTTGTCGCATTGTGGAGTGAATTATTTGGTTATGAAAGCACTGCCAGTGGCTACAGCAGTATGGAAGAACTTTACGCTCGAGCTCAATCTTTATTAAAAGGAGATATGACATCAGCAAAAGAATTAATGCTATTAGCCCTAGCGAGAGAGGCTATGTTTGAACATGTTAACTGGTCAAGTTCAGAATCGAATAACGATATTAAAAATCGTAACTAATTAACTAACTAACTAATAAAGAATAAAATAGGATATTAATTCAATGGCCAATAGTTACCAGCGCTATAAAACCCTTACGGATAAAGAGCTAGAAACAGAAGAAGTTAGACGATTAGACTTGGGTATCTATGAGATAGAGTGGGGCTTAGACAATAGCTTTAATTGGGTTTGTAAAGAACAAGATGAAAAGCAAACCATTGCTCGCCACAATGAACGTATCATAGGTACCATGGCGCTAATAAATATAGAGTATAAAGATCATTTTTTGACTGTTGATTTAGAGCATGCTATTCAAATTTCGAGCAACAAAGATGGTCGATTAGTTAAAAGGCTTAATGGTCATACGGGTAAAGTTATTGGTTTAATTGAACTTCCTAATGGTAACTTACTGTCTGTCAGCTTAGATGGAACGATTAAGCATTGGGACATGAGAAGTTATAAATGTATTGCAACCATTGAGGCTGATGTTAGCTGCTTAGATGATGTTGATTTTGCTAATGCGAAAACACTTATTATTAAGAATAAGTTGGACACAAAAATCTGGCGATTAACGGGTAAATTACTCGCTGAATTAACGGGGTTTACTAAAACTGTAGAGTACATCAAGTGGTTTAAATCAGACACTTGGATTGTCAAACCTGAAAATGAAAATCCAAGTCAATGGTCCGCTAAGGGTGAACTGATTCATCAGTATAAATTCTCTTTTTCTCCTCGTACCGATGTACTTGAATTAGATAATCTTCAACTGTTAATTAAAGATACTCATAATATACTTCAGTTGTGGTCTAAAGATGGGGAATTGTTAGAGAAACATGTTAAAGATGTTGGTATTACTGATTACTTCGATAAGTTAGTGACCGCAAGTAAGGAAAGCGAGAATTGGATTGAATCACATGCCAGTACTGATGATTATCCACTAACATGTAATAGTTTTGAATTTGGAGACTTCCACTTAAAAAGTGGTAAAAAAGAGATTGAAAACCAAGAATTGTTGTTCAAAAAAAGTAGCGGTAATCGCATCATTTGGGATTTCTTTTACCGGCCAATAGAAAGAAATATAAAAACGGCATTAAAAGAAAATATTGATTTGGCGCGTCAAGCTGAAGAAGAGTTAACACTACAAAAATCTAAAACCGAAAAAAGCATAGAAAAACATCGTAGTAAGCGAAAATTTGCTAAATTTACAGCTTTATTTTTCTTTTTTCTCGCCATTACTCTCGGCGGAATTGGTGTGGTAGCACTGTTTTTAACTGATAACTTTGACATGCTTGTCAAATCAATCAGTCCAATAGTAGATAAAATGCTTGAGTCCAAGAACACACTTAAACATATCAAGCTACTAGATTTACAAATTATATTTGCTACAGGTACAGGGGCGTTACTGTTCATTTCCTTGCTCTGGTTTATTCGCAATCGACGTCAGAAAAGTAAGCAGTTTAAAAACGTGGGTAACCTTTCGCTTATTGAAGTGATGTTAACAACCTACGGTAATTTGATTGAAACAATTAAGACACACCGCTCTGAGATACTCAATAATTTACCTAGTCATCAAGATAATGAGTTATTTAGCGGTGTTAAAATAAATAAACTTATTGAACAAAAAATCGAAAATGAAATTCAGCAAGCGGCCATGCAAGAGTGTAATATCGATCAGTCAGATATTACTTATCAACGAAGTGATGGTCAAAAAAGTGAGTCGATTGTTCTGCAAGATTGGTCGTATATCCAAGAAAATAGTCATCCTCGACTTAATAAGCAAAATGAACAAGCGGTTCGTTTTGATAGCAATGGGCAATTAGTTTGTGCGGTAAGATCAATACAATATATTTTCTTAACTAAAGAAAAAGTTGATGTTTTCTCCACCTACTATGATTTTATTGCTGATAAATACATTGGCCGTGAGTCAAACTCTTTTTACTACAAAGATGTCAGCAATGTCACACGTAAAGACGTTCATCGTAATCGCTTTGGCCAAGAATTAACGGGAAGTGAAATTACACTTTCAGTCACTAGTGGGGCAAAAATCAGTCTAACACTGATGAATGATGAGAGTATTAGAGAGTTTTCTGAAACCTTAGCTGAAAATGACGCACATAGTATCGAGCAAGACACCGCAGGTGGAATTGCTGCTGTTAAAGAACGACTTGCAGTTGAATCAGAAGAGTTAACCGTATACTACAAAGCAGAAATCGCTCGTGCTAAAGAAGCAAACAAGAGCGAGTTAGTGAAATTGTTAGATATCACTCAGCAAAAATTAATGAGTTATATCGAAGAACAATGTGATATTGCCAAGAACTATGATCCAGGTGACTCAATAGCAAAGTCTCAATCTAAAGATAGTTTAGTTGATTTAGCTTATAAGAATATCCGTACACAAATAGAAAGCCATAAAAGATCTGAAGCCGTCTTAAGTTAATTTATTACAACACATGAAGTTAACCGCATCGGAACATTTTAAAAATTTAAATACGGAAAATTAAAGATGAGAAACATATTTTTAAGTTACAGCACCAAAGATTCAGACGCAGCAACCAAGATTGTAGAAGGCTTAAAAGCAGCAGGTCATAAAGTTTGGTTTGCACCCAATAAAATTTTAGGTGGCGAGAATTATGCTGAAAATATTGAAGAGGGTATCGAGCAGTGCGAGCTTTTTGTATTATTAGCTTCAAAGCATTCTATTGGCAATAAGTTATTAAAGGTCGCAGCTTCAGAAGAAGTTAGTAACGAAATACAACTCGCTAAAAAACATGGCTTAAAACAAATACCTTTAAAGTTAGATGACAGTATAGTTTCAGGGGCTGCAGGTGGAAACAATTATCACTTTATTCGTAAGCAATGGATCGATGTTATTGTCTCATTAGAATCTGGTGACTTTGCTCCAATTGTAGAGCAAATCATAGCAACAGCGGATAACATTGAAACTAAAAGTTTGGATATGCAGTACATAGAAAAAGCGGAAATCGATTTGATTATCGGTGACTTTGAGCAATCTGTTCGAGCATTGGGTGAATACAGCTTTTTAGATAAATATGTTCCGCGAGTAGATTTTATAAGGTTAATTTCAAACTTATTACGTAAAGGTATAAAAAACCTTAATATTAGTGAAGCAGACGACTTCACTTCTGAATTTCAACGATTACGTAATACCCATATGGCATCTTCTGCAGCATATATGCTGGCGATATTGAAACTATATTGTTATCAACCAAAGGGGTTTAAAAATAATATTGAAGACTTCGCTACTTTAAAAAATTCAGTGAAGTCATGCAAACCAATAGATGTTAAATATCGATTTGTCGCAGATAAATTGTTACCAGCAGATAGTCAGTTTGCCGTTGAATGGTTAATATAGTTACTTTCATATCAAAAGATGAGCAACATGAGCCTAATTGTTCTTAAATAACAAATAGGCTCAGTTAATAATAATTTGCAAGGTCACATTACTGCATTACATTTTAGTTTTACTTTAAAATTTTATGTATAGCTTCACATAAATTTACTGCGACATAGGCTTCAAAATTTTCCGCTGGATCAAATGATCGTTCATGGGTGATATTAATAGAGGCTAAATGCTTGATTAATATTTTGAGTTTTTCTTCTTTTGATTCTGCAGATTCATTTAAGGTATCGCTGATAGAAAATAGTTGTTCCCAAAGGTTATTATTCATCGAAAGGTCTCTCACACACTGATGCCGTAAATAAAGTTATCGGCAGAAAAAATTAGCTTTTAAGCTACAAATTGTGGAGGCGACTTTAAATGAAATAGATAAAAACGTCTACTCTTGTATTAATGATATTTATATTAATAATTAAAGGCTTAAGGTTAACTATTATTGCTAGTTTATTGTGCTGATAAGATAGCGATTAATTTTTTTAATCCTTTACCTTTGTTGGTTATTTTCCATGCCATAAATAAGTCTTGCAGTGGGCGCTCTTCTGCTAATTTAATAACTACCAGCTGGCCTGATTCAATATGATGTTGGATGAGGTTTTTGGGTAAGTATCCGATGCCAATCCCTGCAATAATCGCTTCAATTTTTATCGCAATCGAGCTGACAAAGAAATGTTGACTGCCCTGGATAATATTAACTGACCAGGGGATCTCATGTTGGGCTGAGTCATGAACGACGACATTCCTATATTTTGATAAGTGTGCTGATTCAAGCGGCCCTTTAAGAAAGGCTAATTGATGTACTTTGTTAACCACTAAAACATTTTCAGACATTGCAATTTTTATTGCCCTAATACCTTTTTGATTGGGCACAGGTGAAGGAGCGCCAATAACTAAGTCGACCTTATCTTCAATTAATGCCTCCCACGTGCCGTTCATTACTTCTTCTCGCACATCAATTTCAATATTTTGATGGGCGATTAAAAATGCTTCTATGCCTTTAAAAATAGTTTTTATATCAATAATGGAATCGCAAGCAATACGGATCTTGGGTTCCCAGCCATTAGCAATTGTTTGAGTTTGTTCTGAAAGGGTATTAATGGCCGTTAGTACTTTACGGCCCTCTGATAATAAATGCTTGCCTGCTGGCGTTAGCACGGCGCGACGGCCTTGTCGTTGAAAGAGTGTCACGTTTAACTGTTCTTCTAGCTTTTGAACGATATAAGAAAGCGCTGAAGGAACTTTATTCAATTGTTCTGCTGCGGCCGCATAAGTGCCACGCGTTTCAATAGCATCTAATACAAGTAATGCTTCAATACTAATAGGTGGCGTTTTCATGGCTATTATCCAGATATTTAATTGTTCAAATTATTTGAACATAACAAACAAATAATAGGGGTTATTCGATATCAACTCAACCTTTACAATAGCTACATATTAAATTATTAGTCATTAAAGAGTATTAAAATGTCATTTATAAATACCATCAATAGTATCACTAAAACTGAACAATCTTTATCAAGCTTACCGCTACGATTAATTGCCGGGTTAATTTTTACCGCTCATGGTGCGCAAAAGTTATTTGCTTGGTTTGGTGGTTATGGATTAGAGGGAACCGGACAGTGGATGCAATCTATAGGGCTTGAGCCGGGTTTCTTTATGGCATTAATGGCGGGTAGTGCTGAGTTTTTTGGCGGGATATTATTATTGATTGGTTTTCTCACTAGACCTGTCAGTTTTGTCTTGGCTATTACCATGATAGTGGCCATCTTTAGTGTTCATATCAGTAATGGCCTGTTTATGAGTAATAACGGTTATGAGTTTGCTTTATCGTTATTAGCGATAACGCTTGCGCTATTTGTGCAAGGTGGCGGAAAACACTCTATTGATCGTCTCGTATACCGAAAGCTAATTAAAAATACTTAATATGTAAAATAGCTAAATCACCTGCCAGTAAAAGTAATAATGGCTAAATCAATAAATTTAAGGAGTTTGTTATGGGATTAATCGTTAACGGTAAATGGGTCGACCAATGGTATGACACCAATAAAAGTAAAGGGCAGTTTGTTCGTCAAGATAGCCGCTTTAGAAGTCAAATTTCATCAGATGTTAATAGTCAATTTAAACCAGAAGCGGGCCGCTACCATTTATATGTTTCGTTGGCGTGCCCTTGGGCACACAGAACACTAATATTTAGAAAGTTAAAACAACTTGAAACAATTATTTCGGTGAGTGTTGTTGAAGCTAAAATGATGGAAAATGGTTGGACGTTTGGTGATAAGGGAGATCCACTTTATCACTTAGATTATGCCTACCAATTATATTTAAAAGCAGATCCTAGCTATGAAGGACGCGTGACAGTCCCTATTTTATGGGATAAAAAAACTCAGACGATTGTTAATAATGAATCCATTGAAATCAGTAGAATGTTTAATTCAGCATTCAACGAGTTAACAGGTAATGTTGATGATTACTATCCTGTTGAGCAACGAGAAGCCATAGAAACGGTAAATACGCGTATTTATGACACTATTAATAATGGTGTTTATAAAGCAGGTTTTGCGACGACACAAGCGGCTTATAATGACGCATACCACAGCTTATTTGACAGCTTAGATTGGCTAGACGTACTCTTATCAAAACAGCGGTATTTAGTGGCTGACAAAATAACCGAAGCGGATTGGCGCTTGTTCACCACACTGATCCGTTTTGATGCGGTATATCATGGGCACTTTAAGTGTAATCGCCAAAAAATCAGCGAATTTCATCATATTAAGAACTATGTTAATGAACTTTATCAAGTACCTGGCATTAAAGAGACGGTTGACTTGGAATACACTAAGACTCATTACTACGCGAGTCATTTAACGATTAATCCAACAGGTATTGTCCCTTTAGGCGCCGCGGAACACTTTGATGCGCCACATGACCGTAATCGTCAATACTAAGGGTTAATAGGTTAAAGGTTTGACTGGTAAATAAAGCTAGATAAATAAATACTGAGGAAATTTGATGATAAAACATTATCTTTATAAAAGCTTAGGTAGCGCTAACCATGGCTGGCTTAAATCTAAACATCATTTTAGCTTTGCTAATTATTACAATCCAAGCCGGATGGGGTTTGGAAAGTTACGTGTTGTTAATGATGATTGGGTTGAACAGGGCATGGGCTTTCCTTCGCACCCACACCGTAATATGGAAATTATCAGTTTTATTCGTTCAGGTGCGCTCACTCATCAAGACAGTACCGGCAATAAAGGCACAACGAAAGCGGGTGAAGTTCAAGTGATGAGTGCAGGTACAGGTCTTGTGCATTCAGAATATAATCGCACTAAAAATCCATTAACTTTTTATCAAATTTGGATTGAAACTAATAAAATCGATGTGGCACCTCGCTGGGAAAGTAAGAAATTTCCTACCGAGCACCTATCAGCGCTGACATTGTTAGTATCAGGCTACCCAGCAGATAAAAATAAGGCGCTGTTTATTAACCAAGAAACGCGCATATACGGGGGGAAATTAGCGAAAGGAACCGTTATTGAGCATAACATTGACCATCAAGCTTATATATTAGCTTCAGCAGGTATGTTTAAAGTAGAGGATAGCTCAAAAATTATCACCATGAACGCAGGAGATGGCGCTGAAGTCACTCAGTCAACGACAATTTTACTCAGGGCGTTAATTGACTGTGAAGTGATTATTATCGACACGATTAATTAGCTAAATCAAGTAATGTAAACCACGAACGTTCTCTTAAAATCGTATATTCTGAACATTTTAAGCGCTGGCGTTCGTGTCTAGCATTAGCTCTTTTATTATCTAGCAATATTTCATTACTAAAGTAGACCTAATGTATAACGCGTTGCTGCTTGTCCCAACGACTTCCTTGCCAATGAGTAATCGTTCCACAAGCTTGGCAAGTGTCGCAATGCCATTCAATTAGCCCTAAGGTTATTGATTTAGCTTTAATTTCTCCAGTACACGAGAGTTGTTTAGCACGAGTATTACATTTTAAGTTAACGTGAACGAGCGGTTGCTCAATATTTTCAGAAAGGGCTAATACAATTTTACTCAGAAAAACAAAAACTACTTTTGCTTGGTCAGTAAGTTCGAGTACGTTGCCCTCGTCGTCAATAAAATGTCTAAAATCTGCTGCTAACGTCATCGGTTTTTCCATAGAATACTCATGCCGCTAAGATATAGTAGTTAACGCTATTGGTACAACACTTCTCAGTAAATATAACATCAGTAATTAATTTAGGTAGCTTGAATGTTATAAATATTAAGTATAAAATTAGTGCTGTTTTAGATATGTGTATTTTCGTTATATATTCAGGCCCGAGTCTCCATCGGGTTTTTTTGTGCCTTAAAATACATAGACGAAAAGCAATAATGGCAAGACTGCCCCTGCAGTAATTTATTAATAGCCCAAGCTTTGTACAATAAGCAATAAGGCCAATAAAGGAAATTCACCATGAAAAAAATAATCACCACCGCATCTGCGATATTATTGCTACAAGCCTGTACAACATTTGATCCCTACACAGGTGAAAGTAAAACCAGTAAAACAGCTATAGGCGCAACTGCAGGCGCAAGCTTAGCAGCAGTCATTGCCTTTATAGACAATAAAGACAAAGACAGCAGAACACGTAACAAACGTATTTTAGCAGCAGCATCAGGTGGCGCCGCAATCGGCGGCGGTATTGGCTACTATATGGACACTCAAGAAGCTAAATTGCGTAAGCAATTGCGCGATAGTGGCGTGAGTATTGTGCGTGACGGCGACAAAATTAAC
This sequence comes from Colwellia sp. BRX8-5, assembly GCF_014077325.1. NCBI lineage: Bacteria > Pseudomonadati > Pseudomonadota > Gammaproteobacteria > Alteromonadales > Colwelliaceae > Colwellia > Colwellia sp. BRX8-5. The sequence continues at coordinate 15,438 of NZ_JACGVR010000052.1, forward strand.
CTTGTTATGCCAGGCAACATTACTTTTGCTTCGAACAGCTCAAACATTAACAGCAATTTTACTAGCGTATTAGATTCTGTTTCTTTGGTGCTTGAAGAATATAACCAAACCATTATTGTTGTTTCTGGTCACACTGACTCTAGTGGCTCTGCCCAGCATAACCAGAAATTGTCTGAAGACCGAGCTGGCTCAGTTGCTAATTATCTTCGTGGACAAAAAATCCTTAGTGATCGTTTAGAAACTGTTGGCTTTGGCGAAACACAACCGGCAGTAACGAACAAAACAGCTGCAGGTCGCGAGCTTAACCGCCGTGTTGAAATAACTTTGTTACCGATAGAACAGTCATAAAGCGTCAATAAAATAAAGCCATTATCACAGCGTTATATGCATTGATAATGGCTTATTGCTTAAGACGCTTGGCGTTAAAAGGGCGATACCATTAACATGACTTTATTAGTGCTACCCATCAACATTTCAAATCAATATCTACAATCAACATTTCAA
>NZ_JACGVR010000024.1:0-57919 GCF_014077325.1 Colwellia sp. BRX8-5
TCCCCGTGGAGATATCATGTCTGATCGTAATCAGCTGGTGAAAGAAAACTTTATTAACTTTGTTCGCGCCCAAACTTTGCCTGAATCAACTTGTGCTTTAACTCCTAGTGATGTTGGATTAAGTTCAGCTGAAGTTATTGATCTATTTGAAACCCAAGTAATGAGTCGCCACCTTGATTTGCAATCACGTGTGATGCAGAAAAAAGGTCAAAGTTTTTATACTATTGGTAGCTCAGGTCATGAGGGTAATGCTGCTTATGCTAAGGCATTTCGTCCGACAGATATGGCATTTTTGCATTATCGCAGCGGTGCGTTTGTTATTCAGCGAAGTAAGCAAGTACCAGGACAAACGATTTTATATGACATGCTATTGTCATTTGCTGCATCAAAAGATGACCCTATCTCTGGCGGTCGTCATAAAGTGCTTGGTAGTAAAGCGCTCTCTATTCCACCACAAACAAGTACCATAGCGTCGCATTTGCCTAAAGCGATGGGCGCTGCATATAGCATTCCGTTAGCAAAACGTTTAGCGCATAAAGGTGAGATCCCAGACGATGGCGTCATTATTTGTAACTTTGGTGATGCTTCATCGAATCACTCCACTACACAAGGGGCAATTAACAGCACAGCTTGGGCAGCTTATCAGTCTATACCTATGCCAATTGTTTTTGTCTGTGAAGATAATGGTATTGGTATTTCAACGGCTACACCGGAAGGCTGGATCGCCGCTAATTATGAAAATAGAGCCGGCTTAACTTACCTCTATTGTGATGGCTTAAATATTTTAGATACCTATAAAACCGCAAAAGAAGCAGAGCGAATTGCTCGAGAATTGCGTAAACCCGTGTTTTTACATATCCGCACTGTGCGTATTTTGGGGCATGCGGGCTCTGATGCTGAGTTTGTTTACCGTGATATGGCTGACATTACGGCAACAGAGTTTCAAGATCCTTTATTACACACCGCGCGCATTATCTTAGAAAACAATATTTTAACGACTGAAGAGCTAATCGATATTTATCAAGACGTTGAAAAGCGCATTGAGGTTATTGCTGAAAATGCCGCTAGCAAGGAAAAACTGACCAGTGCTAATGCCGTAATGGCAAGCATTATACCTAACGTTACTAAAGCACGAAGCTCGGTGTTAGTTAGCGATAAAACTCGCGCAGAAATTTTTAAACATGAGAAACATAACCTACCTAAAAAACAGCATTTAGCAAAATTGATTAACTGGGCATTGATGGACTTGATGGCTGAATATCCCAGTATTGTTATGTGCGGTGAAGATATTGGCAAAAAAGGCGGCGTTTATAACGTTACGGCAAAGTTATGTGAACGTTTTGGCAAAAGCCGGGTGATTAATACCTTGTTAGATGAGCAAACGATTTTAGGTACCGCTATTGGTTTGGCGCACAACGGTTTTTTACCTATCCCTGAAATTCAATTTTTAGCTTATGTGCACAACGCTGAAGATCAAATTCGTGGCGAAGCGGCGACATTACCGTTTTTCTCAAATGGGCAATTTACTAATCCCATGGTGATCCGCATTGCGGGTTTGGCCTACCAAAAAGGTTTTGGTGGTCATTTTCATAATGATAACTCTTTTGCCGTTTTTCGCGATATTCCAGGATTAATCATCGCTTGTCCGTCAAATGGTGCCGATGCAGTTGAAATGATGCGCGCTAGTGTGCGTTTAGCGCAAGAGCAACAACGTATGGTGATATTTTTAGAGCCAATAGCATTGTACATGGCGAAAGACCTACACCAAGAAGGTGATGGTTTATGGACCTTTGAGTATCTGCCTCCTGAATTGGCAGACAGCAGTATCGATTTAGGCGTTAAGGTTGCTGGCTCAGGTAAACAACTGTGTATTTTAACGTATGGCAATGGCAATTATTTATCGTGCCAAGCACAAGCAAAATTAGCAGAGCAGGGTATTGATGCACGTGTTGTTGATTTACGTTGGTTAGCACCATTAGATGAAAAAGGTATTTTGGCGCAAGTGAATGATTGTGAGCATGTGCTTATTGTTGATGAATGTCGTCAAACGGGCTCAATTAGTGAAGCGCTAGTGACTTTAATTCATGAGAAAACAAGTGAATGTCCTAAAATAAAACGCGTTACCGCCAGTGATAGCTTTATTCCTCTAGGCGCTGCAGCCTATGAGGTATTACCATCGGTTAAGAATATTGTCGATGCTGCGAAGGAGATTTGCCAATGAGTTCGTCAATAAAAAATACCGATAGAGCACCAGTAAAAGCCATGAATAAGAAAAAGCAAAGAGCGGTAGTTATTTGCCCTGGCCGAGGTACCTACAATAAAGAAGAACTAGGATATTTACAGCGTTTGCATAGCGATAAAACCGAAATAGTTTCTCTAATTGATGATTTTCGCGACAGCCAAGGGCAAATGAAAGTTTCTGAACTTGATGGTATGGAAAATTACAGCATGCGTACCCATACAGCTGGTGAAAATGCTTCGGCACTTATTTATGCTTGTGCGTTATCAGATTATCAAGCCATTAATAAAGACGAGTTCGACATTGTCGCGGTTACTGGCAACTCCATGGGTTGGTATATAGCATTAGCGGTTGCTGGCGCATTAAAGCCCAAACAAGCTATTAAGCTAATTAATACCATGGGCTCGATGATGACAAAAGGTGTGATTGGCGGACAAATGATATATCCAATCATTAACGATGAGTGGAATATTGAGCGAGAGCAAGAACACAAGGTTATGCAATGGTTAGCACAAGCAAATCAACAAAGTGAATGTGAAGTTTATGTCTCGATTAATTTAGGTGGTTATATAGTATTTGGTGGTAACAAGGCCGGTTTGAAAGCGTTAGAAGCGTTACTGCCTGTGGTGCAAGATCGTTATCCAATGAATTTATTTAACCATGCTGCTTTTCATACACCGCTGCTAAGTGATGTTTCAAAGCGGGCGGTGGAACTATTGCCAGCACAACTGTTTAATGCCCCTGAAATACCGTTAATTGATGGCTTAGGGCAAGTGTGGCAACCTTATAGTTGCGATGTTGAGCAATTACATAACTACACGCTTAATACACAAGTGGTAGAACCTTATAACTTTTCAAAAGCGATAGAGGTAGCCATTAAAGAGTTTGCGCCCGATAAGCTTATTATTCTGGGCCCAGGTGCTACCTTAGGTGGCGCAGTAGCGCAGAGTTTGATCAGCCATCATTGGCTTAATTTACAAAGCAAAGCTAATTTTATAGCGCAGCAAAAGGAAAACCCTTTTATACTCGCCATGGGATTAGCAGAGCAACGTAAAAAGGTCGTATGATAAGTTTAAAATAACAACTAAACATTTTTGTATAAAATCAACTCAAGTTTCGGGATTCAAATATAATAAAACAATGATAATAAGACGATGATTTTAAATAAGTGATGTCTCAATGTGGTAAATACTTGTTAACTAGACAACGTAAAAAGCCAAAAGAGACATCGAGTGAATTCTGCCACAAACATCTTAAACTTATCATCACTAACGGCTGATCTATTTGAACAAGCAAACCTTAAGTTTAACAATACTTTCAATTCAACATGGAAGAGCACTGGCTTTAATATAATGTGACGTCAAGTTAAGTTTTCTAAGCGCTCAGGCACACCTGCTGGTAACGTTCTTTATCTGTTGATGCTTTGGCTAAAAGTAGATTCTGTTGGTATGTTTTCATTAGATGCTTTATAAAGTTTTCTGCAACAAAAAAGACGCCTTATCTGATCTATTCAAACGCGAACTGTCTGTTTCTTATTATGATTATATTTTAGTATTACAGTCAGGAAAGTCGGCATTGTTGACGTTAACTCCTGTTTATTCTTTAGGGCAACTACTAGCCAAAAGCGGAAGTTAGCTTTTGAGTTACTAACGGCAGAACTGGTCTGAGCTACTACAACAAATTTTATTTATTTGTACTCTAAAATTCACTTAATATTGAACGTACAATTATGTTCCCAATTTCAAAAGCGGACATTAGAATCATCTTGGATGCACCGAAATTAGATTGTTAACTTTAAGGTCATATATCCCCAAAAGTGCTATAGAGTTATAAGAATTTTCACAAAAGTAAAGTCGTATAATATTAATCTTCAGGTATATAACTGCAATCATCTGAATTAAGACCTAACTGATATTCACTTGATTTAGTGTCCAGCCAATTCACTAATTCTTTTGCAGAAGGTGAAAGATTAACTTGTGCCAATCCACCAGTTTTCTCTAGTAGAGTTGGAGTATACATTTGAGTGTTTATATTAAAATAAAAGCTAAAAAAACGTATACTTCCAGAATCATGACAACGTTGCTGCGACTCAGTAAAATTATGAGAAGTCACCCGACTGGCAATACTTTTAATTTCCTTGATAACTTCAATATCTAAAGTTTCAAGTAAAGTCCCAGCGCCCCCCATCACTTTAGTGAGTTCTATTTCTGACTGCTCTGCCACTTCATTTACTGAAAGGTAACCATCATTATCCCCTTTATCATGATAATAATGATAAAAGTTGCCTTCAATATCAACAAAAATCCCTGCATGACTTGCCCCCCATGCATAGTTATCATAGGTCACAGCCAGTAAATATTTTTGTTCAGCTATTGGCTCTGCTTTTTCTTCTGAATCACCCTGACAAGCGTTAATAAAACAGATAATTACAAGTATCAAAAGATTGTTAATTTTCATTTTATATCTCAATTAGTTTAATTTTAAGTCAACCGTTTATTGTACGCTCAGATGATATTGGTAATTATTATACTCTAACAACACCTGAGCTTAATTTATTACAAATCGCCACCACCGCCACCACAACTAGCATTTACTAAAGTTGACGTTGCTGTGCCACAGTCACCCATATGGTTACAGACTCTTGCTTTAAAATATTGCAAACCACTAAAATAAATTTCACTGTGACTTGTTGATTGGCTATAGGGTAATATTTTTGCCCAAACACCGTATTTTCCATTACGGTGTTCAAGCTGATAAAACTCTCCTGAAGCTAAACTGCCATTAACAATTCCCCAAGAAGTATTAATTAATGCCCCACCATTTGAACAAGAGTAACTTTTATTAAGCCAAGTTGTTTTGTTTGGCAGGCTGCTAGCGCAATAAACCGAGCTGTCATTAGGTATACCAACCACACTCCATGCAGCACAAACCGCTTTGTGTTCATTTGAATTATTACCGTGTACTTGTAGGGCAACTCTTGCCGTATGTTCCATCGCATCTATAAAGGTTTCAGCGCTAGTCATGTATTGGGTAAGTGCTTGAAAGAAGATGTTTTCTGCTTTTGTATGGCCAACCCCCGTTTCTACAGGGTGACTGGTTCGTCCTTGTGGATGAAAACCGCCATTGACCAACAAGTAATAAGCAAGGTTGATTATGCCTGAGCTATCATGGACCTCAGTATTAGAAGTGAGGTCTAAATAAAAATCTAATGAATTATTATCTTTAGTAGGGTTATTCATATACCGCATGGCATCACCACTAACGGCTGGTTTCCATACATCTTCAGCAAGGAGCCAAGTATTGCTTGTTTGACCGTTTTTAAAAATATCAACAGCTGTAGCAAAAACATCACTAAGAGCTTCGCTTACTCCTCCTGACTCACCAATAAATTTACCGTTAGCACCCTGTTGATAGATAAATGTCGGGCCTATTTCATTCGATACTCCATGAGTATATTCATGGGCGACAATATCTAAAGAACGTCCTAAAGAAGAAAACAGGCTGTCATCCCCATCACCAAAGAGGAACCTTTTATTGTTTGAATCCCAACGGCCAATATTTTTTTCATCTGGCTATCCTACATCACTTACTACATAATGAATAGTCGCTTTTAGGCTTGTGCCATTATCATCAAAAGAGTCAATACCCTGTTTATTATTAAAATAATCATACGTTGTTTTTAGATGTTCATAGACATCCATAGCGGTAGTGTCTGAAGATGAGCCTCCCTCAGAGATAAGAGTTGTTGTTCCTAAAGGGATATCTTGATTGCCAGCACTGCGTATTTCTCTATCTAAAGCGTTATGAATTTGAGGTGTTCGCATGATAAATTGAGCATTTGTGGCATCAATATAAATCTTATCAAGGTATTGACTACCATTATTATCCTTATATTCAATTAAAGATAACCATGACAAATGAGCACCCCCTAAAGCATCAACCACATAAATTAACTTGGGCTGATCTAGGATATTTATATTTTTGTTATCACTTAATATATCTAATGATGCATTAAGCGCTTGCTGTTGAGTGATTAAAGCTTGAATGGCCAAATTTTCAGAAGAAATAACATTACCATTGATAGCATAAATATTATTATTGTTGTCGGTATGAATAATGAATTCAGCACCCTCTACTTTTATGTGATTTACATATAAGTCTAGCCGAGTATGATAACCCGTTGATGAGTTATTAACTCTTCTTATTTTAAAAGACTGGTTAGCTTGTAGATGATATATAGCGCCAATATTTTTAATTAACTTATTAATATCTTTATCGTGTGTCGCTGGGTTGTAATAACCTAATTCACCTTCGATATTTGATGGCATGCCATGTGCGTTAAACTTTAATTTACTGAGGTTACCAATTTTTTTGATGGCATTTCTTTGCTCTATACGTGTTCCTTTATCCTTTTTTATTACTTCATTAGCCGACACTATACTAATTGTGAATACAAAGCTAAAAGTGAGTGTCATCACAAGTTTAACTATGTTTAATGTAAACGTTTTTAAACGGATGTAGTTTGTTTTTTTTGTTCTATCAATCATTTAACTTACCTGTTGTTATAATTAAATTATTGGAACAACAAAATGCATTTACTTCTAACTTAAAAGACTAACGACTAACGACTAATACTCACGAACGTGACTAATTTCACAATTGTTGCTATTCATCCTTAACCCTATGCATGTTTGATATTCCATTTAAAAAGCTACACAATTCCAATGTGTTCTTTTTTTAGTCACAAAAAATATATCACATTGATTATTAATCACAAGGAACAAATTGATTTACAATGAAATTTCAAATGAACACCTGATTTTTAAAACATTAATAAGCAATCTAAATCAGATCAAATCCATATACGCTTAGTGCCCCGAAGCGCCATAGAATTTAATACCTAAAATCATATTAATTTAATGTCCGCTTTGGTATTTTCTAATCAAATTAGAATTTTTGACTTTATAGATTCCTGATGAAATTTAGAACAATTCTATTATCTAACGCAGGGCTGATTTTCATCGGTTCTCTTGTCGCTAGATAAGCCAAGGCTAACGTCCGGTTTCGTATCAAAGAGATCGTTACGAAGGATGATTTTTATTCGTAAATTTAGACCGCTTTGTGGCAGATACTGCGCTTAAACTTAATAATTCCAGTTTCCGATTGTATTTAACGGTTTCCATCTTTATTCCATTTCTACAATTGCCCTCGATCTATGAAGATAATAAATAAGTAAAGAGATGAGTTATAAAATGGTTGGTTTTATTATAAATAGATAAAAATATATGCTCGATTGTTAAAGTAAATCAAAGTTTTATTATGATAATAATTTACACTTTAATGACTTTTAACTATCGGGTTCATGAACACAATGTTTTCTACACTATCATTGGCAGTAAAGATTAATGCTGCATTAGTACTTATCGCAATAGCGTTCTTAAGTACCACAGTCATATTCTTTTATTATGATGAAAAAGAGCTCAGTGAAAATTTTGTTGAACGTAACCTAGAAAGTTTAGCACTTAATTATTTTGACTCTGTGAATACTATGATGTTAACCGGGACAATAGTAAATCGTCAGTTAATACAAAATAAAATACAGAGCCAAGATGAAATTGTTGAGGCACGTATTATTCGAGCGCCTGCTTTAACGGCTATTTTTGGTGACGGTTTTGCTGATCAAAAAGCGGTCGGTAATTTTGAACAACAAGGTATAAACGGCACTAAAGCGTTTGATGTTTTTGAACGTGACGGTAAGCGAATGATGAGTTTTATTTCGCCTATTCGTGCCAGTTCAGATTACCGTGGCACTAACTGTTTAACCTGTCATCAAGTCAAAGAAAATGAAATATTAGGCGCGGTAAAGGTGACCTATGATCTGTCTAAAGTTGACCAGCAAATTATGAGTTCTATAACTCAAGCAGCGATCCTACAGTTAGTTATCACTGTTGTTAGCTTTTGGTTATTAAGTTTAACCATAAAAAAATTGATTTTTAGTCGCCTCAAACGACTTAGAAAAACCATTAACGATGTAGAACATAATTTAGATTTGAACAAAGAAATCAAAGTACATCATGATGATGAATTAGGTGCAGTAAGTGTGGCATTGAATAGCATGATGCAAAAATTTAGAACAAGTTTTTTATCCATCTCATCAACAACAGACAAATTAATTGATTCAGCAAAAAGTGTTGATGAAATATCGAATTTAATGCGTGCGGCTGTGCTTGAACAAAAGAACGGCACCGACTCTGTAGCCGCTGCAATTAATGAACTAGATACATCTGCGAGTGAAGTACATCGTAATACTCAAACCGCCGCTGAGAATTCACTGTCGGTACGAGAAAAAGCAACGCAAGGCCTGGAATTAGTTGAAAATGCTAAAGATGGCATTGGTTTATTGCGTGATAAGGTAATTGATAATACCGCTATGATAGCTGCATTAAGCGACAAAACTCATGAAGTAGGAGGTGTTTTAGAAGTAATAACCAGTATTGCCGAACAAACCAATTTATTGGCATTGAATGCCGCTATTGAAGCAGCAAGAGCCGGAGAGCAAGGGCGAGGCTTTGCAGTGGTTGCCGATGAAGTGCGCTCATTAGCCACGCGTACCAGAGAGTCTATTGACCAAATCCAGTTAACGATTAGGGGATTACAAGTCGATGCCAGTAATGCGGTTAACTCTATGAATGATGTTAGTCAGCAGGCAAATGAAAAGGCAGAAGATGTAACGAATGTAGCCAGTTTATTAGTGGAAATAACGTCGCAAATAACAGAGCTTGATGATTTAAACACACAAATTGCTAGTGCAGCACAGCAACAAAATTTAGCGGCTGACGAAATTAATGTCAATGTTGTCAATATTAGTGACGTTGCAGAAAAATCAAGTAAAGATGCGATACGTGGTAAAGAGATAAGTGAACAGTTACTCGAGTTAGCTTACGAGCTTAATCAGCAATTATCACAATTTAAAATGTAATATTTAGCCGTTATATTTAACAAAAAATGGCGGTGTTTAATTATGATCAACGTGTTGTTTTATTATACGGTTATTGATCATTGAGGAGAGTTCTACGATGTCAGCACATAAAAATGGCGAAAATTGCACAAGCAAAGAAATAACTACAGAGTTAACACAAACCAAAAAAGGTTTTTTACAAAAATTGGCTAAGGTTACTGGCATTATTTGTTTTATGCTTGCCATGGTTTTTGGCGGAGTTTTAACGTTTTCAGAGAACAATGATGAGGTGTTTCGAGCGACGATAGGGGCAACAACATTCTTCTTTTTTATGGTCTCACTTGTATTATCGACGATTGCAAATACTAACTTACCCAATTTGAAGGTTGGCGGTTAACCTATTGAAATAAAAGTTTATTATCGAATAAAAAGCCTCTTTAAAAAGAGGCTTTTTATTTTATGTAATGGGTCACCATAGTGATTAATAATAGGCGTCAGTATTATTATGTGCTTGAGGGTCTTCTATGATTTCTTCAAAGTCCACTTCAAAGCTATTGTTTTCTTCTGTATTTGCCATATAAATAGTGCGCGTTGAACCGTCAATCCAGGTGACTGTACCACTACCTTTTTTACTACCGCATTTCATACCAATATGAATATCATGAAATTCCATTGAACCTCCTCGCCTAAATTGCTGTGTTGACATTGATAAATAAACCCTATGTTATTTAGATTTACAATAGATTGTTTAGTTCAATTAATCTGCTAAATGAGCATATTTACTTAAACAGGTAATATTTTATTATAAAGATAAAGTTACTTAGGTCTAGAGTGAATTAGGCAAAAAACTCACAGCCGAGTACTGTTGACTTTCTAGCCCCTGTTACTGCTGGGATATTTCCATAGATTTTTTTGTCATAAGCGAATGCGAGCCAAGCAAATGCCATTGCTTCAAGTGCGTTATTATTCAGCTTTAGTGAATGTACCTTATTAACATTGAAGTTGTTAAGCTCTTGCTTTATAAGCTTATAACAAAAATTATTATCGATTCCTCCTCCGCATAAATATACATCTGCTGAATTTGATGTTTTTTTAATGTCGGCGGCTATAGAACAAGCAGTTAAGGCGGTGAGGGTTGCTTGTACGTCGACAGCGCTTATTTGTAATGGGGTGAGAAAGGGTGCTAACCATTGCAAGGTAAAATATTCACGGCCTGTACTTTTGGGGGCTGATAACAAAAAGTAGTCATCACTTAGTAACTGTATTAATAGTGCTTGGTTAATCGTTCCAGAGCTTCCCCAGTCGCCGTTATTGTCAAATCTCTTTCCTGAGTGTTCAAAGCACCATGCATCTAAAAGAGCGTTCCCTGGGCCGGTATCAAAGCCTAATACACTTTTAGACGAGTTTTTTTTAGGCAAAAAAGTGATATTAGCTATGCCGCCTATATTCACTAAAAAAGTTTCTTTTTCAGTGGCAGGTAATAAGAATTGGTGAAATGCAGGGACTAAAGGAGCACCTTGTCCACCTAAGGCAATATCTTTTGTTCTAAAGTCACCAATAACTCTAATGCCGGTTAATACCGCTAACGTTTGATTGCAGCCTATTTGTAAAGTAAAAGGCGCTTCAATAGCAGAGCTTTGAGTTGGGCGATGTCGAATGGTTTGACCGTGATTACCAATAGCAATAATATCAGCAGCTACTAAGTTTTCTTTGTCTAATAGTGTACTTATTGCCTCACTAAATTGATGGGCAAGAGTAATATCAAGTGAAAAGGCTCTGTCTATTTCGTTATGATTGGGTAGATAAAGCTCAGTGATTTTTTGTCGAGTGACATTGTCATATGCTTGATAATAACTAGCAACTAGTTCGGCACTTCCACTAGTAAAGTCAACAAGGGCTAAGTCAATGCCATCGGCACTAGTGCCAGACATTAACCCAATATAAAACGTAGCTTTTGTCATTTATACTCGCTAATTATTATTGGGCTAAAGAGGGTTAATGCGTCTGCATCGCCAACAAAGCTTGTCTAGAGCCTGAAAGTTCCATTAAGCGTTGGCTTGATAATACCGAAAACTCAGCAGCATATTTCTTATTAATGGGTTTAGCATCAGGTAACTTTACCGTTCTTGGATTACGGTGTACGCCATTAAGTAAAAATTCATAATGTAAATGTGATGCTTCTGACATGCCAGTTGAGCCGACATAACCAATAACGTCACCTTGCTTTACCCGTTGCCCTTTTTTAACATTTCGTTTTGAAAAGTGTAAATATTTAGTCTCAATGCCATTACCATGCTGAATAAATACGTAATTACCATTATATTTGTTATAGGTTGAATGGGTCACTTTCCCATTACCTGCAGCTACAACAGGTGTACCTTTATTTGCACGGTAATCAGTACCACGATGAGCTTTCCAGCGCTTTTGAATAGGATGAAAACGCTTTGGTTTGAAATTTGAACTAATATACCTAAAGTTTACCGGCGCACGTAAAAAAGCTTTGCGCATACTTCTGCCATCAGGAGAATAATATTCGCCGTCTGTAAAGCGAATGGCTTGAAAAGGATCATCTTTATTAATAAATTCAGCGGCAAGAATCTTACCTGTACCTATATGATCGCCATCGACATATCGATTTTCAAAAACAACATGAAAACTATCCCCTTCACGAATATCTAAGGCAAAATCGATATCCCAACCAAAAATATTAGCAAGGTTAATTATTTGTGCATCGTTTAAACCTGATTCAATACCAGCATTCCAAAAATTACTTTTTATAACACCGTGGGCAATAGTTTCTCGAATTTCTACCGTTTTGGTTTCTTTACTTGATTGGTAACTGCCATCATCAATTAGTTTTACATATAAGGTTTCTGTTTTTGATAAAGAGTAGGTCAGTACTGCTAGCTCTCCTGCTGCGTTTTGGCCTATATGAAAGACATCACCAACATTAATTTTTTTCAATAATTTACTGTAGTCACCTTTTGCTGAGCTCACGTCGTATGTTGTTCTCGCGCTATAGCCAAGGCGTTTAAATACTTTGGCAAGAGAGTCACCACTGCGTACTTTTGCTTTTTTCCAGGTTAGTGTCTCTTCTTCACTGTTAATAGGTGCCGTTATATTTTCTTTATTTATTGATGATTCGATATTGCTAGCAGGCGTGTCTAAGGAGATATCTTCAACTTCAGGTAAAGCTAATGCGTAACGTTTACCTATTTCTAGTGACGTATCTGTCAATTGACGACTGGCTGTTGCCTTTTCCGAAGGAATAAGGAGTAACAACAACACAATTATGCTGAATGAGCTAATAATTACCCTATGCGGTTTTGGTAACTGTAAATAGAATTTTTTTATGTTTTTCAACAGACTACAACCTAATTTCATGTATCTTAATACGATAGCTATCGTTTACTATATCAAAAAATAGCCTTGAGTAAAATTTAATTACCGTAAAGGTGAGTGATCTCGGGGACTCAGCGGCACTTCTTCCTTAAAAAACAAGCTGCAATAATTAAAAAATAGAACAATTGCCCTAAATATTAACTTAAGGCTTTTCACCCAAGGCATTATTGCAGTAGAATCGAGCAATAAATTATGATTATATTTTTTGGAGCTAAGTCGATGACTGATGTCAGCCAAGCGTTTGCTGAAATTAAGCGTGGTGCAGAAGAAATTTTGCTAGAGAGTGAATTACTAGAAAAATTAAAAACGGGAAAGCCACTAAAAATTAAAGCAGGGTTTGACCCTACAGCACCAGACTTACATCTAGGTCATACGGTATTAATTAATAAGTTGCGTCAGTTTCAACAACTTGGCCATGAAGTTATTTTCTTAATTGGCGACTTCACTGGCATGATAGGTGATCCAACCGGTAAAAATGTTACGCGTAAAGCGTTAACAAGAGAAGACGTGCTGGCAAATGCTGAAACTTATAAAGAACAAGTTTTTAAAATTCTAGACCCAGCTAAAACAACGGTTGCTTTTAACTCTACCTGGATGGATAAGCTAGGCGCTGCTGGTATGTTAAAACTGGCATCTCGTCAGACGGTTGCCCGTATGATGGAACGTGATGATTTCAAAAAACGTTACACCAGCGGTCAATCTATTGCCATTCATGAGTTTATGTATCCTCTCGTTCAGGGCTGGGATTCTGTAGCCTTAGAGGCTGATGTTGAACTAGGTGGCACTGATCAGAAATTTAATTTGTTAATGGGGCGCGAATTACAAAAATCAGAGGGGCAACGACCGCAAACGGTCTTAATGATGCCTCTTTTAGAGGGGTTAGACGGTGTACAGAAAATGTCTAAGTCGCTTAATAACTATATTGGTATAACGGATAGCCCAACAGAAATGTTTGGTAAAATAATGTCTATTTCTGATGTATTGATGTGGCGCTATTATGAACTGTTGAGTTTTAAGCCAATGGAAGAAATTGCTGCTTATAAAACAAAAATTGCTGAAGGAATGAACCCTCGCGATGTGAAAATCGATTTAGCCAAAGAGTTAATTGCTCGTTTTCATGATGATGCCGCGGCTGAGGCGGCACATCAAGAATTTATTAATCGTTTTCAAAAAGGCGCAATGCCTGATGAAATTGAGGATAAATTAGTTCAGATAGCTGATGACAGTGGTGACATCGCTATTGCTAACCTACTAAAAGAAGCGGGCTTAGTAGCGAGTACTTCAGACGCCATGCGAATGATTAAGCAAGGGGCGGCTAAAATTGAAGGTGAAAAAATTACCGACAGCAAGTTACGTATTGCTTCGGGGACTACGGCTATTTACCAAGTTGGCAAACGTAAATTTGCTAAAGTAACAGTAAAATAACCTCACATATTTATAACCTATGTATAAGCCAGTATTTATTACTGGCTTTTTTATCAGTGCATTAAAGAGTCAGGTGTTTTACGCTAAAATCATAATGACTTTTATTTATTATCTCAGTAATAAAATCCAGCATGATTGCTTAATAATTATTCGTCAATTTTTTTTACACTAACGCTAAATCTAGTCGTAAGTACAGAATGCTTTATCTCCAGTTCGTTGTTAAATAACAGTATTTTAATCTTGGAATAATTTGTGCTTAATTTAAGTGTCGAGTTAAGGTTGTTAACCGATAAATCCCACTCATTAAAGTTGTCGAGTTGTTATTTTGTTGAACCAAATATTAAATACAGTATTGAGCCGCACTATGGAAAATAAACCCGAGAGAAATAATTTAATCGAACGGCGACAATATTTTGATGACAGTGAGTTTGAATCTGATAATAATTGGAAAAAATTAACGTTAGCTCAACGTTTTGCTGCACTAAGTTTAACTAAATATGGCTATGAACTCCGCTTTACCCGGTTTACATCGAGTGGCAGTACTGCTGTTCTTGTCTTAAAAAATGGTACACCAGCAACTATAAGCGAAGATGGCGACATTAATACTACACCAGATATCAATATACGATAGTGATACTAGTTGTCGACTTTATCTGCTGCCAGTAGAGTTCTGCTTCTAAACTGACTTTTATTCTGCATTGCTAGTATTGCTAGTATTGCGAGTAATGACACCATTGCTGCCATAACCACCATTGATACCATAACCACCATCGTCATTATTATCCGCTGCCAGTAGAGCTCTGCCCCTAAACTAAGCTCGATTATCGATTACCTAAATTGAAACACCACCGTTATCACTCTACAGCCACTGCAGATATTCTACGACGCTAGTTGTTACCTTTCCTGATACTAATGTTTCTTTAACCCTATATTTTGGAGGGTTATTTTTCTTTTGTTTATTGATCTACATCAGATCACTGTTTAACCGTGAGCGTAATATATGCGACATATTGTCGCAGTAGTACCTTTAGGTTTACTGAATTAAAATTAAATAAAAGAATGTTAAGTCATGGCTAAGAATAGAGTAAAGACATCTAAAATTAACAGTTTGCTATTAATGCTTTCGATATTTTTATCTGTAGTAATGCCTGCACAAGCTTTGTTTGTTAGCCCGCCTAAAGACCCTATTCCACTTATCCATGAAATATTCCCAGAAGCAACATCAATATCAGATAAGCAAGGTGAACCGTTAATTTGGACCATATATAAAGACAAAGACATTATTGGCTATGCTTTTGAAACAAACGACTTAGCTAAAATGCCAGCTTATTCTGGTGAGCCAGTCAATATGTTAGTCGCCATTAGCCCAGCAGGTGTTTATTTGGGAGCTAAAGTTCTAGAGCATCATGAACCTATTATTCTTGCTGGCATCCCTGAAAGTAAACTGTATGAATTTGCTGATCAATATAATGGTTTAAACGTCAGTGACAGATTAAAGGTCGGTGGGAATAACAAGGAAGGCGTTATTCATATCGATGGGCTTTCTGGTGCAACTGTTACTGTCATGGTGATGAATGTAGCAATTACTAAAGCGGCAACAAAAGTCGCTCGTTCTTTAGGTATTATTAAAGCTAGCCAAGACATTATTCAACCTATGTCCAGAATATACCCAGATGTCTATCAAAAGCTTGATTGGCAAGGACTCCTTGGTGACGGCTCCATTCGAAAATTAGCCTTAAATAGAAAAATAGTTGATGAAGCGTTTGCGGGGACTAGAGTTGAGCATGTTGATGAAGCAAGTGCAGAGCAGAAACAACAGCTGTTTGCTGAAATTTACTTTGCTCAGGCTGATATCCCAACGGTGGGTCGTAACTTATTAGGCGATAGTGAATATCAATGGTTAATGGCAAGCCTTAAAGAGGGTGAACATGCCATTATTATGCTGGGAAATGGCTATTCTTATAAAGGGTCGGGTTATGTGCGTGGCGGTATTTTTGATCGTATTCAAATACTACAAAATAACGAAGCCTTTGCCTTTCGTGATTTAGATCATAACCGTGTTACTGATCTTTATATTGCTGGCGCACCTAGATTTAAAGAAATGTCATTATTTATTGTCCGTGCCGAGCACCAGTTTAACCCCGGTGTTGATTGGCAGGTGGAGTTACTTGTTCGCCGCCAATTAGGCGCAGTCGATAGCTTATTTACCTCTTTCAAAGGCGATTATCACACATTAGATAAGTATGTTGACCGTCCAGCTCTTATTTATCCTGAGCCAGAGTTAACCTTGATTCAAGAAGTTTGGCAAGAGAAAGAAGCTGAAGTCATTATCTTGATTATTTTACTTGCTATCGTTGTCATGAGTTTGTTTTTTCAAGATATATTGGTACGCCACCCAACTTTTATGCACAACTTCCGTCATTTGTTTTTGATTATTACTGTCGTCTTTATTGGTTGGTCATGGGGTGGCCAGTTGTCTGTGGTCAATGTATTTACTTTCTTACAAGCCTTAATGTCTGATTTTTCGTGGGATTTATTCTTACTCGACCCGATTATATTTATTTTATGGGGAGCGGCAGCCGTTACCATGATTTTATGGGGCCGGGCGGTTTATTGTGGCTGGTTGTGCCCATTTGGCGCTTTACAAGAGTTGATGAATATCTTTGCTCGCTACATAAAAATACCACAATTTGAATTACCTTGGGCCGTGCATGAAAGATTATGGGCCATTAAATATCTGATTCTATTAGCACTTTTTGGTTTGTCGATGGAATCATTATCACTGGCTGAACATTTCGCTGAAGTTGAACCTTTTAAAACAACGTTCTTATTAAAGTTTGATCGAGAATGGCCATTTGTTTTATATGCATCAGTACTCTTGATTATCAATATCTTTAATCGCAAATTCTTTTGTCGTTATTTGTGCCCATTAGGCGCTGCATTATCAACCAGTAATAGTATTCGTTTATTTAGCTGGTTACGTCGTCGCCCTGAATGTGGTCAGCCTTGTAAAACCTGTGCTAAAGAGTGTGAAATTCAAGCGATAGACCCTAATGGCGTGATCAATATGCGCGAGTGTCACTATTGTCTCGACTGCCAAGTCACTTACTTTAACGATGAGAAATGCCCACCATTGAAAAAATTAGCACGCAAAAAAGCAAAGTATAAAGAAACAGAAATAGAAGCAGTAAATGTCGGTTAACAAGTAAATAAAAGTATACAAGCAAGTGTTGGAATCAATATTAAAAAAATTAACCATAATGGAGAAAAGTAATGAGTAATGACGATAAAAGCTCTAATAACGTAGAGTTAGAGAACGAAGGTAGACGTAAGTTTTTTGGTAAAACAGCGATATTAGGTGCTGGTGTTGTTGCTGCTCCAATGACGGCAGCTATGTTTTCATCAATGGCACAAGCTCGTGCTAAAGATGCCGGCAGTGATCCGTTTGTTCATCCTGGTGATTTAGATGAGTATTATGGTTTTTGGTCAGGTGGTCAATCTGGTGAAGTACGTATTATGGGTATTCCATCAATGCGTGAGTTAATGCGTATTCCTGTCTTTAACATTGATAGTGCGACTGGTTGGGGCTTAACAAACGAGTCTAAACGTATTAAAGGCGATAGTGCCAATATTATGGTTGGCGATACGCATCACCCTCATATGAGTATGACTGACGGTCGTTATAACGGTAAATATGTTTTCATTAACGATAAATCAAATACACGTGTAGCACGCATTCGATGTGATGTGATGAAAACGGATAAAATGCTTACCGTTCCTAATACACAAGCAATTCACGGTTTACGTGTACAAAAAGTACCCTATACAAAATACATCGTATGTAATGGCGAGTTTGAGGTGCCAATTGTCAATGATGGTAAAGCCTCTTTAGAAGATGTAAGTACTTATCGTTCAATATATAACGTGATTGATGCGGAAACGATGGAAATGGCTTTCCAAGTCATCGTTGATGGTAACTTAGATAACACCGACGCTGATTATGATGGAAAATATTTTGCATCTACATGTTACAACTCAGAAATGGGGATGAGCTTGGGTGAAATGATCACATCTGAACGCGATCATGTTGTTGTATTTAGTCTAGCGCGTTGTGAAGCTGCTGTTAAGGCAGGTAAATTCAAAACTTATAATGGCAACAATGTACCTGTTTTAGATGGTCGTAAAGGCTCTCAATTAACGCGTTATATTCCGGTTCCTAAATCACCACATGGTTTGAACACGTCACCTAATGGTGAGTATTTCATCGCTAACGGTAAATTATCACCGACCGTTTCAATCATCTCAATTAAAAAATTAGATGCATTATTCGCTGATGAAATTAAACCACGTGATACGATTATTGCGGAACCAGAATTAGGTTTAGGCCCACTTCATACCGCATTTGATAACAAAGGTAATGCGTACACAACATTATTTCTTGATAGCCAAATTGCTAAGTGGAATGTTCAAGATGCTATTGATGCCCACAATGGTAAAAAAGTGAACTATATTCGTCAAAAACTAGATGTTCATTATCAACCCGGTCACAACCATACAACAATGGGAGAAACACGTGATGCTGATGGTAAATGGTTAGTCTCTTTATGTAAGTTTTCTAAAGACAGATTTTTACCTGTTGGTCCTTTACGTCCAGAAAACGATCAATTAATTGACATTTCAGGTGACGAAATGAAAATTGTTCACGATGGACCTGCATTTGCTGAACCACATGATTGTATGATGGTACACCGCACTAAAATGAAACCATTAAAATTGTGGCCTCGTACGGATCCAATGTTTGCAGAAACAATTGCTATAGCAAAACGTGATGGCGTAGATGTGTACTCTGAAAACAAAATTATTCGTGATGGTAAAAAAGTACGCGTTTACATGACCTCAATCGCGCCAACTTACGGTATGACTGAATTTAAAGTGAAGTTAGGTGATGAAGTGACTGTTATCGTCACTAACCTCGACCAAGTAGAAGATGTAACCCACGGTTTTTGTATGACTGATCACGGCGCGCAAATGGAAATTGGTCCACAAGCAACTGCTTCTATTACTTTTATGGCGAATAAACCCGGTGTTTATTGGTATTACTGTAATTGGTTCTGTCATGCATTACACATGGAAATGCGCGGTCGTATGTTGGTTGAAGCTTAGTACTAAGTTAAGTACATTTTAGTTTTAATAGACTTAACGTTTAACGAAGTTAATCCAGATCAAGGGCATATCATTAAAAGGTGATATGCTTTTTTTACTTACAAATATTATTGATTTTTGGTGGTTGTCTCTTGGTAAAATGCAAATCAGTGTTTATATTTATTAGTGTGTTTTGTCTTTTTATTAAGCCGCTTTGCGCTGAAAATATTAAGCTGACGCCACAAGACAATTTACAACAACAGCTTGATAAAGCCGTTGATGGTGATGTTGTTATTCTTACTCCCGGTCGTTATTTAGGCAACTTCATTATTGAACATTCGATTACACTTTCAGCCCAGCGTGATGATTTAGGCAAAGTGATTATTGATGCGCAAGGTGATGGTCATGCTTTGCTACTGAAAAACTCTAACATCACCATAAAAAATCTCACCATAGTTAATTGGGGAAGTAACCTTACTGAGCAACATTCTGCTATTTATTCTGAAAAAAAATCCAGCCATATAGTGATTAAAAACAACAAGCTTAAAGGTGATGGCTTTGGTATTTGGTTACAAAAAAGCGAACACATAAAAGTCCTTGATAATACTGTTGAAGGTAATTTGAGCTTACGCTCAGCCGATAGAGGTAACGGTATTCAGCTTTCTATCGTGAAACATGCTGAAGTCCGAGGAAATGAAATATTTAACACCCGTGATGGGCTTTATATTATTTCTAGTCAAGAGAATATTTTAGAAAATAATACTCTGCACGACTTACGATATGGCATTCATTATATGTATTCATACGACAATTCGGTAATTAATAATTTTGCTTATAACACGCGAGCTGGCTATGCACTAATGAGCTCTAGGCGATTAATTATCAGCGGGAATACAACGATAGACAGTGAAGATTATGGTTTTTTATTTAATTATATAACACAGTCAACTATCAGCAATAATATTGTTAAACGTGTTTGGACAAAGCCTGAAAATAAAGTATTAGGCCGTGATGGTAAAGGGCTCTTTGTTTATAATTCAGGTTATAACACTTTAAAAAACAATCTTGTCGAAGGCGCTGAAATAGGCATTCATTTAACGGCTGGTTCAGAAAATATTAAAATTTACGGTAACAGTTTTATTAATAACCCGACACAAGTTAAGTACGTTTCCAATAAAAAGCAAGAGTGGAGCTTAGCGGGTAAAGGTAATTACTGGAGTAATTACCTAGGCTGGGATATGAATAACGATAACATTGGCGATGTTATGTTTGAACCAAACGATGGTATCGACAAATTAGTTTGGCAATACCCAGAAATGAAAATGCTAATGGACAGCCCCGCGATTATTATTCTGCGATGGGTGCAACGTCAATTTCCAGTACTAAAACCACCCGGTGTGAAAGACAGTTTTCCGTTGATGTCCTCACCACATCACCGAAATACTGATGAAAATTTCTCAAGGGTACAAAAGATTAATGCCGAGGCACTAAAAACTGACACGGCAGATAATCAATCTGCTGTTGTGCAACGTGCAGAGCATTAAGGATATAAATTGATGAACACTACAGACAAAACACCTCTGGTTAAACTAACTAACGTGGGTAAAAAATATCCCAAATTAACAGCACTAGACTCTGTTGATATGCAACTTTCACAGGGAGAAGTCTTAGGACTTTTTGGTCATAATGGTGCGGGTAAAACCACCATGATGAAGCTTATTCTTGGCGTTATTACGCCAAGTCATGGCAATGTTAAAGTGATGGGGATGGCACCAGATTCTAAAGAAGCTTGGCACATGCGCGCTAAAATTGGTTATTTACCTGAAAATGTTAGTTTTTATGAGCAATTAACCGGTTTAGAAGTGCTTAGTTATTTTGCTAAACTTAAGGGCTTTGACAAAAAACATGCAATGGCTTTACTCGAGCAAGTTGGGGTTGCTCATGCCATGAAGCGGCAAGTTAAAACGTATTCAAAAGGAATGAGGCAACGTTTAGGGTTAGCACAGGCTTTTATCGGCAATCCAGCTCTGTTGTTGCTTGATGAACCCACTGTTGGCTTAGATCCTATGGCAACCGCTGATTTTTATAAAACGGTTGATGATCTAAAAAGCCAAGGAACCAGTGTTATTTTATGTTCACACGTTTTACCCGGTGTTGAACAACATATTGACCGAGCGATGATATTATCTTCCGGAAAAGTCCTTGCTATGGGCTCTTTAGAAGAGTTACGCCAAGCCGCCGCCTTGCCCGTAACCATCAAAGTTGAAGGTTTAAATGGTTCGCTTCAAGGCGATCCTAAATTGGCTAAATTTTTAGTAGATAAAAATCATAGTGATTTACTGACGGTACCTGAGCAAGATAAATTAGCGACCTTGCGTCAGTTACTGAGTTATCAAGCGATTAAAGATGTCAGAGTTGATTCGGCCAATTTAGAGCAAGTTTATCAATTTTATTTATCACGCCATTTAGCTGAACATGTCGATAATAAAAATACCGTTAAGGAGCCCCGCTAATGAAACAAATATTAGCCGTTGCCAACAAAGAATTTCATGATGGTTTACGTAACCGTTGGCTAGTGTCAATTACTGTTATTTTTGCTATTTTGTCTATTGGTTTGACCTATTTTGGTGCTGCAGCGTCAGGGACAGTAGGCGTAACCTCTTTATCAACAACGATAGCGAGTCTGGCCAGTTTAGCGGTATTTCTTATTCCACTCATTGCATTACTGCTCAGTTACGACAGTTTTGTGGGTGAACAAGAAAGCGGCACCTTGTTATTATTGTTGACTTATCCCTTAAGTAAAAGCCAACTGTTATTAGGTAAGTTTTTAGGACAAGGCGGTATTATTGCACTTGCAACCCTTTTGGGCTTTGGCTCGTCGGCGCTAATATTATATTATCAACTAAACGACAGTGCCGTTTTTAATGTTTTTGCTACCTTTATTGGGAGTGCTGTTTTATTAGGTTTAAGTTTTACTGCCATCGCTTATTTGATCAGTTTATCGGTAAGTGAAAAATCAAAAGCAGCGGGTTTTGCTTTAATCACTTGGTTTTTCTTTGCGTTAGTTTTTGATTTAGCGTTGCTGGCGTTATTGGTCGGTGTGGAACAAGGTATTAGCCAGCAGGGACTTACCCAATTAATGATGCTAAATCCAGCCGATATATTTAGATTAGTAAATCTTGCCGGCCTTGATAGTGGTGACGTTAATGGCGCTTTAGCGATTGCAATAAAATCGAGTCTGTCACAAGGGCAATTATTTAGCATTTTACTGGCATGGGTCATGGTACCTATCATTATTGCCATTTTTATTTTTAGGAAAAAAACACTCTAATGAATATTTTAAAGCCTAGCTTACCCCTTTTATTGATAACCCTATTGTTGGCAGCACTGCTGTCTGCGTGTTCTAAAAATGACGAGGTCGCCCAATCGTTACATGAAGCCGTGGCGATAGAAACGGCCGATGAATGTCATTTGTGTGGGATGTTAATTTCAAACTTTAGTGGTCCTAAAGGGGAATTATTTAGAAAGGGTCTTACTAAAGCGGAAGGCGATAGTGTGAAAAAGTTTTGCTCGACTCGCGATATGTTTAGCTTTTACTTAGACCCTGAGAATAAGCGAAATGTTACCACCATATTAGTACACGATATGAGTAAATCACCGTGGAAAACACCAAATGACCAATACTTTATTGATGCCCGCAACGCATGGTTTGTTGCTGGCTCAATTAAAACAGGTGCGATGGGTAAAACGCTGGCAAGTTTTAGTAAACAAAAAGATGCGCAAACCTTTGCAGCTGAATTTGGTGGTAAGGTCATTAATTTTACCCAAGTTGATTTATCTGTGTTGATGTAAGCTATTTACACAAAACGCTCTGCTGTTATTTTATTACTTGCGCAAATAGTTGTAATTTTTTTTCAGCAGGGTAGGCTAAAGTTATCCTTTTCATTATCTATGCCTTTTATTCTTGATTAAAAATAGCCAGCCAATATCTTTTCAGCTTATTTTTTTAATAACCTTGCTATGCTTTTCAGCACTAATGCTCTCAGGTTGTACATTATACCAACCGGCCATTTCAAAATATCAAACTAACTTTAATTTTTCAAAGGTAAGCAGCTACGCTTTTTATAAGCGTAACTCTGACTTTGGCCAGTTTCAAAATATTAGTTATACCACGCGTAACAGTATTGAATTAGCCATAGAGCAAGTATTAGATAAGAATGGTTTTATTTATAATACGCTAGATGATGCTGATATTGTGATTACTTATCATCTTGTTAATGAAAACACTAAGGAATTATTAACCTACAATAAAGGGGTGCTTTATTGTTCTCTTTGTTTGCGTGGCGGTGAAGCGCAAGCGGACAAAAAACAGTGGCAAACTAAACCGGGAAGTTTAATTATTGATGTACTTGACCCTGAAAAAAAACGTTCAGTTTGGCGAAGTGTTTACCCTTTGAAAATTAATGCTAAAACCGATAATAGTAGAGAGGCTCAATTGAAAATTTACCGGGCTATTGATGCGATGATAGATAAATATCCTCATTCTCGTGATGCAAGTAAAGCTAACAATGCTTAAATGGTTAACGATAACACTGATAGCCGTAGTGATTTTTATTACTATTTTATTAGGCTTAGGGTATTTATTAAAAGAGCATGAAATAGCAACAACGCACTTAAAACATCAGCTTGATCAGGAAAGGGCTGCTCAAAAAAGCAAAGAAAAAAGAAATAAACACAAGCTTAACACGGTTATTGAAACCTCTCTTGTTAACGTTGCTGCCAAGACGAATACATTAACAAGTAAAACCTTTGTCTCGGTCAAACAAAAAATATTGCTAGAAAATTTAACCTGCTCATCAAAAAAACAATGTGTGTTAGTTAACATTACCTTTGGAGAGTTAACATGTGCCTTTGCTATTAATACCATTGGCGCCTCTTTATTAGCGAAAACAGCAGGTGAGTCGAGTTCAGTGGCAAGGTGTCCTCGCTACCCCGCAAAGAGTCAATTGAGTTGTCAGAATAATTTATGCAGCTACTCAAACATTAATAATTAACTCTCCTGTGGAGTTGAAGAAAATAGCGGTTTATAATGAAGTACTTTTTACCCAGATAATAACTTTTATGACCTTTCCAAATGATGAAACAGGCCAAATTTTGGCTGAAATGCAAGATGCTGGTATTGATTTGTCTATTATTCATCCCGTCGTGTTTTTTCAATTGTTCGAAAAAAAAGAACAAGCCCAAGCAATGGCTGATTATTTAGCAGAACATGCACCTGAAATGGAATTAGTCATTCATCCTGATGAAACACCTAATGTTTGGGATTTAGATTGCACTGTAAAAATGCTACCTTGCTACGATGGGATTGTCGCGCAAGAAGCACAGCTTGAACAACTTGCTGCAAAGTATAATGGCTATAACGATGGCTGGGGAATGGAGGCTTAAACAGAGGAATTCGACGTTTAACTTTCTTTGTCTTCGTCCCAAAAGGCATAATGATTTTTGCCTTTTCGTTTCACCGAGTACATCGCTTTGTCAGCTCTCTCATAGATATTGGCAAAGCTTTCATTATTTTTTTCAAAAACGCATATCCCGATACTTAAATTAATTGATATTTTTATCCCTTCAATTTCAGTGGGTTTAGCTAATATTGTTAAGATCGACTGCGCTAATAATTCAAGGGCTAGTCTATCGGTTGTTTTACAAATAATCGCGAATTCATCACCTCCGAATCGGGCAATTAAGGCGTCTGTTGGTGCTAAGGCATCAAAGTTACTGGTAACATGCAGCAGTAATTTATCGCCCACTTTATGTCCATAAATATCATTTATTGATTTAAAATCGTCTAAGTCAATAAAAAATAAGGCACCACCACAATATTTACTGGTGTTAGTGTAGACTTCAAAATTATGTTGAAGGGCTTTTCTGTTCAGTAAATTAGTGAGCGGATCTAAATTAGCATATTGAGCTAACTCTAATTCATAAAGTTTTTCTTGGGTAATATCAGTATGTGTTCCTGTCATACGTAAAGGATTATTATCATCATCAAATTCAATAACCCTACCGCGATCAGATACCCATACATCACCTCCGTCCTTGTGCTTCATACGGTAAGTCATATAAAAGTAGGGTGTTATTCCCGCTAAATGCTCTTCAAATGCAGCGATAACTTTTTCTTTATCATCTGGATGTAAGTTGTTTTTCCAAGAGGATACTGTTGATTCAATTTCATTGGTTTCAAAACCGCACATGCTACCAAACGCTTGATCTAATATTTTTAACTGCCCACTAGGTATGTGTTGCTCCCAGATAAATAAACCAGTTCTATCTAGAGCCGCGGATAAGTACTCAGTTAATTTTTTATGTTCATCTTTAATAAGCTCATTTTCTTGAGTTAACATGACTATTTTGTTGGATAGTTTTTCAATGATTTTATCTTTATCAGTCATAAAATAGTTCGATGAGTGTTATTAATGGCTTAGTCGCTTAATGAAATCATAAAGTGATTAAAAATTAGTCTTTAGTATCTCTTAATTATCTAACAGAAACAAACAACTTATCGACATCTGTAAAGCACTGAGCTGGCATTATTTACTTTCTTCTTTTTCAACAATATGAAACGCTGGCAGTGAAACTCGCCAATAAATAGCGGCTAGT
Organism: Colwellia sp. BRX8-5; assembly: GCF_014077325.1. Lineage (NCBI taxonomy): Bacteria > Pseudomonadati > Pseudomonadota > Gammaproteobacteria > Alteromonadales > Colwelliaceae > Colwellia > Colwellia sp. BRX8-5. Next base: position 25,824 of record NZ_JACGVR010000024.1, read on the forward strand.
CTCAGCGTTAATGCGCCAAGAATTGCAGAAATGATGGCGATATTTTCTGGCCAAGCTAAGTATCGAAATAACGCATACAAAGAGCCGCCTAAGATCGCAGCAGTAGCATAAATTTCTTTTTGTAAGATCATTGGAATAACATTACATATAACATCACGGATCATCCCACCAGCAACACCGGTAATGGTGCCCATTACAACAGCAACAAATACAGGAGCGCCTAAACTTAATGATTTCTCAGTTCCTAAAACAGCAAATAATGCTAAACCAAATGCATCAGCAATCAGTAAAAAGCGCTTTGGAATACGCTTAGGACGGCGAATAATGATAATTGTTAACACTGCAGTTAATAAAATAACATAAAGATAAATGGGATTGGCAACCCAAAATACTGGCGTATCTAAAGTAATATCGCGGATGGTACCGCCGCCAATCGCTGTCACTGCGGCTAATACGACAACACCAAAAGGGTCGAGCTTATACCGCCCCGCCATTAATGCACCCGATAAGGCAAAGACAACAATACCAAATAAATCTAACCAGTAAAGAAGTTCATACATGTTTGTTACCTATTGATATTGAACGAGTAAATAAATAATGTCAGTAGTGTTAAAAATAGAAAACAAAAATAGAACACTTGGCTAATACGTTTGCTGGCATGAATAATATCAGTAGCTTGAGGCTGCCTTCCGTGATCGTTGTAACTTGTTTTACGTAATTTTATATTTTGATACATAGCCACACCACCAAGTTTAACCTCTAATGACAAGGCAAATAAATTGAGCACATAGCTATTATTTAATTGAAAAAAGTAGCGGCGATTTAACCGAAAAAATAAAACGAAATTTTTGCCAATACAACCAAACAGCAGGATTAATGAAAAAATACGGCTAGGTAGCCATTGTATAATGTTGACAATAAAAGCAACACTGTCGCCAAAAGGTTGAAAACTATTTTGTTTGTTATTCCAGCTGTAATGCATCTCAATAAGCAATCGACAAACTAAAGCAGTAAGCGGACCAAAAAGTAAAAATACCAAGCTAATAGTGAATAGATTTTGCACCGCTCGAAGCAATAACATTTCAATACAGCTCTTTGCTAAGCCTAAAGAGGAAAGCTGTTCGGTATTTCGCAACAGCCAGGGGTTTAATAACTGTTTAGCCTCGAAATTTTTGTTGGCGACAATTAACTTGGCAATCTCTTTACTTGTTTTTCCTAGTTGTAAACAGCCTAAGGCAAGATAAAGTAAAAATCCCTGCCAAAGCCAGGTGGCCTCAACAAAAGCTTCAAATAACCAAAGAATAATGACTATAGGCGTAAGGCTAACTACAATAGCAATTAAACCAGAAATAAAACGCTGACGGTCAGTATTCTTACTTTTATTGACTTTTTTGGCGAGCTGATCGCAAAAAATTCGAAAAAACCTTAAGGGTTGATGACTCGCTAAATAGCCAGTAAAAAGCTTAACCAAAATAACACCGTAAAGCATGACAACTGAATAGGCGAAAGGGCTGATATCAATTAAGTTTGTTAGATTATTAGCAGTCATATTTATAGCCATTCCATTAAATTATTGCTCACTTATGCGGGTTAAAATACTCCAAACCTGCGGCGCACTCAACGCCTATAGCCAGTGATTAGAAAATCGTCAGCCTTGCCTTGATATATTCTCCTTGCGCGAACAAGCTCACAAAATTAGTGGAGTTGGTATCGATTAAACTTAGGGCTTAAGTTAACTTTTTACCTTGCAATGCGTCGAGCATATTTTCAACTAACTGAGATGAATTCACCGAAGCTGTTTCTAAATAAGCTTCAAAGGAGGTAGGAGACTCTTTACCTGCTATATCAGACATAGAACGAATAACCACAAAAGGCACCTTAAATTGATGACAGGTATGAGCAATTGCGGCTCCTTCCATTTCAACCGCGGCCATAGTCGGAAAGTTAGCGCGGGCTTTAGCAATATCATCATCAGCAGTCATAAAGGTATCGCCGGTAGTGATTAAACCCAGTAAGGTCTGGATATTTTCTAATTCAGCAACACCTGCCTGTGCGGCTTTAACGAGTGTCGGGTGAGGAATATAGGCAGCTGGATTGCCTGGTAACTGACCAATCTCATAGCCAAAAGCGGTAACATCGACATCGTGATAGCGAACTTCTGAACTAATGACAATATCGCCTACTTTTAGTGATTGTTCAAAACCACCAGCAGAGCCAGTATTAACAATATAGTCAGGCTGGAACTTATCAATTAAAATCGCGGTTGCTAAGGCAGCAGCCACTTTACCAATACCCGATTGTACAATAACGACATCACTGCCGTTGAGTTGCCCTTGATAAAAGGTATAACCTGCATGTTCGGTTGTTACTGCATGAGTTAATTTTGCTTTTAAAATAGCAACTTCTGGCTCCATTGCGCCAATTATTCCTGCTTTCATTTTATTTCCAATTCGTTGATAACATCTAATAAAACAATTATAACGTGAAGATTCCCAGATGTCGTATATTTATGTTGAGGATGGCCTTTCTCAGACATCCTGTCTTTCTAGGCATTAGTGCATCCTTGCACGTCAACGGTATAACGCGGTGCTGTGATTACATGGATGTAGGAAGTAGAGTAACGCAGGAGCAGTTACCGAGATGGCAAAGAGCGTATATGTTCAGGATGGCCTTTCTCAGACACCCTGTCTTTCTATGTATGAGTTCAATAGGCACAAGATTATACGTCAACGATATATTACGATCACATTGCCACTCTCAGCCTTTATGGCATTAAAACTGCCAAGCACGTTAATTCTATCTAAGGGAAAACAAAAAAGTCAGCGATTTAAATCGCTGACTTTTTATTTTAATAATGAGTTAATTTTATTGTAGAGTTTAATGAGGTAATGCGGCTACTTGCGGTGCAGGGATACGTTGCGACATAGCATTGCCTGTTGATGAGCCTAATTGCGCACGAGCGGCAATAGGAGACAAAGCGCCAACTTCTTCTCTATTTCTATTGGGTCGAGGTTTTAGCATGGGAGCAGGAATAATTTTTCCTTTAATTTTTGGCTCTGGTGGTCTGTTTCCTAAAAGTCGACTGTAAATACAAGCGCGGATCTCGTCAACGGTATAATTAGTTTTCACTTTAATACGAATATGAGGAATTGAAGATGCTTCTAATGCGCCGCTGACAAACCAGTCTTTTTTGATTTTATAGCCTTTACCTTGGGTATCAACTAAGTCAATAACGCCACATAGCTTCATACTCTCACGATCACAAATAGCAAAGTCTAAGTATTTACTTTCGGCATTCGCTGATGCTGTTTGGCTTGCTCTGTTCGACACACCATGACGAATAGTGACAATATCAGCAAGTTTTACTCGATTAATAATACGGTATTTACCACCAAGGGCTTGTTCGAGCAAATTCTGAAAATTCTTCTCTGCTGGCGTAAAAAGACTTTGCTTTTTATCAAATGGAAAAGGAAAACTATTGTCGTTTAAACGGCTAGCTAACAAAGCGACAATAACAATTAGGCTGATCATGGCAAAGAGAATTAATTCCATACACTGCTCCGGCGGTTCAAATTCTTGACGGTCTTCTTAATAACTGTTGAATAAGCAGAATTTGTGCCACAGATCATAATTTTGCTAGATTCTTTTAATAACCCTTGGCTAGGTTAAATTTATGCGACAGATCTTAATATAAAAGAGTTGTTTTAATGACCGTTCGGAAAGTAGAATTTATTCTATATACTTTAAGCTAAAAGACTGTTTGAGCATGGGAGAAGGGTGGGGGATAAAAGACTCTAGTTATTATTTATCTAGAGTCTTCATTAGGTTTTGAGCGAATAATTATGCTGGGTATTTTGCCTCAAGTGCTGCATAAAGTTGTTGCTGAAAATCACTTGCACTGGCATCTAAGGTATTAACTAAATTAGCTAATACTTCATTGTCTTCTTCGCCATGCCAAACTTTGATATATGTCCCTTCTTTATAACCGTGGTCTTGACGGAAAAAATTCAAGGTGTTTTTGCCAACATATTGACGAAATAATTCATCTAGGTCCATATTCATCAAACGCATACAATCAGCTAAGGCAATCGCATCAAAACTTTTGTTAGTAACGGCGGCTGACGCTAGGTTTTCAAGGGCAATTTTAAAATCTTTTTCGCCTGAGCTTTCAGTGAGTTCTGTTGCTAAGGTGTCAGTAATACTTGTAACGGTTTCGCCTGTCATTAAACGTAAGCTTAATCCAAAATGAAAAATATCAACCAACTCCAGTTGCACTTGCGCAATATCTATTTCTTGATGTTTCCACCATTTCCATCCGTGATGGTCTAACATTTCAGCACACTCAACCCAAATGGCGCGATACCACTCATAACCATTTTCTTGCCAGGTATCACTAACACGAGTATTCATCGCGTCTTGCATGGTTAGCATTTGTTTTATTTGATTTTGTGCTGCTGAATTTACGCTCATTTTTTTCTCTATTATTTGTAAATATCTATGGGGACTATTTTGCCGTAGAGAAAAGAAAGAAACAAGCAAACAAACAAACGATGGTAATTTAATTAAAAAACTACCGCTAACTCAATACCGCTAAAGGCATAGTTTTTTGCTTGCCAGTTATAACCACTTATTTCACGAAAACGAACAAATGCTGTAACTTTTATTTGCTCAATCATCATCGAACTACCAATCCCTATATAGCCATCTGAATCGTTGTCATTGTAATGATGGTCAAAGTTATCATTTTCGAAATCTGTACTATAGCCCTTATTTCTATGTGAATAGTCATCGTCACTTCGATCATTAAAGGCAAGCTCAAGCAGATCAACGCCAAATTCAGCATAAAGACTAAAGTTAGAAAAATAACCTATTTTTATACCGCCTTCCCATGCAATAAAACCATGTTGATAATCAAAGGTATCGGTAACCCTTGCATAGCCTATTGAGCTATTAACCGAGAAACCTAAATAACTATTAAGTTTACGATGAATTACCTCTACGCCAACACTTGAATAATAGTCACTGTCGTTAGTTGCATGCTTAATAGAAATAATATAATCATTAGATTTCATTGCGTAACTGTTCAAAGAAAACAAAATGTTAAAACAGATGACGATAATAATTTTTTTCATAATAAGCTCAACAGAAGATTTACAGCCATTCTCATCTTATTACGGGTAAGTTTCAGTGATCTAATTGTTAGGATATGCTGAAAAACTGTAAGTTATTGTCAGATTAATTCTGTAGACATTGAGCCTTTAGTGCTGGCGTCATTTAAAAGTGGGCTTTTACTCTAAGCCAAGCATTGCTGTTTTGTTGATGTTGACCAAAAAAAGTATACTTTTCTTCACCCCAAAATAAATTCGCCCCAGCCGAGAATAACCACTTATCGCTATAGCGATAAGTTATTGAAGGTTTAAGATAACCATCCTTGTCTGTGGGAGAATAAAAGTTAAAAACGCTATAAATTAATTTTTGCTGCAATGTTCTGTAGGTTAAGCGAAAGGTTAATAATTGACGGTTTTCATCGACTTCTGTTGCTGGCGTAGCAGAATGGCTAATAAATTGCTGATAATGTTTGGTTTGCTCAACATAGAACTGAACGCTAGCGGTCAGGTTTTTAATTACTTCTCTTTCAAACGCCACTAAAAACCTATTTTGACCATTCGCAATAAAAGGGTTAGTGCCGTTATTATCCTCAATACTGTTATAACTTGCATATTCAGCATTAAATAATCCGCCGGCTAATGACAATCGAACACTGGCTCCCCAAGCATTCATTTCTGGAAAATAAGCTTGTGATGGCTGACTGTTATCTTCTGTAATACCTACGGGAGTTGGCCAAAAACCTTTATAACCATACAGCGCATATTCCACGCCATTATTGTTAGTCGCAAGGCGCGCTGAAAATTGTGCTTTATTGGTTTTTTTTACCCTAAAATTATCAGCGGGTGCAACTATGGCATGCCCTTGCGGTGAATAAAAAGAAAAACGTTCGCCAGTGATATAAACATCAGGGGTGAACTCAGGAGTCCAAGTGAGATCAAGTGAATAGTGACCAATATACCAAGTACCTTTCGCACTATCTGAAGGCGCTTTTAGATATTGGTCATCACGTCCTGAGAAGAATGATTGCCAGTTTTTTGCAAACAAGTCGTTAAGGAAAATATAATCACCGGTACCCCATGTCAGAATTTGCCGACCTAACTTAACATCTGTTTTATCCGAGGGGCTAAAACGGATATTTAATTCGCGTGTTTGCAAAAAAGTATTTTTTAATACATCGTCATAAATTAACTCTGCTTTTGAAACCAGCTCAAAAGATTCATGACTGTAATCAAGATTAACGCGTGTGGTGATTTCACTTAATGATGCGTTTGACTCAACAATATTATCCTGTAATAAATAGCCATAACCTGCTTCAACAAAACCTGAAAACTTCCAAGGTGAAACTGTTGCTTCGCTCCACTCATCACCCCAATTATCTGTTTCGTTTGCGAGAACATTAGCGGCAAAACTTGCGCTAACGACACAGAGGCTGCTCACTAGAAAAAAGAAATTTTTTACTGATTTTTGCACGATAATTTTGTCCATTTTTTGTTAAGCGATATAAAGACTAATAATCACGATACTGAATTAATTTCAGCAGCTAAAACGGGTCAGGATGAGTTCATACGATCACCCTTAGCTGATTAATCTAACCACTCTTTCGGTGGGTTACGTAAACTGCGCTCAGAAAAAATATCATTGGGTAAGCCAACATTATATTTAACATTTCTAAATTGCATTTCAGTATAGCTACCATCGGAGTGTTGAGTTATTTTTGAATGCATAACCGTGGTAAAACCATCAATAACTTCAGTTTTTAATACTTGCAGAGAACGTGATTTTTTACCTTGGCTGTCATAAAAGTCAACTTGCATCGGTAAAAAAGTGTTTTTATCAACACTGACAATATAATGATCAAATTCAACACTGTTTAGATCTTTAGGCTGAGCCTTGATCGTATAAAAGTTGTTATCAGTTTTTAACAGGGTAAAGTTATCTTCTGCGGGGTTTCTGCCTGAAACATCCTCATAAAAAAAATGTGCGCCAACAAAAGAAGTACGCTTATCACCGGCTGAAATACGTTTTACTAAATCTAGTGCTGGCAAGTACAACCAGCGGTCGTCATCGCTTGTGACTTTTTTAACTACACGAAATACCGTACCTTGGACATCGGTGGGGCGAGAGAAGAACACTAAAATGTCTTGGTTACCTAAATCGGTTTGGTCTTTACGCAAGATGGTAAATTGTCGCATCTGCTTATTACCCTGCGCATCAACAATAATCATACGTGCTTGGGCACTACCATCATCAGCAGAATAATATGAGGCTAAATTTGCCTTAGTAATAATTTTATTAGCATCGGTTAGATCGCCAGCATGGCCAACAAAACTTGAAAGGGAGTAGACCAGTATCAATAGTTTTGATAAATATTTCATCTTTATATCCTATAGTTGTTCAGTTTTTAGGTTTTGCTTACCAGCAAAAAGGGTCATTAATGCCGGCAATAGCACTAAAGTAACTAACGCCGATAGCGCCATAATACTCGCCAGGAAAAAACCAACGGTAATATAAGGCATTAATGGTGAAAGTAATAATGGGGTAAAACCAACCGCAATAACTATTGCATTGCGTGAAATTGCTCGGCTTGGCTCTTGGAACATTGCGGTTAATGCTTGTGTTAAGCTGCCCAGTTCTTTCTCTAATTCTCGTGCACGTTGGAGAAAATGAATGGCAAAATCGATAGATAGTCCTAATGTGAGCGCCGACAACACCGCGATAGGCATATCATAGTCTTTACCTATCCAGCCAATTAATCCATAGATCATCGAAATAGTAAGTGTTAGCGGCAACATGGCTAAAATACCGTACTTGAAAGACCGAAACAGTAAAACCATCATCAAGAAAACGATGACAAATGAAGACAATAGACTGTCGATCATCCCATTTACCATAGCGTCTTGCCAAACAATGTTTAAATAAGATTTACCTGCCCATTGATAACTAATATTTTTTGGCATTGGATTGTTGGTAATGTAAGTCTCTGTCCAGTTAACAACTTTGGTAGTGTGTTGATTGTCGCCACTAGTCATTTGCAACCATAAGAGACTTTTTTGGTAATCTTTAGTGACAAAATGCCATAAGTCTTGTGGACGATGTGATGACTGATATTGCAATAATGTTTGCGCCACGCCATTGCTTGTTTCAGGTAGAGTAAAGTCTTTATCTTCACCGGAGAAAAGCTCACGATTGACCGTTTTAACGATATCAGCCAAGCCATTACTTTTACCAACTAAACCTGTAGCTAGTAACGCTTGTTGAAAGTCGCTTTGCCAGTTTAATAACGTGGGGTCTAGAAATACTTTGCTGTCGTTGAAAGCGCTATCAGCAATATTGACTAACTGCTCAATAATAACCTGGTCTTTATCAGGGGCAGAAAACGTTAAGTCATCTAATAAAACCAACAAATGCTGATTGAATAATGACTCTTTTTTAGCCGAGTTAACGTTATTTATAAAGGTATGAATTTTTTTAGCGCTAGCTGAATCAGCGGTAAACGTTGCCAGAACTTCTTTGAATTTTTTTACCTCGCCGTTATTGTCACCCTCGTTATTGTTAAACACTAACCAAGCATCATAAGTACCAGCAAAATGTTCATTAAGTACCTTGTCAGCAATTCTTATTTCGTGATCCGCTTTAAACCAATTAACAGGATTATCATTAATTTCAATACGACTAACGCCTTCAATACTAATTAAAAATAAGGCAACAAAGCCGATAAGAATAAGCTTGGTTTTTTGAGTAGCAAAACTGCCTAACCGTTCTAATACATTGGCTAATCTGCCTTTTTTCTCCATACGCACTATAGCGTCATGCAATTTGGCTAAAGTTTCAGGTTTTAAACGAGAAATATAAGCAGGGACGTAAATAATTGTCAGCGCGAATGCCAATAAAATACCAGTACCAATAAAAGCACCAAAGACTTTTACCGGCGGAATAGGGGTTAGCATTAACGAATAAAAACCGATAGCAGAGGTGATTGATGTATAAAGCATTGGCGTATATAAATGCTTCATGACACCTTTTACAACATCGCCGGCATCATCACCTGTTTTATATTTTTCAGCAAATTCAGAGAGAATATGAACTGAGTCAACCACTGCTATTGGCATTAAGAATATAGCGATCATTGATGACATAATATGAACAGTAAAGCCCATACCGATGAGTGAGCCCATGACTATAATCACCGTAGCCATCGCGACCACCATAGGTGCAATTATTAACGGAAAATTGCGAAAAAAGTACCAAAGTAAAACAAAAATAGCTAAACCAGCAAGTGGAGCTGCAACACCCATTTGAACAAACATCTCATAGCCAAATTGGTCTTCAGCGACAGGTAAACCTGTGATATGAAAGTCTACATTAGCCACCAACTCTGCGGGAAAATTGCCACTGATAGTACGAATTTTTTCGGCAATATTATAACTCATGTCTTTGGCTTGAATAGGCACGTAAATCGCTATCGCTTTGTTGTCTCCAGAAACTATGGTGTTGTTAAGCATAGGTAAGCGTTTTACGGCTTGTTGAATGGCTAAGCTGCCTTCGAGTGAAGACGGTGCCTGCTTCATTAGATATTCAAAGCGTATGCCGTTATTTTCACCTTGGTTATTTTTTTCTTGGGTAATATTGTCAACAACACTCAAGGATAATAAATCTTGTTGAATAACCCCTTCAATTTGTAATATTTCTGTTGAAAGTTGCTCAACAACCTGTAATGCACTAGGAGTAAAAATACTATTGTTACTAACAATTCCAACGACTATCATATCGCGCATTTGAAAGTCAGCTTTTGTTTGGTTATGAAAAACACGTGCTGGCGCATCACTGCTCAGCATATTTTCAGGGTCGGTATCTATTTTAAGGTTTGGCATCATCGCCAGACTAATTGCCACCATTAATAAGACTAAGGTGTAAACAAGTTTAGGTTTCTCAATAGCGAGTTGCAGCAGTCTGGTGTAATTCAAAAGGGATCCTTAACTGAAAAGTTATTATATTAGATAAATGTAATGTACTTTTATATTAGCACTATCTAATGTAATATCAATTAATATTTACTTTTTGCTGACAATAAAGACCCAAATGATGAATAATGAAACTCAAATAGACATAGCTGAAATGCGTGGTAATGCAACTCAAGCCGCTGAGTTACTGAAGGCGATGAGTAATGAAAATAGATTATTGATACTTTGCTATTTAGGTGAGAAAGAAATGTCGGTATCAGAGCTTAATGGTTTTATTGATTTGAGCCAGTCGAGTTTATCGCAGCATTTAGCTCGATTGAGAAAAGACGGCTTGGTAAAAACTCGCCGAGAATCACAAACGATATACTACACAATTGCTCATCCATCGATAGTAAAGCTAATTACTTTTTTACATAGTGAGTTTTGTTAAAGGTTAAAGGTTAATTAACGATTAAGTCACAGAGGTTTTTCTCAGTGACTTAACCGCACAGCAGAATTAAATATGCTCTATAACGATACAGCCTGCCGAATAACCGGCACCAAAAGAACAGATTAAAGCTTTATCGCCAGTAACCATATCATCATGATTCAAGTGAAAAGCAATAATAGAACCCGCCGAAGCCGTATTTGCAAACTTGTCTAAAATAATTGGCGCTTCATTGCCCATAGGGTCACGGCCTAATACTTTCTTTGCAACAAAGTTATTCATGTTGATATTGGCTTGATGTAAAAATAATCTTTTTAAATCTTTAGCTTCAACATTTGCTTCTGCCATTTGCTCGGTAATTAATTGAGAGACCATTGGCAGTACTTCTTTAAAAACTTTTCGTCCTTGCTGAACAAACATTTTGTCATTATCAAGCATGGTTTCTGGATCACATTTATTGATATGACCAAAGTTACTACGAATGTTATTAGAAAAGGTCGTGATCGGCTTCTTAGTTAATATTTTAAAGCAATGGTCAGCCGTAGCGGTTGCTTGTTTTTCAATAACAATAGCCGTTGCAACATCGCCAAAGATAAAGTGACTGTCGCGGTCGCGTAAATTAATTTGTGGAAAATTGAGTTCAGGGTTAATCACTAACACTGTTTTTGCTGTGTCGCCATGCAAAGCATTTGAAGCATTCATAATACCAAAGGTTGCCGATGAACAAGCGACGAGCATATCGTAAGCCCAACCTTTACAACCTAGTTCTTTTTGTACTTCAATGGCAATTGCAGGATAAGCGCGTTGTGTGTATGAACAAGCAACAATGATTAAATCGATATCGTCTGCTGTTTTATTTGCTGCAGCCATCGCTTGTTTCGCGGCGCCAACAGCCATTTCTGCTTGTGCTGATAATTGCTCATCACTACGCTGAGGAATAAGTGGCATCATGGTTTTAGGGTCAAGTGCGCCGTCTTTATACATAACATAGCGACTTTTAATGCCTGATGCTTTTTCAATGAATTCACTTGAAGACGGTTTTAAGGCCGTTAACTGCTCACTGTTAATAGCGGCGGCATTTTCAATATTATAGTCTTCAACATATTGATTAAATGCGGTGACTAATTCATCGTTTGAAATACTGTGTGGTGGTGTAAATAGACCTGTACCACTGATCACGATTGACATGTATTTTCTCCGTTTGTAATTTTCTAGTGGTCGTACCATGAGACTTATTGTATTAAAGTACAAGCACTTCAATGCTTTTAATTTATCTGTTATGGATTATACCCGTTACTGATAAAAGTGCACTGTCAAAAATTTAGCTTGTTTGACAGACGTTAACCGTTAATTAAAAAGCTTTTTACGCACCATTGCTCGATAGTCTCTTGGAGTGAGTTTTAATTGTTTCTTAAACAGCCGAGTTAACTGGCCTTGCTCTTGATAACCCACCTGAAAAGCGATTTCTTGAATAGACAGATTACTTGATGATAGTAAATCTTTGACTGTTTCTACACGCATTTTTTGCCAATAATGAGAGGCTTTAACGCCGGTAGCATTTTTAAAACGCCGACTAAATGTTCTATGGCTAATACCAAATTGTAACGCCAGTTCAGTAAGCGATAATGTTGATGATAGATTAGTACGCATCCAGAATTGAATTTGAGTGATCAATTCATCAGGATGTCGATCGACCGCACCTTCTAAATAACGTTGTTCTTCATATGGTTTTCTTATTTCATGAGAGAAATTACGCTCAACATGTTGTGCAGCAGTCTCACCGTACGTTTGATGAATAACGTGAACGGTAATATCAGCTAAGGCATTTAAACTTGCCGCACAGTAAATACGTTCTGACTGGGTAATAAAAAAATCTGGTTTCAATTCAACGTTAGGATAATTTCTTTTGAATTGGTTAACATAATGCCAGTGTGTTGTTGCCGGATGATGATCAAGTAGTCCTGACTCAGCAATAAAACAAACCCCTGTACCACCACCAATAAGCGTTGAACCTTGTTGCCACATACGATTAAGCCAACTTACCATTTTGGGCTGTTTTTTGATTATTGGCCTAGGGTTGCGCCAAAGACTAGGAATAAAAATATAATCTGGACTTTGGGCATGCTCAATATCTTTATCGGGATAAAGCTTAATAAGTGCTCTGGTGCGCACTGGGGCTAATAGTTCGCTCACCATTTCAATACTGAGTTTAGGTGACTGCCTATCTTCTCTTCGAGCAAAAGCTTCGCCTGCTCTAAGCATTTCAATAGGTAAGCTTACGCTGGTTGCTAACATATGATCATATAAAACCAAGGCAACATTGATTGTTTTTCGGCTTGTCTTGAGTGGCATATTAATAACTTTTGCAATATTTGGCTGTTATTGTATTGTTTTTGGCTGAAAACGACAATTAATTATTGGTATTTCTTTTTACACTAGTAACAAGAATTACGACTCATGTATTTAAGAGAATTATAAATGACTGCTTTACCTATTATTGTTGGCATGGGCGGCGTAAACGCTGCTGGCCGCACCTCGTTTCATCAAGGTTTTCGTCGTATTGTTATCGACAAATTAACTGCAGAAGCACGCCAAGAAACTTTTGTTGGTCTTGCTACTTTGATGAATATCTTAACTTTCCAAGCAGGTCAGTTAGTTGACGTTGAGGGTAATAGTGTTGCATTAAGCGAAGTAGAAGCACGTTTTGGCCAGCAAATTCTTGATGGCACCCTTATCCGTAAAATTGAAAATAATCACTTTGACCCTGACGCGACGCATTGCCACACAAATATGGCGGCAACACCGAGCACTGAAAATATTACTTTTGAAATTAAAGAAAAAGAATTACCAAAACCCTTACCGCGCTCATGGACAGTAACACCCTTAGCAGATAAACGCGTAAAGGTTGAAATTACTGATAATTTAGATATTAAACATAGTAGTTATCGCGATAATCCGATTAAAGCAGCGGGGCAATTACCTACCGGCTTTGAACCGTCGACATTATATAATAGTCGTTATCAGCCACGTGGTTTACAAACGACTATTTTTGGTGCTGCAGACGCTATTCATTCAACGGGCTTTAGCTGGGATGAAATATTAGAAAAAGTAAGCCCAGACCACGTGGGTACTTATTCTTCTTCAGCTTTCGGTCAAATGCAATCGGAAGGTTTAGGGGGCATGTTACAAAATCGTTTGCATGGCGATCGTGTTACCACTAAAAACTTAGCGTTGGGCTTAAACACCATGTCAGCTGATTTTATTAATGGTTATGTGACCGGCAGTGTGGGTACCACTTCGACTTCGACTGGCGCTTGTGCAAGTTTTCTTTATAACTTACGTAATGCTATTCAAGATATTAAATCAGGTCGAGTGCGTGTTGCTATTGTGGGCAGTAGTGAAAGCCCAATAACACCGGAAATTATTGAAGGTTTCGGTAACATGAGTGCATTGGCTAATGAAGAAGGTTTGAAAAAACTTGATGGTATTACTGATGGCCAAGCTGACCATCGTAATACCAGTCGCCCGTTTGGTGAAAATTGTGGTTTTACTATTGGTGAAGCTGCACATTTTCTGGTGATTATGGATGACGAATTAGCCGTTGAATTAGGCGCTAAACCTTTGGGGTCGGTTGCTGATGTATTCATTAATGCCGATGGTATTAAAAAATCTATTACCGCTCCAGGTCCTGGTAATTACATTACCATGGCGAAGTCAGTGGCATTAGCAAAAAGTATTTTAGGGGAAGAGTCGGTACAAAAGCGTAGCTTTATATTAGCTCATGGTTCAAGTACCCCACAAAACCGTATCACCGAGTCGTTAATTTATCACCGTTTGGCCGAAACTTTTGATATTCATAATTGGCCTGTAGCCGCGCCTAAAGCTTATGTTGGCCATACTATTGCACCAGCAAGTGGTGACCAAATCACTATGGCGCTAGGTGTTTTTGCTCATAATATTATGCCGGGTATTACGACCATTAAATCGATAGCCGATGATGTACATAATGAGCGCTTGAATATCGCTCTTGATCACTGGCAGTGTGAAGCGATGGATGTTGCTTTCATCAATTCAAAAGGTTTTGGCGGTAACAATGCCACGGCCACTATACTCTCACCAGACGTAACGCTCTCTATGCTGAAAAAACGATATAGCATAGCAGAAATGACCCGTTACCAAGAAAAGTTATCTGCGGTTGAAGTGAAACAAAGTATCTATCAAGAAAAAGCCAACAATGGACAGTTTGAATTAATTTATAAATTTGGTGTGGGTGTACTAGGTGATGATGATATTGAAATTAACACTGAAAATATCTCAATGACCGGCTTTACTAATAGTATTGCCTTACCCAGTAAAAATCCGTTTGCGGATATGGTGTAGTCATAACTTAACCCCTTGCAAGGTTATACTAAGTAAAAACGAAAGAGCAAAGCATTATCGCTTTGCTTTTTTGTACCTTTATAAACAGTATCTTTCGATCATCTTCAGTAATAGTTGTTCAGTTTTATCAATTTCGCTATGCGCTAGAAATTCATTAGGCTGGTGTGCTTGATCAATTGAACCAGGACCTAAAACGATAGTTTGACAACCCAGTTGTTGGATGAAAGGAGCTTCGGTCGCATAGTTAACCGCACAACATGAATGACCACTTATTTCTTCGGCTATAGTGACAAAATCACTGTTTTTACTTTGTTCAAAGCTGGGTGAACTCGGATCCAATTCACTAAATGAAATTCTATTAGGGTATTTTTCAGCTAACGGTTTTAACGCTTCACTGAGTAGTAAGATAAGTTCGCTGTCAGTCATGCCGGGTAGGGCACGCATATCAATGTCTAACTCGCAGTGACCACAAATTCGATTGGCATTGTCGCCGCCGTGTATTGCGCCAAAATTAAGGGTTGGCTCCTTTACATCAAAGGCTTGATTACTATAATTGAGAGCCAATTTTTCTTTGAGTTGCATTAATTGGCCAATCACTTGATGGATAATTTCTATCGCATTCACGCCTAAACTTGGCTTGCTTGAGTGTCCTGATTGACCTTGAATAGTTATGCGATGGGACATATGACCTTTATGCATGATGACAGGGACCAAATTTGTTGGCTCACCAATAATAGCAACATCGGGTTTTATCTGTTGGTTTTTGGTGAAAAAACGTGCGCCAGCCATGGTGGTTTCTTCATCTGCGGTGGCCAAAATGTAAAGTGGTTTTTTTAACTGTTGCGCGGTTAATCCTTTACAAACTTGTAAAATAAAAGCAAAAAAACCTTTCATATCACACGTGCCTAAACCATAAAACTTATTATCTTTATCAACAATTTTGAACGGGTCTGACTGCCAACGATTTTCATCAAAAGGTACAGTGTCACTATGACCTGCCAGTAACAATCCTCCTGTTCCACTACCGAGTTTTGCTAATAAATTATATTTATTGCGGGTTTCTGGCACCGCTTGAATGTCGATACTAAAACCGAGTTGTTCAAACCAACTTGCCAATAGTTGAATAACTGCTAAATTTCCTTGATCCCAGCTCGCTTGTGTCGAGCTAATAGAAGCACTGGCAATAAGTTGTGTTAATGAATCAGTAAAGTTGGGCAAATTTTTCATAGTGGCTCACAGTTGAAAATGAATAAATAAAAAAAACCATGGGTAATTATGCTTATTTGTTGCATAACGAGTCATTGGGTGTTATTTTCCTATTCTAGTGTAAATAACCTAAATATAGAAGGCTATTGAAAATAATTTGTTTTCTGCTTTCCTTAGGTTAATAAAAAATTAATAGATGAGGTTGTATGAAAGTCGCGGTTATTGGAGCAAGTGGATATGTGGGTGCAGAGCTGATTAATTTATTGTCTGCGCACGATAAAATTTCCCTTGAATATTTACTGGTGTCAGAAAACAGTAGCTCGGCAGATATGACCTTTTCGCAATTACATCCGCGTTACTTAGGCGTATGTGATTTACCTTTACTCTGTTTTTCACAGCGTTGGTTCGATGATACGGTACAAAAGCTTGATGCGGTATTCTTTGCTACTCCGCATGAGTTCAGTGCTGACTGGGCACAAGCTTTTGTTGAGAAAGGTGTTAAGGTTTTCGATCTCTCGGGTGGTTTTCGTTTAAAAAATAGTGAAGATTATCCAACATTCTATGGTTTTGAACATAAAAACTTATCGGCGCTTGCCCAAGCAACTTATGGTTTAGCCGAATGGCAGCAAGATGATATTGCTAATACACAATTAGTTGCTGTACCTGGTTGTTACCCAACAGCAAGTTTATTATCACTTAAGCCGATTACCGTAAATAACTACCATCTTGAAAACTCTCTCATTGTTGTTAATGGGATCAGCGGCGTCAGCGGTGCGGGTAGAAAAGCCTCATTAGCGACAAGCTTTTATGAAGTCAGCCTAACACCCTACAATATTTTACAACACAGGCATCAACCCGAGATAAGCCAAGAAGCTAATGCCGCGGTTATTTTTAATCCTCACCTTGCACCTTATAAAAGAGGATTGCTGGCAACTGTCACTTTGCAAATCAAAGCAGGTATTACGACAAAACATATTAACGAAGCTTTTTTAAACGCTTATCAAGATAAGCCATTGGTGCGCTTAACCGGCGCTTGGCCGAAAATAGACAATGTGGCTAATACACCATTTGCTGATTTACATTGGCAAGTCGATGAAGAAAAACAAGTTGTTGTGGTGAGTTGTGCTATCGATAATTTATTAAAAGGTGCTGCTTCACAAGCGGTGCAATGTGCGAATATTTCTCTGGGTTTAGCGAGTGAGTATAGTTTGTTGCACAATGTAACTTTGGGAAAGAGTTAATGACTAAGACAATAAACACATCAGTAACGTCTAAAACTAACAAGCCATTAGTGATCAAAATCGGTGGCGCTATTCTTGAAAAAAAAGATGCTTTAGCTGATTTATTAAAAATTATCGCGACATTAAAAAATCAAGCCGTGGTGCTAGTGCATGGCGGCGGCTGTGTTGTTGATGAAATACTCAGCCAAGCTGGTTTTACTTCAGAAAAAAAACAGGGTTTACGTGTTACACCTCAAGAGCAAATGCCCCTTATTGCGGGTGCATTAGCAGGTAGTGTTAATAAAGCGATTGTTGCCACTGCAGCAAGTTTACACATGCAAGCCGTTGGATTGTCACTGGTCGATGGTGATATGGTTTCGTGTCAGTTAAGCGATAAAGGCCTGGGTATGGTGGGTGAGCCTAGTGCAAATAATAGTAAGTTACTCGATACACTTTTAAGTGCAAACTTTTTGCCGGTTATCTCTTCTATTGGTTCATTAGCCAATGGTGAGTTAGTGAATGTTAATGCGGATGATGCAGCTGTCGCAATTTGTCAGTTACTAAATGCCGAATTGCTACTGCTAACCGATGTTAATGGTGTAAAAGATGCGCGTGGCGAATATATTGCTTCACTGAGTAAAACTCAGGCAAATTCCTTAATAGAGCAAGGTGTTATTGCTGGTGGGATGACCGCAAAAGTTAATGCCGCTTTGCATGCAGCAAGCCAATTGCGACGAAGTATCGCGGTTGCCAGTTGGCAGTCGCCTGAGCAAATCATCAATCTAATAAAGGGTGATGCCATTGGCACACGCATTCAGCCACATTAACCACAGTTAAGTCACACTTAATTTAACGATTTTTCGGATAGGACTTATCATGTCACCGACACACACAAGATTAGAAAACTTTTTAGCAGATGATCAACTGACTAAAACACAAATAATTGATCTGATTGCTTTAGCAATAAAGATTAAAAACCATCCTAGCGACTATAGTAAAGCTTTAGCGGGTAAATCTGTAGTGATGCTCTTTGAAAAACCTTCATTAAGAACACACGTTAGTTTTGATATGGGTATTAACAAATTAGGCGGCCATGCGCTATATTTAGGCCAACAAAATGGCAAACTAGGTGAGCGAGAACGAGTTAGTGATTACGCTAAAAATCTTTCTTGCTATGCTGACGCTATCGTTGCACGTGTTTTTGAAAACAGCGCCATCGAAGGTTTAGCTGAGCACGCAACTATTCCAGTGATTAATGCACTGTGTGATATATATCATCCGTGCCAAGCACTAGCTGACTTTGTCACTTTGCAAGAATATTTTGTTTTAGGTAAAGGTATAGATTTAACAAAGGTTAAACTTGCTTATATTGGTGATGGTAACAATGTGTCCAATTCGTTGATGTTTATGGCTGCAATACTAGGGGTCGATTTTACCTTGGTTTGCCCAGCGGGGCATGAACCAGAAGCACAATTATTGAGTAAAGCGAAAGCTTTTGCAGATAAGTCAGGGAGTAAGTTGGTACTTACATCAGATGTTGAGGCTTTAGGGCCGCAAGATGCTATTTATACCGATACATGGGTATCAATGGGCTTTGAAGATGCCAGTAAAAAAGCTGCACTTCTAGAGAAGTTTGCACCCTATCAAGTGAACCATCAAATGATGAAAGGCAGTGGCGCCAGTATTGTGATGCATTGCCAACCAGCGCACTTAGAGGAAGAAATAACAACCGCACTTTTTGACAGTGAAATGTCGGTAGTTTTCCAAGCAGCAGAAAATAGAATGTGGGCGCAAAATGCGGTACTCGTTACGCTATTAGCTAAATAATAGTGTAGAAATTATTAGGTCAGCAGCTGATTTATATTCAGCATGACAATTTATCAAGATTAGTTAGGAATAAGACAATGGCTTTAGCAAAAAAACAAATCAAAAAAGTAGTATTAGCATATTCTGGTGGATTAGATACCTCAGCGATTATTCCATGGTTAAAAGAAAATTATCAAGGCTGTGAGGTTATCGCGTTTTGTGCTGATGTTGGCCAAGGTGATGAAGAGCTTGAAGGTGTTAAAGAGAAAGCGATTGCTTCAGGGGCATCTGAATGTTACGTGGTTGATCTTAAAGAAGAATACATAAAAGAGTATGTGTACCCCATTTTAAAAACCGGTGCGGTATACGAAGGTCAATATTTATTAGGTACGTCAATGGCACGACCTATTATTGCTAAAGCGCACATAGAAATCGCTCTTAAAGTGGGTGCTGATGCCGTGTGTCATGGTTGTACGGGTAAAGGCAACGACCAAGTTCGTTTTGAGTCTTGTTTTGCTGCACTAGCGCCAGAGCTTACTGTTATCGCCCCATGGCGTGAGTGGGACATGGTTTCGCGTGAAGACTTACTAGATTATCTTGCCGAACGTAACATTCCTTGTGCGGCTTCATTAACTAAAATCTACAGTCGTGATGCTAATGCTTGGCATATTTCTCATGAAGGTGGTGAGTTAGAAGACCCTTGGTGTGAGCCATCAAAAGAAGTATGGACCATGACAGTTGATCCTATGGATGCGCCTGATGAGCCTGAAAAAGTACAATTAAGTTTTGCTGACGGTGAGCTTGTTGCTATTGATGGAATAGACTTCTCTGGTAATGGCCAGGAAAACAGTGCCGGTGCTTATCAAGCGTTAATGTACTTAAATGCTAAAGGAGCTGCCCACGGTGTTGGTAGAATCGATATTGTCGAAAACCGCTTGGTTGGTATGAAGTCTCGTGGTTGTTATGAAACGCCAGGCGGTACTATTTTGATGGCGGCTTATAAAGGTTTAGAGTCACTTATTCTCGACAAAGAGTCACTTAAATATCGCGAATCTATTGGTCTTGAATTTTCACATGTTATTTATGATGGTCGCTGGTTTACCCCGCTTGCTAAAGCTCAATTGGCTTCTGCTGCCTCATTTGCTGAAAAACTAACGGGTGATGTCGTTGTTAAATTGTATAAAGGCATGGCACAAGTCATACAACGTCGTTCGCCAAATAGTTTGTATTCTGAAGCATTTGCTACTTTTGGTGCTGACGATGTTTATGACCAAAAACACGCCGAAGGATTTATTCGTTTATTTAGCTTATCGAGTAGGATCACCGCACTTTCTCAAAAAGATACTGTGCTAAAGCATAAGGAAAAATAATCATGGCTTTATGGGGTGGACGTTTTAAAGAAAAGGCGAGTTTACAATTTAAGAAGTTCAATGACTCATTGCCGGTAGATTACCGCATGGCAGTGCAAGACATTGTTGGTTCAATAGCCTGGGCGCAAGCTATTCATGAAGTAGGCGTTATAAATGAAGATGAACTGGTTCGCTTAACGGCAGCATTGCAAGAATTAAAAGCGTCGGTAGAAGAAAATCCGCAACAAATATTGTTGTCTGATGCGGAAGATATTCATAGTTGGGTAGAGATCCAGCTAATTGAAAAAACGGGTGACTTAGGTAAAAAGCTTCATACAGGGCGCAGCCGTAATGACCAAGTCGCGACTGATTTAAAGCTATGGTGTAAAGAAAAGGGCGGCGATTTACTGTTTGCTCTTGTCAATTTACAACAAGCGATGATGAATTTAGCGGAACGTGAAAAAGATACGGTACTACCAGGCTATACCCATTTACAAAGAGCGCAGCCAATAACTTTTGGCCATTGGTGTTTAGCGTATGTAGAAATGTTTAACCGTGATATTGGCCGTTTAAAAGATGCGCTTTATCGTTTAGATGTTTCGCCACTGGGCTCAGGCGCTTTAGCCGGTACCGCTTATCCTATTGATAGAAATGCACTGGCAAGTCGCTTAGGTTTCAGAACGGCCACCATGAACAGTCTTGATGCTGTTTCTGACCGCGATCATGTCATTGAATTGTTGGCTTCAGCCAGTATTTCAATGATGCATTTATCACGTTTCGCCGAAGATTTAATTTTCTACAATTCAGGTGAAGCTGGCTTTGTTGAAATGAGTGATTTGGTCAGTTCTGGTTCATCATTAATGCCACAAAAGAAAAACCCTGATGCCTGTGAATTAATCCGCGGTAAGTCAGGTCGTGTTTTTGGCGCCTTAACGGGGATGTTAACCACAATGAAAGCGTTGGCACTTGCTTACAATAAAGATATGCAAGAAGACAAAGAAGGTTTATTTGATGCGCTTGATACGTGGCAAGAATGTATGGAAATGGCAGTACTCGTTGCTGATGGTCTGAAAGTAAATCGCTCACGGACATTAGCCGCGGCCCAACAAGGCTATGCGAATGCCACTGAACTTGCTGACTATTTAGTCGGTAAAGATATTCCGTTTCGTGAAGCACATCATATTGTTGGTGAAGTCGTATTAGCTGCTATTGACAAAGGTGTACCTTTAGAAGATTTAACGATAAGCCAACTACAAGAATTCAGCGATAGAATTGAGCAAGATGTTTATCAGCATCTTTCTATTGAATCGACACTTAATAAGCGTGAAGCACTCGGCGGTACTTCTCGTTCACAAGTTGAAAAAGCACTGGCGACTACTCAGTCTGGCAATGAAGCTATCTTAAATGAGCAAGTTGTTGGTGCGCCAGGCAAACAAAGAATTCAAAGGGCATTAAAGCAAGTAAAACAGCGTTTAAATGCGCAACGTGCTGCCGCTATGTCTGTTCGTCGAGCGAGAATGTCTGATGTTGATAGTATTTATCAACTGACCAACTTTTGGGCCGATAAAGGGGAAATACTGCCACGGTCACGTGACAATATTATTCATGATATTCAGAATTTTGTTGTTGCCGAGCTTGACGGTAAGGTTGTTGGCAGCGCATCACTTTATATCTATCAAACAGGTTTAGCTGAAATACGCTCAGTTGTTTTACAAGATGATGCCCAACAGCAAGGTCAAGGCAAAGCACTTATTCAGTATTTGTTAGAATTTGCCTATCAAATGGAATTAGAGCAAATTATTGTTTTAACTTATATTCCAAAATATTTTCAGCAGCTTGGTTTTAACTTAATTGATAAAAGTTCACTAGCCGATAATATTATTGAAGATAGCGAACCCAGCCCACATAAAGACCCTGCTGATGAAGTCGCCATGGAATACATACTTAGTCAGCCTCAACAGGCATAATTTCAGTCGTCATTTTAACTGATTTAGGCAAGGTATTTACTTTAGCTAAGATCCTAAACGCTAGCGTTTGGGATAAACAAATAGGTAGTTACAACTTAGAAAATGGATAGCATCAATAATAACGAACAAAATTATGTTAAATGGTTTAGAAATGCTGCGCCCTATATTAATGCGCACCGTGGAAAAACAGTGGTGCTTATGTTTGGTGGCGAAGCCGTGCTTCACCCAAATTTTGCCAATATTATTCATGATATTGCTTTGTTGCGTAGCTTGGGTGTTAAGTTAGTCTTAGTTCATGGCGCTAGGCCACAGATAGAAGAGCGTATGGATCAGCGTAACATTACTCGCCATATTGAAAATAATATTAGAGTAACCGACGCTGAAACTTTGGTTGCAGTAAAAGATGCGACGGGTTCATTGCGCTTACATATCGAAGCTTTACTCACTATGGGCTTAGTTAACTCGCCTATGCATGGTTCGCGAATTCGTGTTAGCACCGGGAATTTTGTCATTGCTAAACCGATAGGGGTCCGTGATGGCGTCGATTATAAATATACCGGTAGCGTAAGACGAATCGATGCGGTCGGTATTCATACCCAGCTTGATTATGGCTCGATAGTGGTATTATCGCCGATTGGCTACTCTTCTACCGGTGAAGTGTTTAACTTAGCACTTGAAGATGTCGCGACTAAAACAGCACTCGCCCTTAAAGCGGATAAATTAATTACCTTTACTCAAGAGGATGGTTTAATTGATGAGTCGGGTGAGCTTATTCGTAGCTGTAGTGTACGGCGAGTAAAAACGTTATTGGATGATAAAGATTGTCATGTTCGCCAATTATTATTAAGAGCGATAATCGAGAGTGGAGAAAATGGTATAGAGCGTTGTCACTGCGTGAGCTACCAAAGTGATAGTGCTTTACTACAAGAGTTATTTACCCGCGATGGTGCCGGTACTTTAATTGCTAAAGATCATAAAGAAGAAGTTTGTACCGCTAGCATCGATGATGTCGGTGGCATTTTAGAACTGATTGCCCCCTTAGAAGAGGAAGGTATTCTGGTGAAGCGCTCAAGAGAACTACTTGAAGTTGAAATTGATCGCTTTACGGTACTTAAAAAGGAAGATGTTATTATTGCTTGTGCTGCTTTGTATCCTTATCCCGAAGCAAGTTCAGGAGAAATAGCCTGTGTGGCGATTCATCCTGATTATCGCAATGGAAATCGAGGTGAGCGCTTAATGAATGCCTTAGAAGTAAAGGCTTTTGATCAACATTTAACCTCATTATTTGTCTTAACAACGGTCAGTGGTCATTGGTTTAGAGAACAAGGTTTTATCGAGAGTTCAATGGAAGATTTACCTGAAGGTAAAAAACAGCTGTATAACTTCCAACGAAAATCTAAGGTATACATCAAACATATTTAGTGAATAGGTCTCGCTGTTATCAATTCAACGTTTATTTATGAAAATAAATGCCGCTTTTAAAAGCGGCTTTTTTGTTTTTAAGGTGGGCTTTAAATATTTGAGTTTGTTTATTTATGCAACAAAGTAAATATAAAAGCATTTATATACAATAATCGTGCACTTATGTAACAGTAATGTTTCATATTCGTTACTTTTAGGGCATATTGTGTGCCGCGCTCATTATTTGTTTGTAAGGTTTATACTTTTCAATGGTCATATTTAGACTTTTAGTCATTCTTCTCATTGCTTTTGCAATGACTTTGCTGACTTCTTTTGCACTCAAAGCAGAAACTGACTTCGCGCTAGAAAGTGGTGATCAATTTACAGCAACGCTGTTATCTGAATATGGTCAAATAAGTAACTTTCTTAATCAAGGAAGTGATGAAGAAAGTACCGGCTACATAAAAATTGAACCGTCCGTCTTTATTCAAACACAGTTATCACGACATTTAATACAATTAGCGACAAAGGTCAGTCATTACCAATTTAGTCACTTTAGTGAAGACGATCATAATAATTTATTATTTAAGCCAAGCTATTTCTTTAAGCTTGATCATAACAAAACACTGTTTGCAGATATTAAGTTACAGGAAAGTTATGAATATCGCGGTACTGGCCTATCTTTAGGCAATGCAGAATCAAAAACAAGCGGAGATGATAAAAAATCGCTTGCCGCTAATATAGGTTACTTATATGGCCAAATTGATTCAGTGGCGAAATTAAAACTTTCAATCGGTCAAGAAGACTTTCGCTATAAAACAAGACGAGCCGAAAATAAGGCACTTGACCGTGTTGATCAAAGTGTTGCGGCTAGTTTTGATTATTTACTGTCAGGAAAGACATATTTCGCTGCAGATTTAGCTTATACCCAATCAAACTTTCAAAATAATAGCCCGTTAAATAAAGACATATATGCGGTATTAGTCGGTATGAAGTGGCAATCGACGGCTATAACTCAACTGCAAGCATTAATTGGTTATCAAAGATTAACTTTTGAAGAAACATTATTTGCCAGCGATACTCGCTTTAAATGGCGAGTTGATATTAATTGGCAGCCAACGAATTTTATGCAAATGAATATAAACACCCAACGAAATTATGAAACAACCAACAGAATTGTCGATAGCTATCGAGTTGTTGACAGTACTAATTTACAACTTACTCATCAACTGACTGATTATTTTCAGACATCTGCGGTTGTTGGGTATAGACAAGAAAAGGTCGTTTACCTTGAGCAAACGATTAATGAAGATTATTTATACTCAGAGGTTAGGTTGAATTATCAACGTAATGATTGGCTGACTGTATTTGCAGGTTTTACTTTTAAAGAACTAACAGCAAGTGATGATAGGCTAAACAACCAGGGCAATAGCTTATCGTTAGGCTTTAATGTTAATATTTAGTATTGGATAAAAAATATGCGTTACTATGTTTTGTCACTAATTTTAGTGTTCTGCAGCTTTTTTTGTGAGGCAAGTGATTATTTACTGGGCCCTGGCGATAAAATACATATTGTTGTTTACGGTGAAGACGATTTAACAACTGATGTGAAAATTGATAAATCGGGTTTTATATCTTTTCCGTTTTTAGCTGATATACAAGTAATAGGTTTATCAACTAAGAAACTTGAAACCACGATAAGAAAAGGCTTACTAGGAGATTATATTGTTGACCCACAAGTCTCTGTTTCTGTGTCTATTTATCGGCCGTTTTTTATCCACGGACAAGTTACACGACCAGGAGGTTACCCTTATCAAGATTATTTGACCTTAGATAAAGCCATTGCAATCGCTGGAGGATTATCTAATAGAGCGTCGACTTCTGATTGGAAAATCACACGACTAGTCAAAGGTGTTAAAGTGACGTTGGAGGGGAATATTGCTACTGAGATCCACCCTGATGATATTATAAAAATAGAACAAAGTTTTTTCTAAAATAAACATAACAATAACAATAAAAATAATTATAAAAACTGAAAAAGGATTTTCGACAGATTTTATTAGCCGTATTTATATGTGGTTTTGCAAATAATAATGAGCAGTAATGTTAAACGATAATCAAAGCGTAAATTTTAATGCCCCAAACCAAGAGATAGATTTAAAAGAGGTCTTAAGACCGCTTTGGTCTCGACGTTGGCAGATTGTTTTCTTTACTTTACTCGTTTCACTGATGGTTTCTTTTTATGTTTCGTTGCTCAAGCCTTCCTTTAAAGCCACGGCTATTTTACAAATAGGCAGTAATAAACCCGCTAATACTTTATCGATTAATGACGCCTTTAATGAATCTAGCGCCAGTAAAGAGCAAGTTAAAACCCAGTACGAATTATTAAAGTCTCGAAAATTTGCTGAGCGCGTTATTATTAGTTTAAATTTGGTTGAACATCAGGAATTTAATAGTGGTAAATACAATGACAAAATAAGCTTCTTCGCTGACATAGGAAAGCGGACTAGTAGACCAACGGTCAGTAGCTTAATCTCAATCTTTGAAAGTCGTTTAACTATCGCTCCGATAGCGAGCACCGAACTTGTTAAAATAAGTTTTGCTGCTCACTCACCTCAATTAGCACAAAAAGTCGCTAATCAAATCGGTCTCACTTATCTTCAATACCAAGATGAAATCCATAGCGCGTCAAAGGAGTCAACGTCGCAGTGGCTTGTTGACCAACTTGAAGAGTTAGAGAAAAAGCTTGAAACATCAGAGCAAGCACTACAAGAATACCGTGAAGCGGAAGGTATTGTTGATATTTTAGGGATTGCTGGCCTAGTTAGCTCTGAGTTAACCGAGTTAACTTCTTCAGCAATACGAGCTGAAAAAATCAAAGATGATTTAGAAGTAACTTACCAAAGTATGCAAAAGCGTCGAAAAAATACCGCGCAACTTCTGGAACTTCAGGAAATCAGTCAGCAAAGTGATCTTGTACAATTAAGGCGTGCCGATGAAAAAGCAGCACGTAAGATATTTGAGCTTTCCAAGCGTTACGGGCCCAAGCACCCCAAACGTATAGCGGTACAAGCAGAGCTAGAGTCATTACAAAAAGGCATCGTACAGCTCGTTGATGAAATTGTAATATCTATTGAAAAAGATTACCTAAACTCTTCTGAAAAAGTTAAAGCAACGAATAATCGTTTGGCAATTGCGAAAGTAGATTACTTACGCTTGAGCCGTTTACAAAATAAATTTTCACAATTGCAACGCGAAGTTGATACCAATAAAGAACTTTATAATAACTATTTAGTCCGTTTAAAAGAGACTGACGCTATGGGTAATTATAAAGCAAACTTTTACGTGCGTTTTATTGATAAAGCGATTATACCCACGGATAGATTCGCCCCGAAAAAAGCCCTCATAGTGATTATGAGTTTTATGCTATCGTTTGCGATTATTGCCATAATTATCATTATGCGTGAGATATCAATGGATACGTTAAATTCACGTCGAAAACTTGATAGCTTTACCGAAGCACCTGTTCTCGCTATTTTACCAAAGTTTCAAGCGCCAAGTGCTGAAAAAAAGAGTGATCCCTATTACACAGATAATCGCTTTACCGAAGCGGTGCGCACGTTAAGAACCTCTTTATTGTTTAATGGCGAAAGTAAGCCAGCTAAAGTGATTGCGATAACATCCTCGGTGCCAAATGAAGGGAAGTCGACTATAGCACTACATTTAGCCCGCTCGTTTAGTGAAATGGAAAAGGTTTTGCTCATTGAAGCGGATATGCGACATCCGACCGTAGCAAAAAATATGAATTTAAGTCCACATCGCCCAGGATTATCAAATCTATTAGCGAAAACACATCAAATTAATGAATGTATTATCCGCGATAAAAACTTAAAGTTAGATATTTTAACCTCGGGTATTTCTCCGGCTAATCCGCTAGTTTTTTTATCAATGAAGCGCCTTAATATGCTCATTAAAGTTTTTGGTAATTTTTATGACCGAATTATTATTGAGACACCACCGGTAAATGCTGTGAGTGATGCGGCTATTATTTCTAAATTAGTTGAAACGGTTTTGTATGTTGTTCATGGTGAAAAAACGAAACGAGAGCAAATTACCACAGGTTTACGTATGCTAAAGCAAGTCAATGCACCCATTGAAGGCATCATAATCAACCATAGCCAAAGCATTGATGCTGATAAATACCAAAACAAGTATTACAACGAACGTGCTAATAACATTGTTAAACTACCGGTACGCAAACAAGGTTAATAAACATTGTTAAATTACCGGTACGTAAGCAAGGTTAGTGTTCTTCTTTTTATCAATAGTCGATAGTCAATGCAGCCAATATTTGAAGGCATCATAATCAACCACAGCCAAAGCATTGATACTGATAAATACCAAAATAAGTATTACAACGAACGCGCTAATAATATTGTTAAACTACCGGTACGCAAGCAAGGTTAGTGTTCTTCTTTTTATCAGTAGTCAGTAGTCGATAGTCAATGCAGCCAATATTTGAAGGCATCATAATCAACCACAGCCAAAGCATTGATACTGATAAATACCAAAACAAGTATTACAACGAACGCGCTAATAATATTGTTAAACTACCGGTACGCAAACAGGGTTAATCTTTTTCTCAATATTAACCTCTTCCGCTTATTGAAAACTGCGGTAGAATAAGAGTAAGTTTTTACCAGCAAGTACTTCTGCTTATAATATGAAATCACGCCAACAATTTTCCCTACAAAAAAATAACAGTTTTGCAGTCTATGCAACGACACCCATTATTTATTATCCAAATAGTGAACAAGATCTGCAATTATTAGCAGCGGTGACTAGCGAACCTTTTTATATTTTAGGCGCGGGCAGTAATACGCTTTTTGTCGAGGGTGTAACACCGGTAATTATTAAGCCTGAGTTTTTAGGGATTCATGTGAATGAAACCGAAGAATATTATCAGGTCAATGCCGCTTGCGGTGAAAATTGGCACGACTTGGTATGCTTTTGTATTGATGAAGGCATTAACGGTCTAGAAAACTTAGCGCTTATTCCTGGCAGTGTTGGCGCTGCTCCAGTACAAAATATTGGTGCTTATGGCGTTGAAATTGCTGATTTTATTGAAAGTGTAACTTGGTTTGATTTTGCTAAAAATAAATCACAGCACTTAACTCAGGCACAATGTCAATTTGACTATCGCGATAGTATTTTTAAAAATGCTTTAAAAAATAAAGGTATCATCACAGATATTACTTTACGTTTTCCAAAAAACTGGCAGCCTAAGCTGAATTACCAAGGATTAAATACCTTGCCCAAAAATAGTCATGCTAGGGTTATTATGGATACCGTGATTGCCATACGAAATGCTAAGTTACCTGATCCCAAGGTTATCCCAAACGCTGGCAGCTTCTTTAAAAACCCTGTGGTCAGCGCTGAGCAATTTTTATTATTAAAAAATAACCATCCAGAAATTGCCGCTTATCAACAAGATAATGGCACTGTTAAGCTAGCAGCAGGTTGGTTAATTGAAAGAGCAGGGCTTAAAGGTTATCAACTCAACGGTGCAGCTGTGCATAATAAGCAAGCGCTAGTGCTAACCAATATTGATTCGGCCTGCGGGGCAGATATCAAAAATTTAGCCCTACATGTACAGCAAACCGTATTAGCCTTATTTGCCATTATGCTGCAACCAGAAGTAAGAATGCTCGGTGAGCAGGGCGAAGTTACCTTAGGAGCTATAAACTGATCATGGCCAAAGCAATACGAGAGCAATTAATACAATATTTAGCCGATGGACAATTTGTTTCTGGGCAATGGTTAGGTGAGCAGCTAGGGGTGAGTCGCGCAGCAATATCTAATCATATCGCCTCGCTAATTGAAATGGGGCTTGATATTTATAGTGTTACCGGCAAAGGCTATAAATTATCTGAACCGTTAACACTATTAGATGAAAAAGAAATTCAATACAAGTTAAGTGCATTGGGTCATAAAAACAAAGTCGAAGTGCATAATATTATCGACTCAACCAATAGTTATTTATTGCGTCGTTTACCCAATCAAAATCATAATTTGCAAGTCTGTTTAGCTGAATATCAAGATGCAGGGCGGGGTCGACGCGGGCGTAAGTGGATCTCACCTTTTGGTTCACATATATATATGTCGATGTATTGGTATTTAGAGCAAGGTATGGCGGCAGCTATGGGATTAAGTGTCGTGTCGGCTCTAGCGGTTAGCGATGCAGTAAAAGAACTTTATCAAATTGATGTGCAGTTAAAGTGGCCCAATGACATTTATTTTGGCGGGGTTAAGCTGGCTGGTATCCTTATTGATTTGGATGGGCAAGCTCTTGAACCGTGTCACTGTGTTATTGGTATTGGTTTAAATATTAATATGCCCCAAAAAAGTGCAGAACAAGTCGATCAACCTTGGACAGATTTGCAAACAGCTATGATTCAAAGTACCACCGAGCATGAAAATAACGCGGTTAATACGATTGACCGAAATGTTTTAGCTGCAACGTTAATTTCTAAACTCTCATTAAGGCTTCAGCAGCATCAACATGAAGGGTTGTTGTCTATGGCCAAGGAGTGGGTCAAACAAGATTATTATATCAATAAACCGATAAGGTTAATCACCGGCACGCGTGAAAAGAAAGGTATTTGTCGAGGCATTAATAACCAAGGAGCTTTATTGTTAGAAGTTGATGGCCAAATTAGTCCTATTTATGGTGGTGAAGTTAGCTTGAGGGCTGACACATGAGGTTATTAGTTGATATTGGCAATACTCGCACCAAATACACTTTTGAGCAGCAAGGTGAATTATCAATAATTCAAAGTGAAAGAAATGAAACCATTAATGAAAAGTGGCTATCAAGTATCACTGAATCAGTGGTATCTATCGTCGTTGCGAGTGTTAGCGAAGCTTATATTATAGAGGTCTTTATAGCCTATGCTCAGCAGCATAATATTGAACTGCACATAGTAAACAGTGAAAGCAAATGCTTTGGCGTTACTTCAAGCTATCAACAACCGACAACGTTAGGTATTGATCGATGGTTGACGTTACTGGCGGCTAATATTTTGTACCCAGATGAGAATGTCCTTATTATTGACGCGGGAACA
Organism: Colwellia sp. BRX8-5; assembly: GCF_014077325.1. Lineage (NCBI taxonomy): Bacteria > Pseudomonadati > Pseudomonadota > Gammaproteobacteria > Alteromonadales > Colwelliaceae > Colwellia > Colwellia sp. BRX8-5. The sequence continues at coordinate 56,774 of NZ_JACGVR010000024.1, forward strand.
GCGACAACCATAGACTTACTCGATAGTCAGGGCATACATTTAGGTGGGTGGATTTTGCCAGGTATTGATATATTATTTAATAGTCTTTTATCAAATACTACAAAAGTGCTGGCAACTCAAGAACATCAGGCCAACATTTCTTTTGGTAAAAGTACCTCTGACGGTGTCAATAATGCTTGCTGGGCAGCAACACTTGGTTTTATTGAACAAGGTATCAAGCAAGCTAATAAACAAGTCTCATTAGATAAAGTATTACTTACTGGCGGTAACGCTAAAAAAATAGCGGCTTTATTAAACAGGCAACATTACATTATTGATGAGCTAGTCTTTATCGGCATGCAACGATTCTAATTCGCTTATGGCAAATTATATCGCCAGTTTGTGGCAACATTTAACGTTAGGCGATTAAAAAAACATCAAATGGTTAAAAACATGGTTTTTTTTTGTTTTTACGCTTGCAAGGGAGAAAACATTCCACTAGAATTCGCACCACTTAATGTAGTGCCGACTTAGCTCAGTTGGTAGAGCAACTGACTTGTAATCAGTAGGTCGCCAGTTCGACTCCGGCAGTCGGCACCATTAATAAAATTGTTGTAAAAGTATTGGAGGGGTTCCCGAGTGGCCAAAGGGATCAGATTGTAAATCTGACGGCTCAGCCTTCGGTGGTTCGAATCCACCTCCCTCCACCACTTTGCAATAATGAAGATAGAAAAGCGGACGTCGTATAGTGGTAATACCTTAGCCTTCCAAGCTAAAGCTGCGAGTTCGATTCTCGCCGTCCGCTCCATCTTTAAGTGATTGCTGATATGGCTCAGTTGGTAGAGCGCACCCTTGGTAAGGGTGAGGTCGGCAGTTCGAATCTGCCTATCAGCACCATTCCTTAAGATTTCTATCTCACTAAATTTATTTTATTTTTGTTAATTTATCTCAGAGGCATTACATAATGGCTAAAGCAAAATTTGAACGTTTAAAACCGCATGTAAACGTTGGTACTATCGGACACGTTGATCACGGTAAAACTACTTTAACAGCTGCTATCTCTGCAGTATTAACTAAAGTACACGGTGGTGAAGTTAAAGATTTCGCACAAATCGATAATGCTCCTGAAGAGCGTGAGCGTGGTATTACAATCAATACTTCTCACAT
>NZ_JACGVR010000011.1:0-126996 GCF_014077325.1 Colwellia sp. BRX8-5
CACACGGTAAAGCAAATGCCCAAGCTTGTTTGAATAGCGCGTAAACATAGCTACATTCAAAAACAGCAAGAAAAATACAGCTACCTTGGGGGAGAAGTAAAGCTTGCCTGAAATTCACTCATTTAGTCAATATCTATAAAAATCGATATACAAAGGCTTACAAGATGAAGTACATGCATTGTTGTTGGCCAATGGATAGCATTGTTTCAGAGCATTATTACTGCGGAGAATTATCATGGGTGGCATGGTAATAATCATTCAGGATAACGCACGGCTAAGACATCACATTTTGCCCCATGTAAAATAGCATTGCAGGTAGATCCTAGTAGTAATTGCAAGCCATGTACACCATGACTTCCGGTGATAATTAAATCAACGTTTTCTTTCTCTGCAAAAGCAAAGACTTCGCCACTAATATGTCCTATTGGTATATGCAAATCTTGCTCTAGAATATTGAACCTTTTAGCCAAAGGCTGAAGTATCTCTTTGGCACGCTCTGCTAGTGCTCTAGTAGTTCCTATACTATCTATGGGGTCCAAACCCTGCATAGTACCGTATACACCAGCATAGTAAGCGTTTGGTATAGGCTCAACTACATGAATAACACTCAGTTTTGCCTGAGTGAGTTCTTGTAGTTGCGTGACTTTATCTTCGATATAACTCTTCGTCTCATTAAGTTCTGCGGCAAATAAAATATGCTTATACATTAATTTCTCCTTTATTTTAAATAATAATATTTTGCTTATAGCTTGCTTGCGTAACATCAACTTGATATTGATGTTTTAATTTTTGCGCAAGTATATCCATGGCTTCTACTTCCCCATGTACGAGAACTACAGGTGGTTTGTTTTCGAAGCCTTGATACCACTCAAGTAAGCCTTGTTGGTCAGCATGTGCAGAGAATCCGCCAACGGTGTGAATATTTGCTTTAACTTGTACCTTTTCTCCCCACAACTTTATGTGTTCACAGCCATCAACAAGCGATCGACCTAATGTTCCTCTAGCTTGAAAGCCAACAATAAGCACATGAGCATTCTCACGCCAAATATTATGTTTGAAATGGTGTTTAATTCGCCCCCCTGTACACATGCCGCTACCCGCTATAATAATGGCGCCTGAAGATATTTGATTTATTTTCATCGAATATTCAGTTGTTTCTGACATATGCAAGTTAGGTAAATTAAATATCCCATTATCTTGTAGTTGGACATCAATTGCTTCCTTATCGTAAACTTCGCGGTGCTTGGCATAAACATTAGTAGCTTTTATTCCCATAGGACTATCGAGAAAAATTTGCCAATCGCCTAATTGCCACTCCTCAAAATGTTGCTTAAATTCATAAAGTAACTCTTGTGTTCTGCCAACGGTAAAAGCAGGAATTAATATGTTTCCTTTACTACTTTTAGCATTAGCAATAATATTACCCATTTCTTGCCAAGTATCCTGCCAACTACGATGTAATCTGTCACCATATGTACTTTCCATAATAACCAAGTCAGCATGTTTAATCGTGAACGGATCACGTAAAATAGGGGCGTTTTTATGGCCTAAATCGCCACTAAAGACAATCTTTTTACTAACGCCGTTTTCAGTGAGTGCTAATTCAACAATAGCCGAACCAATAATATGACCCGCATCTCTAAGGGTTAGTTTAACGCCTTGGCATACTTCTAACTCGGCATCATAGGTAAGTCCTTTAAAATACTGACAGGTTGTCTCCGCTTCTGCTCTCGTATAAAGGGGGTCTACTAATGCTAAACCTTTACGCTCACGTTTTTTATTTTCCCAGCGGGCTTCCTTTTCGTGAATATAGCCTGAGTCTAGGAGCATAATTTTACATAAATCTACCGTGGTATTATGAGTATAGATACAACCATGAAAACCTTCTTTTATGAGCATGGGTAATCGACCTGTGTGGTCAAGGTGTGCGTGACTGACGATCACCGCATCTAGCTCACTAACATCAAAAGGGAAGGGGTCGTGATTGTGTTTTTCATGCTCATGAGAGCCCTGAAACATCCCACATTCAATAAGTATATTTTTGTTGTTTACTTGCACCAAATAGCAAGAACCCGTGACTTCACGAGTGGCACCGAAAAATTTAATATTCATTTTAGCTCCCATAAGGATTAGTGTGGGTAATACGGATATCTGGTTTGTTGATAAGGTTTTAATGTGTAATTTGGCTGTAAAAAGGACACCAAATCAATAAGCTCGGTCACGGTCATAACATCGTTAAAGACCTTCATCTTTGATTTTCCTTCAGGTGTTCTTAGCTTAGGCGAATGCGGGTTGGAGAATTTATGAGATGGATTAATTATTGAAGTAACTAATTCAGCGTAAGTTATGATTTTAGTTTTCTCACCCCCAAGGGAAACAGAGATATCTTGTTGTTTTACAATACTGGAGTCCTCAACACCTTTTAGTGTGTGGCACGCTAAACATTGGTACTTTAAGAAAACTGTTTTACCTGTTTCAATATTACCTTTAGGCAGGCTAAATCCTCGTGGGGAATCAACCCCTTTATCACAACTGAATAGCGTTAATGACAAAACGATAAGTAAAGTGAATAGAATGTATTTCATTGTTATTCCTTAATTACTTTTTTAAGTTGAATTAATTAAAGCGCTGATCAAAACCATGAGTAAAGTCACACTAGTATTAGAATTTTTTCTTGCTTATTGATATCTACAAATTGTATAGATAAGCATTTTTCTGGTGATATCAAAGACTCTTCTGGGATAGCAGTACAAGTTAAAAAGCAGATGATTCCAAAAAAATTACACATAGCGCTTTCCACTATTAGGTTGATTTTTAGTCTAGTTGTTCTTACTTGAGGATTCTATTTTTTCTTGGAAGGACGTTGATATAGATCAATGATGTAGACGTTAATGAAAAACTAACAGCTTATGAATAAAGTAGGTAAATAACTTTGTCTATCCGATAACACTGAATAAATCATTCAGTGCGCAGCGCTTTTATGGGGGCTAATTTAGCGGCACTTTTTGCCGGGTGAATGCCAGCTAACAAACCAATAAGTGCAGAAAAGCTTAACGAACCTTTAATACATAAATATTAAGGTCAACTGATAGCGCAGGCTGTGTGAAAACTATTTTGAACTTGCGTAATTTGAAAATATCAACGACAAAAGGCTCTGTAGATTTAAATCTGTAGTAAGTTTGGTGTCAAACTACCTTTGAATTTACATAGCGTTGCATAAAAATTGTAAGCTGAGTGTTTTCACACAGCCTGAGCGAACAGTCTACCTAAAGAAAAACCAAAAGCTAACTTCTGCAATACTTATCAAAGTAAGCTTTAATTATTAGATGATGAACGACCGCTGTGGTGGCTAAGCGGACTACTTATTAAAATTAAGATAGGTCGTCTTTGTAGTAAAAGTGATCTGAAGAGATCAATATCAGACATTATGCGTGTAACACATGAAAGCTCGATTTTAGGTTGTCATTTCGCCATGCTGATACTGAAATGAATTCAGCATGACGGAGTTGGTATCAACATGACGTAGTTGTTATCAACATGACGTAGTTGGTATCAACATGGCTGAGTTATTACCAATCAATACCTTTTTGTGCTTTTATATTATTATCAAAAGCATGTTTAATCGATTGCACTTCACTAACCGTATCAGCTAATTCTAAGAGTGAACGATGTGCGCCACGGCCTGTGGCTATTACATGTTGCATCGGCGGGCGATTAGCGATGGCGTCTAGTACTTCATCAAGATCAAGGTATTTAAACGACAGCATGTAAGTCAGTTCATCAAGTAGCACAACATCAATGGTTTCGTCAGCTAATAGTTTCTTTGCTTCTTTCCAAACAAGTTGAGCAGCCGCAATATCGGTTGACTTATCTTGTGTATTCCAAGTAAACCCTGTTGCCATCACGTGAAAAGGTACGCCGAGCTTTTCTAGGACATTTCTTTCGCCACAAGCCCAAGTGCCTTTTATAAACTGAATGGCTGCTGCGTTTAGACCGTGTCCTACTGCGCGAGTTAGCGTGCCAAATCCTGATGTTGACTTACCCTTACCGTTACCTGTAATTACAATTAATATACCGCGTTCATCAGTGGCAGCATCAACTCTTGCATCAACTTTATCTTTTACTTTTTGCATGCGTGCTTGGTGTTTTTCACTTTTTTGTGTTTCGTCAACCATGAGTATTCCTATGGGTAATTATAGTTTTTTTAAAGAGGAGAAAAGGCAAGGCTAACGTTAAGGGGGTCCCTTAAAAAATAGCAATTTACCGTGTATTCCCGCACGATTTTATTGATGTTAATGGTGGTGATTTTATTGTGGATAGGTATGCTGACTCATTGGCAACTCTTAAGTCACTACAATTTACAGTTGCGGGAACAGTCAAGGTTTCTCACCTTATTCCCTAAACACGTTTACGTTGCGTTAGTTTACGAGATTTTTAATTATTTACAATATCTAGCGGCATTAAACATCATTGATTTTATGTTTTTGATAAATAGAATCTAAGGCAAGGAATTTTCAGTAATAAAAATGCCAACAATAGTTGTTGGCATTTTAGTGTTTTCTAATAATAACGTTATTTAACTAAGCCATTGGCTTACCAAATTTTTACACGTTTCTCAGGGGCGATATACATAGCATCACCTTCTTTAACGTTAAACGCTTTGTAGAATTCAGGCATGTTAGATAAAGAGCCTAATGCACGGAACTCACCAGGTGAATGAGGGTCAGTTGCTACTTGATTACGTAATGATTTCTCAACCTTTTTTCCACGCCATACTTGAGCAAAGCCCATGAAGAAACGTTGATCGCCAGTTAGTCCGTCAATTACCGGTGCTTCTTTACCATTTAATGAAGCAATATAAGCTTTATACGCGATAGTTACCCCTGATAAATCACCAATATTCTCGCCCAGTGTTAAAGAACCGTTTACATTTAAGTCTTCAAATACTGAATAGCCATCGTATTGTTTTACCAAGTCATCGGTGCGAACTTTAAAGGCCGCTAAATCTGCTTCAGTCCACCAGTTACGCATGTTACCGTCGCCATCATACTTACTCCCTTGGTCGTCAAATCCGTGACCCATTTCATGACCGATAACCGCGCCAATACCGCCATAGTTAACCGCATCGTCAGCAGCTAAGTTGAAAAATGGTGGCTGTAATATGGCTGCAGGGAAAACAATTTCATTCTTAGTTGGATTGTAATAAGCATTAACAGTTTGCGGCGTCATGCCCCATTCTTGCTTATCAATTGGACCACCTAACTTAGCGACTTCTTTTTGATGAGAAACACTACCAGAACGCATTTTATTGCCAACTAAGTCATCACCTTTAATAACAAGTGCGGAGTAATCTTCCCACTTATTTGGGTAACCAATTTTAGGATCAAAGCTTGCTAGTTTTACATGGGCAGCTTTTTTAGTTGAATCAGACATCCACTCTAGTTCATCAATACTTGCACCATATGCTCCGCGTAAGTTTTCAACAAGTTGTGTCATACGGGTTTTAGCTTCAGGCTTAAAGTGACGGCTCACATAAACTTTACCAATAACCTCACCTAAATTGCTGTTAACTACGCCAACACCACGCTTCCACATTGGACGTTGTTCTTTTTGTCCTCTTAACTGCTGAGAATAAAAGTCAAAATTTTCATTATCTAAATCAGCGGTTAAAGAACCAGCAAAGTTACTTAAGGTATGGAAAGTTAAGTAAGTTTGCCAATCAGCTAATGAGGTTGCTGCAAATATTTCGCCAAAACCTTTAACAAATGAAGGTTGGTTAATAATGATGTCTTTTTGGGCTGATACGCCTTGAGCAGCAAGGTAAGCATTCCAGTTAAATGCATCAGTAACTGTGTTTAAGTCAGCGACATCGAATTTATTGTAAGTTTTACTGCTGTCACGAGTTTCAACTTTTGTCCAATGAAAACCTGCTAATTTAGTTTCAATTGCCATGACCGTTTTCGCAGCAGCTTTACCGTTCTTCAAACCAGCTAAGTTGAACATATTTTCAATATGAGCAACATAACCTTTACGTAATGCGGCAAAACGTTCGGTTTCATCAAAGTAGTAATCTCTGTCGGGTAAGCCTAAACCTGTTTGCCAAATATGAGTGGCATAGCGAGTTGAGTCTTTACCGTCAACGCTGATATAAAACGCTAATGGGCTACCGACACCATTTTTTTGATTTTTACCAAAAAATGTCGCAAGTTCATTCTTGTCTTTTAAACCATTGATGCTATCAAATAATGGTTGGATAGGAGCCGTACCTGCAGTATTACGTGCATCCATGTTCATATATGAACGGAATAAGTCAGCTACTTTTTGCTCGTCGCTGCCCATTTTTAAATTTTCTGTTGCTGCTAATTCTTCAATGATTACTTTTACATTGTCATCAGCTTCGTCACGTAAGTCATAAAAGGCACCAATTGACGTTTTATCTCCAGGGATTTCATTAGCGTTCAACCAAGCACCGTTTACATAACGATAAAAGTTGTCTTGTGGACGAACGGATAAGTCCATTGTTGCTTTGTCGATACCTGAAGCTAATGCAGTTTTTTGCATGATAGGCATTTCTTGCTTAGTTGTCTCAGTGCTTTCTGGATTGTCGTTGCAAGCGGCAAGCAACAATAACGAAGAACAGACTGCACCTGTTATTATTTTTTTCATGGTAATCTCATTATTATTAAGTAAAGAATATGGTTATAAAATGGTAAACGCATTGATACTAAAGGGTTACAGGGCTTTTTACTAGATTTGGACATGAATTTTTACATAATGTATCAGCAGTGCCGTATTTTATTTTGTACATTAAGCCTGATGATTTTTTTATTTTTTTATTTAACTAATTGAAAATAATCGTAATATTTTTCACTTTGATTTTTATCAATATTAATTATTGGCTTTTTTGCTGCCAAATAAAACATTGACTGTGCTATGCTGTGGCTACTTATAGAGTAATCGTTCTCTTACTGAATAACATAAGATGAAGTTTAATTAATGTTTCAACCCGTCAGTTTTTTCATTGGGCTACGCTATAGTCGTAGCCGTAAAAGTTCTGGATTTGTATCCTTTATCACTTTTTTCTCCATTGTCGGTATCGTCCTGGGTGTCGCATCATTGATCACAGTTGTTTCCGTTATGGACGGTTTAGAAGGTGAACAAAAACGGAGAATATTGGGTCTAGTTCCCCATATTGTCGTCGCCAATCAACCTCAGCAAAACAAAAACAATGCTTTACCTACATGGCAAATCCTACGTGAACAATTATTACTTACGCCTAAAGTTAAAGAAGTTACTCCTTTGTTGGAAAGTGAAGCACTCATACAAGCTAATTCTGGCGCATTACGCGGTGTACTCATTCAAGGAATCATGCCTGAATTCGAGCAGCACAATATTGTTAACAACTCTATGGTATCAGGACATTTAGATAATCTATCGACACAGAGCTTTGCCATTGTTATCGGACAGTCGCTAGCAAGGCAACTTGATGTCGATTTGGGTGATAAAATACGTTTAACACTGCCTAATAAAACCGTCTTTACCCCAATGGGGAGAATTCCGGTGCAACGCACCTTTACCATCGCTGGTATTTTTAGTGTTGGCTCACAAGTTGATGAAGGACTGGTCTATATTCACAGTAAAGATGGCGCAAAACTTCATCGACAAAGAGGTGATGGCGTTGAAAAACTTCGTTTGTATCTTGATGATGCTTTTGCTGCTGATCAAGTGGTCAAACGTTTAAAACAACAATATCCACAGTATGATTTTACGACATGGCGCGATACTCAAGGCGCTTTATTTTCTGCTGTGCGCATGGAGAAAAATATGATGTGGTTGATGTTGAGCTTAATTATTGCCGTTGCCGCGTTTAATATTGTTTCCGCTTTAGTGATGGTTGTTATCGAAAAAAAGGGTGAAATTAGTATTTTACAAACACTTGGGCTAGATCGTCTTGGCGTGGTAAAAATATTTATTACTCAAGGTTTAGTTAATGGTTTTTGGGGCGTCACTATCGGTACTGTGGTTGGCGCCATACTAACCTTAAATTTAAACACTATATTTACCCTTCTCGGTGTTAATTTATTGGGAGCAGGGCAGTCTTTGCCCGTCGAACTATCAGTGAACAATGTGTTTAGTATTGTTTTATCAGCGTTAGCGATGAGTTTTATTGCTACATTATATCCCGCTTATCAGGCTTCTTTAACAGAGCCTGCCGAGGTTTTACGAAATGAGTAAAGGTTTACTTTGTCAGCAATTATCAAAGTCATATTATCAAGGTAGCATTGAAACCAAAGTCTTAGACGGGCTTGATTTGTCAGTAGATGCGGGTGAACTTGTTGCTATAGTGGGCAGCTCTGGTTGTGGTAAAAGTACTTTTTTACATATAGCTGGAGCACTAGATTCTCCGTCTTCAGGGCAGGTCTTTATTAGCGGTGTTGATATCCACCAGTTATCTGACAAGCAACGTGCTAAATTTCGCAATAAACATATTGGTTTTATTTATCAATTCCATCATTTAATGATGGAGTTTTCAGCACAAGAAAACGTGGCAATGCCTTTACTGATTCGCGGGGATTCACCTAAATCGGCCCTAGCTGCCGCACAAGAAATGCTCACACAGGTTGGGTTAAGTCACCGCTTTGAGCACCGGCCCTCCGCGCTTTCTGGTGGTGAGCGTCAACGTGTCGCTATTGCTCGGGCATTAGTGACTAAACCTTCATTAATATTAGCTGATGAACCAACAGGTAATTTAGACTTTGATACCGCAGAGCAAATATATCAGTTATTACGTGACCTTAATAAAACGGTAAACACCAGTTTTGTTATTGTTACCCATGACTTAATACTTGCTGCCAGAATGGATCGTCAACTACGTTTATCGCACGGCCGGTTAGCGCCCCTTGAAAGTTAAGGCTTTTAAATGACCAAATCATTAAGTTTATTTTTAGGTTTACGTTATGTGCGTAGCCGAAACGGTAATGGCTTCTCTTCGTTTATTTCAGCATCTTCCACTATCGGTATTGCGCTTGGTGTAATGGTATTGATTATAGTGCTCTCAGCAATGAACGGTTTCGAGCGAGCATTAGCGCAACATTTGCTGTCGGTTATTCCTCACGGTGAGCTAATTGCTATTAATACGCCGATAGATAACTGGCAAAAACACGTGGCGAAAGCACAACAACATCCACAAGTGATAGCCGCTGCACCTGTGATAAAACTTACCGGTATGATGCAACATGGCAGTGAACTCAAAGCCGTTGCTGTGCGTGGTGTCGATGTAAAGTTAGAACAGCAAGTTTCTACCATTGCCGATTATATGATTGCCGGCAGCTGGCAAGCGATCGTTGATAATGAAAATACCGAAAACCCTACGGTTAGTGTTGTTATCGGTTCGGGAGTTGCAAAAAAATTACAACTTGAATTAGGCGACTCACTACAATTGTTACTATCGAGTGTTATTGCCCAAAAAAATAACCAGCAAGCGAGTGCTAAATTTCCTGTGCCGGTTAAGCACCAAGTAAAAGTTGTTGGCATTTTTAAATTTGGCGGTACGATTGACGAAAACTCTGTATATCTTTCACTTGAGCATGCCGAAAAAATGGTTAATCTCGCGAAGGGGCAAGTTCAGGGAATTCGCATAAAAGTAGCTGATGTTTTTCAAGCGCCCCAGGTAACACGTGATGTTGCTTATAGCTTTGATGATACTTATGTTGCCATTTATGATTGGACACGAAGTCACGGCCATATTTTTAATGATATACAACTTGTACGATTAGTGATGTTTATTGTTTTAATATTAGTCATAGCGGTAGCAAGTTTTAATATTGTTTCAACGCTTATTATGGCAGTCAATGAGAAAAAAGGTGATATCGCTATTTTAAAAACTATGGGAGCACCGGCGAGCGTTATAATGATGACCTTTATGTTTCAAGGACTGGTTAATGGAGTCGTGGGTTGTCTAGTGGGGACAGTGTTAGGTATTGTTATCTCATTAAATTTAACTGATATTGTTACTGCAGTAGAAACACTTCTTAACGTAAAAGTGTTATCAGGTGATATCTATTTTATCGACTTTCTTCCCACTCACTTAAGCCAAGCTGACGTTGTAATTACTGTTTTTACTGCTTTACTGATGAGTCTACTGGCGACTATTTACCCCGCATGGCAAGCAACTAAAGTTGAGCCAGCGCAGGTGTTAGGACAAATGTAGCGGGTTTCACTTTTATATTATTAACCGATAATTTTTATCACCTACGCGAGACTAGAGCAGATTTTTACTTTCTACTTTTACGTTTATTCCATTGTTTGATAACAGAATATCGCCATAGACCATGTATGGCAAAATAACCTATTAGCGAGAAAAGTACCGCTAGCACGCCACAGCCAAGTAAAAATGCTGGTCCAATAGTTGATAAACTATCAACCAGCCATTGCCAATTCGCTTCAAATACAAATTCTTTTTCAGATCGGCCTAGTAGCCAGATGCCAACCATATAACAGCCATAAAAAATTGCGGGTATTGTGAGCGGATTAGTTATCCAAACGAGTGCAACAGAAAGTGGCAAATTCGAATGTACTATAATAGCAACACCAGCAGCTAAAACCATTTGAAAAGGTACCGGGATAAAGGCAAAAAATAAACCTACGGCAAAAGCTTTTGCGACAGAATTACGGTTTAAATGCCATAAGTTGGGGTTATGCAATGACGCACCAAAAATTTTTAAATGTTTATTATTTTTTATGGTGTGGTGATCCGGCATATAACGCTTGAAGAGTTTTTTAGGCATATACTTACTTATATTATCTAGGCTTTATTTATCGATTAGACAGATACGGAAATTAATCACTATGGAACGGTGGCTATTTACATTTTTTATCGGTGCTATTTTGTCACTATTCTTACCGATAGTACCAGACATTTCGCAAGTTTATATTTGTTTTTGTTTTGCTGTCATTTTTTGTCTCATCAAAAGGTTACGGAGTTATAGTGGGCTCTTTTTTGGCTGTGCTTGGTTACTCTATGCTGGCTTCGTTTATCAAAATATATGGCAAGTTAATAGCCTAATTACAGATGATTTTTTCGGTACAACCTTAACGGTAAGAGGTGTGGTTGCTAATATTCCAAAGTCATTAACGCGTAAAACAAACAAGGATGAAAGGGTTAAACAAGTATCACGTTTTAATTTTGTTGTTGAAGAAGTCAATCAACAAAAACTTCAATCAAAGATAAATATTCGTCTGCGTTGGGATCATAAGTCTGTTAAACCGGATCACTTAAAAAAAGTTACTAAGATTAACCAAGGCCAGAAATGGCAACTTACGGTGCGAGTAAAACCTGCCCATGGTTTTGCAAATATTGGCGGTTTTAGCTATCAAACATGGTTAAGACAAAAGGAACTCCATGCTACTGGCTATGTAAAACATTCAGCAAAAAATAAATTAATAGCAGCGCAGCCTAGTTATCGTCAACAATTGTACCTGCAACTCAATGCATTAATAGACTCATTGACTTTAACAAACGAGCTGCACCATTTTATTTTTGCTCTTACCTTTGGCGAGCGTGGCAAAATTACGGCTGAGCAATGGCAAGTTTTACAAGCAACAGGAACACAGCATTTAATGGCTATTTCTGGCTTACACTTAGGCTTAATTGCCAGTGGTGCTTTTGGATTCATCTTGATGTTTTTTCGCTATAGTCCGTTTTACTTACTGTTAACTCAAAAAGGCAAGTTATGGTTGGTAAAAAAGAACAGCCGTATCGTGGCTTTCGCTTTTAGTAGCTTAGTCGCACTATTTTATGCTTATCTGGCCGGCTTTTCTTTACCCACATTACGTGCCTTGATCATGATGCAAATATTTATTTGCGCTAAGCTCGTGGGGGTTAAATTAACAATAATACGTTGGTTATTACTGAGTATCGTTTTCATTATATTAATATCACCCTTTAGTCTATTTAGTGTCAGTTTTTGGCTAAGCGTTTATGCGGTATCACTGATATTATTGGTTATCTGGCGATGTCGAAAGTTACTCTTAACATCAGGTGATGGTCAAGTTGACAAAATAAAAGCCTGGCTCCACTCTCTAATTATTATACAGCTAGGTTTAACATTATTTATGTTGCCCGTGGCGGCTTTATTGAATCATCAACTGCCTCTTTCTGCATTACTTGCTAATATTATTGCCGTGCCTTGGATGAGCTTTACCGCTATTCCGTTATGTTTATTGGCTGTGGTTGCTATGCCTTTTAGTGAAACGCTGGCTATGTTTTTTCTTGAGTTATCGTTAATATCATTAACGTTTATTTGGCAGTGGCTAAGTTACTTATCGAGCCAACAATGGCTGTTTATCGACGTTAGCCATCAGACATTAATGATTATTTTGATAATCAGCGGTTTATGCTTCATCAGTTATTTTTTAGCCTTACCCAAAAAAGTACTGGCTGTTGCGCTATTACTGACTTTTTTATTCAGTTATATGTTTTTTAATGGCCAACAAAAAAATGATGATTGGCAAGTAAATGTCCTTGATGTTGGGCAAGGTTTAGCGGTTGTTATTGAAAGGCATGGGCAGGCTATTTTATACGATACTGGGGCAAGTTACCCCAGTGGATTTAACTTGGCAGAAAGTGTGGTTTTTCCTTATTTACAGTATCAAGGTTTGACCACTCTTGACTATTTACTGTTAAGTCATGCAGATAACGACCATGCTGGTGGCTTGGCTTTTATCGATAAAAAAATGGCGCTAAATAAAATTATCGTTAAGCACATCAAATATAATCAACCGGTAGAAGATGTTGGCAGGTATAGTTTTGTTAACATGTACAGTTGTAAACAAGGCGATGACTTTACTTGGCAAGGTCTCACTTTTTCTGTGTTGTGGCCGGTGGTTCTTGAAGATAAAGAAAATGATAATTCGTGCGTGATCCATATTTCTGATGGTAAATATAAGGTGCTATTAACGGGTGATATTCCTCATAAAGTTGAAAAAATACTGGTCGCTAATACTGAAATCGCTAATCAGTTAAAAGCTGATGTTATTGTTGCGCCGCACCATGGCTCTAAAACCTCATCAAGTACGCGTTTTATTAAAGCGGTTTCACCCGAGGCCGTTATCTTTAGTGCGGGTTTTATGAATCGATGGAAGATGCCTAATAAAGCGGTACTTAAACGTTATCATCAGCTTAATGTAACGCCGTATGCAACTGCTGAGCATGGAATGATCCGCATAAACATTACCGAACAAGCCCTTGAAATTCAATCTTATCGTCTGCATATCAAGCCATATTGGTTTGCTAATTAACGTTGTAAATATTATTAGTTGGTTGCAACTAAGAAATAACGCTAAAATGGCTTGGATATGAATAATTAATCGCGAAGTCACAGAGAGACTGAATGTTAGCAAGTAAAAGCAAAGTAGCCGCACAAGCCACAACGTGGCAAAATTTTAAACGCTTAATGAGTTATGCCAAACCTTACAAAGCAGGGTTTGTCATCGCTATATTAGGGATGCTTGGCTATGCCGGTATCGACACTTTATTTTTCTCGCAGTTACAGCCATTAATCGATGATGGTTTAACTGATGCTAATCCTAACTTTATGAAGTGGGCCCCACTTTTTGTTATTGTTTGTTTTATTATCCGAGGTATCTGCCATTTTTTTGGTAATTATTGTTTAGCTTGGGTGGGTAATAATGTCGTTACCGATTTAAGACAAAATTTATTCGAACACATTATGGCGCTACCGGTGACTTTTCATGATAAAGAGTCTACTGGAACGTTAATCTCTAAACTGACCTTTGATACTGAGCAAGTCCTTAATGCAACCAGTAAAGCGTTGCTTACCTTAGTACAACAAGGTGCTATGGTGATTGGCTTTCTCGCGGTTATGTTTTACAACAGTTGGCAGTTATCAGCAATATTCCTCCTTATAACTCCTATTATCGCTATTATTGTTACTGTGGTTTCGAAACGTTTTCGCCAAGTTAGTAAAAAAATTCAAAATGCGATGGGAGAAGTCACTTCTGCTGCCGAGCAGACCTTTAACGCGCATAAGGTTGTCTTAACCTTTGGCGGGCAAGAACGTGAATTCGAACGTTTTGGTCAGATAAATAAACATAATCGCCAACAGCGCATGAAAATGGTGGCCACTAAATCTTTCAGCGTACCCTTAATACAAATTATCGCTTCTTTTGCGTTAGCGTTTGTACTTTACGTTGCTAATTTAGAAAGTATGAAAGCAAGCTTAACGCCAGGGATTTTCATAA
Source organism: Colwellia sp. BRX8-5 (assembly GCF_014077325.1). Classification (NCBI taxonomy): domain Bacteria; kingdom Pseudomonadati; phylum Pseudomonadota; class Gammaproteobacteria; order Alteromonadales; family Colwelliaceae; genus Colwellia; species Colwellia sp. BRX8-5. The sequence goes on from NZ_JACGVR010000011.1 coordinate 14,263, forward strand.
CGGTGATTACTTGTATGACTATGCTACTGAGACCTTTAAAGTTACTAACTACGGTTAACAGCGACTTTCAAAATGGTATGGCGGCTTGTGTTAGTATTTTTGCGGTGCTTGACCAAGAAAATGAAAAAGACACGGGCCAACAATCTCTTGAGAAAGCCAAAGGAACACTTGCTTTTGAACAAGTTGATTTTTCTTATACTAATGACGAAAAATTAGCGCTTACTCAACTAAGCTTTACCGCGAATGCTGGCGAAACAGTGGCTTTGGTTGGTCGCTCGGGGAGTGGAAAATCAACCGCCAGTGCAATTTTACTGCGCTTCTATGATGCAACAGCGGGTAAAGTATTAATTGATGGAAAAGACATTACCTCATACAAGTTGAAAGACTTACGTGCTCAGTTTGCTTATGTTTCTCAGCAAGTGGTGTTATTCAATGACTCTATCGCTAATAATATTGCCTATGGTAAACCCAGTGCCAGTCGTGACGAAGTTTTAGCTGCGGCTAAAAGTGCTCATGTGCTTGAGTTTGCAGAAAATATGGTTGATGGAATAGATACTAATATTGGTGATAATGGTGCTTTACTTTCTGGTGGACAACGCCAACGTGTTGCTATCGCTCGAGCATTATTGTGTGATGCTCCTTTTTTAATTCTTGATGAAGCAACCAGTGCTTTAGATACCGAGTCAGAACGTCATATTCAAGATGCTTTGCAAGTTTTACAAAAAGATCGTACCTGTATTGTTATTGCTCATCGCTTGTCTACCATTGAAAATGCCGATAAAATTATTGTTATGGAACAAGGGAAAATTCTTGAACAGGGCGATCATCAAACGTTATTAGCAAAAGAAGGTGCTTATGCAAAATTACACAACTTTCAATTTAGCGAATAAAGTGACGGTTGAGATTTTGCTATGCGCTTAATTGAAAAGGTTTGGTTTTTTCAACACCCAGCAAAATGGCTGCTCGTGCCGTTATTGTTACCGTTAACCGTTATTTTTTGGTTACTATCCGCGTTGCGACGAAAATGCTATCAACTGTATTTTTTTAAATCTTTTGGTATCGATATCCCTGTGGTGGTGGTGGGTAATATTGGTATTGGTGGTAACGGAAAAACACCGATGGTTTTGTATTTAATTAAGCAATGCTTAGCACAAAACATGAAAGTTGGCGTTATTAGTCGAGGTTATGGCGGACAAGCACCGCACTATCCCTATTTACTCAATGCAAGCAGTAGTGCAGCTGAAACAGGCGATGAGCCTTTATTAATTTATCAACGCCATGGTATTCCTGTTGTGGTTGGCGGCGATCGAGTGGCGAGTGCCAGGTTGTTAATGCAGCAAGGCTGCGACCTTATTATTGCTGATGATGGTTTACAACACTATCGCTTAGAACGAGATTTTGAGCTTATTGTTATTGACGGTAAACGCGTGTTTGGAAATGGCTTGTTATTACCCGCAGGGCCATTACGTGAAGGTTTATGGCGTTTAAAAACAGTCGACGCGCTTATCTTTAATGGCGCAACGCCAACCGATAATAAAGTCTATCCAGTCGGTATACCACAAATAACAATGACTTTAATGGCAAAAATGGTGGTCAATGTTAAAACCAAGCAGGAACTATCATTAACTGATTTTTATCAACAGTTTAATGATAACGAAAGTAACACTAAGTGTATCAATGCTATCGCCGGTATTGGTGACCCTAGCCGTTTTTTTAAAACCTTAGTTGATAGTGGTTTTAGTCTTGAAGCATCGGTAGGTTTCAAAGATCATCAGCATTATAATGAAGCACAATTTGTCAGTTTTTCTGACGATATTCCACTTTTGATGACAGAAAAAGACGCGGTAAAATGTACGTCTTTTGCTAAAAATAACTGGTGGTATTTACCGGTTGATGCCCATATTGAAAATAAACAAATAACGCCATTTTTAGATGCGCTATTTGACAAAGTAAAAGCAGATAAACTGAGCCGTATTAAGGCTAGATTCACGCTAAGTTAACTAATAAATAAACTGATAAATAAGAGAATAAACATGGCATTTGATGTAAAACTAATGGAAATATTAGCTTGTCCAGCATGCAAGGGCAAACTTGATTACAATAAAGAACAACAAGAATTGATCTGTAGATTCGACCGCCTTGCTTACGCTATTGAAAAAGGTATTCCGGTCTTGTTAGAAAGTGAAGCGCGCCGTATTACTGAAAATGACTAATTAAATATATTTGGAGAATTAAATGTCTTTTATTGTTGTAATACCTGCTCGGTTTGAGTCGTCTCGTTTACCGGGAAAAGTGTTAGCCGATATTAATGGTAAGCCGATGATCCAATGGGTTGTTGAAAAAGCCCAGCAAAGCGGTGCTAGCCAAGTGATTGTAGCCACTGATAATAAGCAGGTTGAAGAAGCGGTATTAGCATTTGGTGGCGAGGTTTGTAAAACTCGTGCCGATCATCAATCGGGTACCGAACGTTTAGCCGAAGTGATGAACATTTATAACTTTGACGATGATCAGGTTATCGTTAATGTTCAGGGGGATGAGCCTTTTATTCCCGCTGAAAATATTGCTCAAGTTGCCAGAAATCTAGCGGACCAGCAAAGAACAAACCAGCAACAAGCTAGAATGGCGACACTTGCTGTGCATATCCACGACGTTGAAGAGGCTTTTAATCCTAACGCGGTTAAAGTGTTAACAGATAAACACGGTTATGCGATGTACTTTAGCCGTTCGACGATCCCTTATGACCGAGACCGCTTTCTTAATGAGGAAAGTGTCGCTGCTATTGGCGATTTTTATTTACGCCATATTGGTATCTACGCCTATCGTGCTGGGTTCATTAAAGATTACGTGCAATGGCCGGCCAGTCAATTAGAGCAAATTGAGTCTTTAGAACAACTGCGCGTATTATGGCAAGGTGAAAAAATTCATGTTGCGGTAGCAGAAACTCGTTTAGCTGTTGAAGGGGTTGATACGCCAGAAGACCTAGAAAAAGCTAGAGCTTACGCTTTAACGCTTTAATTTTTTATAAAATTAAATAAAATAAAAAAAGGCCTTATGTTTTCACATAAGGCCTTTTTATTACGCTAACGAAATATTATTTTAATAGTTCAAGCGCTTTAACACAGCGACCAATTTGTTGATGGCTAGCTTTGACTGTCTTTAACACTTGTGGCTTCATACCACTGTAGTCTTTAATCAGTTGCGCTAATTCTGCTTCACTGACTGCATTACATTGTGTCGGCAACATGCTACCGGCAAAAGACTCTAATAAACCTAAATCACTTCCTTCATTTAATTTAGGAATGTGTGCGAGAATTTTAGCTTTATAAGGCGCTTCTAAAGCTTGTTGCTCACCAGGGAATAAACCCCACATAATATAACGAAGGGTAGAAAGTTTTAGTTTGTCAGGGTTATTAATAACGATGTTAAACCATTTTTCTTTAACTTCAGCCTCAGGTCGAATAACTTCTGCATAAATAGCACTTTTAACACCTGAATCGGTAATGTCTTTTTTGGCTTCAGTGTTCAATAATGCTTGGTAATTACCATGTTGGTAACGGTTCATTTTAGCAATTAATGTCCAGCGCTTGTCTTGATCTATGGTAATACCATCAAAACTTTTTTCACCGTTCAAAATGTTTTGTAAGCGATTTAAATGCTTAGTTGTTTTCGTTACACTAACATAACGGCCATACCAAAGTTTTTGGAAATCTGAACCCGCTTCGGCATTTTCTAATAAACGTAAGTATAAGTTTTCAACGTCCATATAAAGCGCTGTATAATCTTTTTGCTCTAAGCGTGTTGCAACAGTTAGAAAGCCTAAAGCCGAGGTTAAGGTACTCGCAATTTTACGTGATACGTTATAATCGCTTTCACCTTCAATATTAGCCATGGCAAACGTTACCAACTGGTCAGCGGCTAAATTTGCATCGTTGACGCTGTCAGACAAACTCTGCCATAGCATTAAGCGCATAGTGGGGTTATCAATCGCATTAATGTGTTGTTGTGCTGATGCCAATGACTTTTCATCAAGATCTACTTTTACGTAACCCCAATCGGCTTCGTTTGGATAAACCAAATCAGGACATGCTTGACCTATCACGGCCTTAATCTCAGTGGTCGCACCTTTATACATAATAGGTGTTGCAGAGGTTAAGTTCATCGCATTACCATCAGCACTAACATTGTATAAACCTATTTGAACACGTTGTTCACGTAATGTTGGGTAACCTTCTGGTGCTGTTTGGTTTATTGCAAACGCGCTAATCTTATCGTCACTACATTGGTAATTAACTTTGATGGTGTTTAAGCCTGCATTATATAACCAGTCTTGTGTCCACTGGGTCATATCTTTACCTGCAGCTTTGCCTAATTCACCGATAAAATCTTCTAAATCAGTATTTTGGTAAGAAAACTTTTTCAAGTAATTGCTGACACCAATACGGAAATTTTCTTCACCTAAATAATAAGGCAACTGCTTTAATACTGATGCGCCTTTACCGTAGGTAATACCGTCAAAATTTGACAAAGCAACACCCGTAGAAGCAACAGGTAGTTCTATCGCATGAGTGTTCACTGAGTCATCAGTGCGGTAAGCCCATTGTTTAGTACCAGAGTAGAATACATCCCAGTTGTTCTCAAAGTCGCTGGCTTCTGCAATAGCTAAGTTGGCCATATAAGTAGCAAAACTTTCATTTAACCATAAGCCGTTCCACCAGCGCATGGTGACTAAATCACCAAACCACATGTGTGCCATTTCATGAGCAATAACATTAGCAAGACTCATACGAGCACTAGTTGATTTCTCTCCACGTGCAATATAGCCTTCATTGAATGTAACCGCAGCAACGTTTTCCATAGCACCGGCATTAAAGTCAGGTGCGACAATTTGGTCATATTTGCCAAAAGGGTATTGCACATCAAAGTACTTATTGAAGAAGGCAAAACTTTGTTTGGTTGGAATAAACCATTCGTCAGTTTTAACGTATTCGGCTAAACTTTGACGAGCAAATAAACGCAATTTCATCCCTTCAAAATCATCTTCCCATACAGCGTAATTACCCGCATGAAGAGAGAAAACATAAGAAGAGAATCTTGCTGAAGCAGGGAATGACCATACTTTGTTATCACCGCTTTCGCTAATAGTTGTTTCGCGAGTGGCGCTAATTATTTGCCAATGAGCGGGAGCGGTCACTTGTATTTCGTAGCTGGCTTTTAAATCAGGTTGATCAAAGTGAGGAAATAATCGGTTCGCGTCATAAGGTTCAAAATCGGTGTATAAGTAAACTTCACCATTTTTAGGGTCAACAAAACGATGGAAACCAGAGCCGTCAGTAGAGTAAGGACGCTGGTAATCTATAGTAATACTTTGCTTACCCGCAGTTAACTCGCTAGCAGGAATAGTGATAAACCATTTTTCATAGCTAAACTTAACTACTTTGCCATTAACTTTTAATGACTTTATAGTACCTTCATCAAAATCTATGGTTAAATCATTTTGATTGTTCTCTACTAAGTCAAAGAGTAATTCGGTAGAGCCAGAAAAACTTTCGCTTTTATTATCAATCGTCACACTTAATTTATAGCTAACGTTGCTGACTTGTTTAGCACGCATCTCAGCATAAACTGCTTCAAGTGATTCACTTTGAGTGCGTAATAAACTTGTTTGTTGTTGTACGGTTTCAGCGACTGCTGAGTCGCTTGCTGTGTCTGCTTTTTCACAGCCCATCAGTGCAACACTTGAGCCAATAATAGCAATGGACAGCGCCTTAGCTATTTGAGATTTATTTAATATCATTTACCCAGATCCTACTTTATTATTTTTAAGATTTCCTAGTGGAAACACTTTTCATTGTAAATACCTCAGTATTTATATCATATAAGCGGGGGAAATTTACTTCAGTCATCGCGTAAATAATGGAGTTGATCGAATTTCAACTGATTTTTAACAAAGCTTGCTTTTTATCAACTTATTTTTATCTACTTTTTTAATTAAAACAGAGTGGTATTAGTATTTTCTTAGTATTTATTCATGTCAAATAAGTGTTGTTTGTTGTTCACTTTTTATTGTTTCTGTTTGCTGCTTTATGTCAAAAGTTAATTGTGCTGAGTAATATTGATCAACGCGATGAGCATTTATTGTAATAAGGAGATTAAAATGCCGACGTTCATCTTATTTTCTATCTGTTCAAACGAATAAACCTTGTAAGGGGACGTTACTTCTCTTTATTATAATCAGGAGCCATTAATCAAAAGAAATAATAATGAACATAAAAAGAACCCTAACAAGCATCGCAATAATAAGTACTATGGCCCTTTCTGGTCATAGTTATGCAGATACCGCTGAAAAAGATCAAGCAAAGAAAGTTTCACCATCAACCTGGCTAAATTTATCTGAAAGTGAGTTAGTTGCCGTTGAAAAATATGCGACCGATTACAAAACTTTTATTTATCAAACACCAACAGAATTAACCTTTGTTACAGAAACTATAAAACGTGCTGAGAAACAAGGTTTTAAGCGTTTGTCTGAAAAAAGTAACTTAAAGCCAGGTGCTCGTTTTTATGACGTCAATCGTGACCGTACTATTTCATTAATTGTTATTGGTAAAAAAGGCCTTGAGCAAGGTACTCGTATTGTTGGCGCTCATATTGATTCACCTCGCCTAGAACTTAAAGGACGACCGCTTTATGAAAAAGAGAAGTTTGCTATGCTGCAGACTTATGTTCATGGTGGTATTAAAACCTATCAATGGGTCAATATCCCTTTAGCACTGGTTGGCCGCGTTGACAAAAAAGATGGGACAGTTGTTAATATCTCTGTTGGCTTTGATGAAAACGATCCCATCTTTATGGTACCTGATTTAGCCCCGCATGTTGATCATCCAAACAGGGATCGTAAAAGTCGTGATGTGATCAAGAAAGAAGAACTTGATGTTATTATCGCAGCTAAGCCTGACTTAGATAAATCAATAAAAGAATTGATCACCGATTTCTTAAAAACAGAGTATGACATTTCAGTCGAAGACTTAGTGTCTGCTGAATTAGCCTTAGTACCAGCAACTAAACCTCGCGATGTTGGCTTTGATCGCAGCATGATCGCTGCTTATGGCCAAGATGATAAGGCAAGCTCTATTGCCGCTGTTACTGCCATCTTTGAACAGAAAATTCCAGAGTATACCTCGGTTGCCTTTTTAGTGGATAACGAAGAAGTGGGCAATATTAATAATACCGGGGCAAGCTCAACTTATCTTGTTGATATGTTAAGTGGCTTGTTATACAACCAAATGGGTGACGATTATAACGATTACCAGTTACGTAAAGTTTTGCGTAATACCAAAGTTATTTCAGCGGATGTTAACCCGGGTGTTAATCCTAATTGGGCTGGTGTTTGGGAATTAGGCAATGCGCCACGTTTAGGTAACGGTATTAACTTGAAACTTTACGGTGGTGGTTTTAATGCTAATTCAGAGTACATGGCATGGACACGTAATTACTTAGATAATAATAAAATCAAATGGCAAACATCGACTTATAAAGGTAAAGCTTCTGGCGGAACTATTGGTAGCGATTTGTCTAATGACAATATGGAAGTAATTGATTTTGGTGTACCCATTTTGTCAATTCACTCTCCTTATGCGGTAGGTTCAAAAGTTGACTTATATTCATTATATAAAGCTATGTCGGCTTTCTATCAGCAAAAATAAACTTAACACGTTAATTTAAATATCAAAAGATCAGCATTTGCTGATCTTTTTTCTTTATATAAAGCTAAAATATCATTTTTTATAATGAATACAAGACTCGATGATATTAGTGCTTTAAGTCTTAGTGGTGATTACTTTATAATTACTGTAATGGATCGCTAAACTTAGGAAGAATTCTTGATATGCTATTAAAATTATTTCAGCTACAAAACCGCCCAATAAACTCATTGTTAAACAACTATAAAAAAACACTTTTATTACTGCCTATCTTTTTGGGTATACAAGCATGTGGAGGAGGTGGTGGCAGCGATAATACGACCCCAACAGCGCCAAAAAGTTATGCTTTTTCATTAACGTCTACACTGACCAATAAATGTGGCGAAAAACTACCGTTTGTTGATGTTGAGTTGTTTATTCAAAATAATGATTGGAGTGTTGTTACAAAGTTACAGCCAAACGATGATGGACTTTTTAGTTTTTTATCAGACAATGAACTCATCAATTACACACTTGTTGCTAAAACTCAGCAAGTAGGAAAAGTGGAAGGTTTAGATTTTGTTAGTTTTCATCAGGTAAAAGCAACAACGCCCGCTATTTATCAGGCAGAACATATCAGTAAAGTTGTTGATGCTAATTGTGAATGTATTACTCGAAATGTTGAAGTATCGCATACCCCTATCTCTGATATAACTCAAGTAACCAGCTCAGCAACATTTACCAGCACTGAAGCTGTAGACTCACAACGCACTGACTTTATTAATGTTGAAGCTTGCCGAGCAATTGATGGCGCTTGGCCACTACATTCTTTCTCGCTTGTTGGTACTGGAAATAACAGTAACGTTTTGGGTGCTGCTGGCTTTATTGATGATTTTAGTCAAACAGCCGTTAATAGCGACAATCAAGCTGTATGGCAACTTTCAGCTTTTGCCGCTATTGAACAAATTGGCTTAAATAAAAATCATCAGCCTTTTACAACACAACAGTTATTTTTGGGGCAGGCGCATTTTGCAACAAGAGTTCTTGAAGATGATAACTCAGTTGATTTATTTAATAGCCATCTTTACGTTTCAGAAACTGTTTATCAATCAAATGCTGAGGTTATTTTATCTGAAACTGATTCTGCCTTTGGTCAAATAAAAATATCGAGCCAGCACCAAGTTATTTCTTCAGCTTTTAACACTAGTTTTGCCTTAGCGGCTGCAACGAAAAAGCCAGATGTTGATGATATTTATTTCTCAGAAATCAAATCAGACTGGAGTTATGATTACAGTAATGTTGCTAATTATCCTTTGGCTATAATTACCGTCAATTATCAAGCTTACCACCCCGAAAATAATACACCTATGCCAGCTAAATGGACAAGTTATGGGCGAATTACTGGTCAATTACCCGTAACTACAGCTTTACCTGGTTATGAAGGTATTATTAATGATGAGACCCTTGTATTGGGTACCAGTACAGATTTGGTACAAAGTGAAGATACTGATAAATATGAAAATTATTTATTGTATTATCAAAATGAAAATAATAACTCTTTTGCTAATAATGTAAAAAATTATCACATATCAATAAAAAAATAAGGTTATCTTTATATGAAAACGGCGCTATAAAGCGCCGTTTTTTATTAATACACGTTACTGTTAGCCATTAATCTACTGCTTGTTTCGCTCTAACAGGATTTGCATACATAGTTAATAACCAATGCTGCTGCTGTTCAGTTAAATCAGACATCCTGCTATTTAACTGATTCATTACGCTTTGCTTAATGTCATCTTGCTGGTGAAGCTGGGCATAAGCCGTTAAGTTGCTGTCATATAATTTATAGTTACTGATAATCTCTTTATCAATAGCTTTTGCAACGGCTTTACTATCGGCATAGTCGCCTTTAATCGCGTGGCAGAACTCAACATGAACACGACCTTTTTTCCCCATTAACCCTTGTGTAATACTATTTAAGTCTTCGTTTTCTTTCTTTTTATAACACCCCGTTGCTTCTCGTTCTGCAAGTTCGATGGCTTTATCTCTATCACAGGGATCAAATTCATACGAAATTGAAACAGGTACAATATTAATTTCATTTAAATAGTCTGCAAGCGGCGTTTGCTTGTCTTTGTTTAGTAATAACATTGAAATTAAAGCCGAGTTGGTTTTGTCTATCCCGTCTTTAGCACGACCTTCTCGCTGCGCTATCCAGATGTTTTGTTGGCGCTCATAAACTGTATGGTGAATATAGGCTGATAATTGCTTTGACGCATTGAGCATGGCACGTTTTGACTCTTCACTGCGTTTAACAATGAAGCTTTTGTTAATACGCATTAAGTCAGCAACCCAAGGTTGATGCAATAAGTTGTCGCCAACTGCTGCCTCAACGGTATTAATGCCACTGTTGTACAATGCCCAATTAATTAATGCGACATCAAGTACTATGTCTCTATGATTACTGATAAACAGCATAGGTTTACTTGTATCAATTTTCTCTAAGCCATGAAAAGTAAAACCATCGGTACTTTTTTTTACGAGGTGATGCAAGTACTTTGCTACTTCACGTTGAATGTCTTCGATGTTATGAAACTTACTCACGCGTAACTTTAACGTCCATTTTACCACTGAGCGACAAATTACCGGTAGAAGCTTGTACAGTCGAGGCATTTTAAAACTAGCAATAGAAGAAAGTAGCCCTTGGTCATTAATCAGTTTTCGGATCACAGTTGCAACCTCATCATCACGATAAGGGCGAATATCATCAAACATGTAAGGTCTCTTTACTGCTTAACAGCGATTAATTAACTTAAAAATTGGCGGATATTATAACCGCTTTTTAAATGAAAAGACTCCTATTGTTTATGCTTTACTTTTTTAAATAATATAATTTCATTAGCTTAGGGGTAAATAATAATATTAATATAAAAAATGAAGCAAAATCCAAATAAAATGTATAATTTTTGCTACAGTTAATTGTGTAAGCTCTTTTATGAATTAATTTATATTTTTTTCATACTAAGGCCTTGCGTTTTTCGACTTTACCCTCAAGTCTTAAATAGAGCAATAAACAAAAGGAATACCTATGAAAATAAATCTTTCAGGTCACCACGTAGATGTTACCGATGGTGTAAAAGAACATATCGATGAAAAATTCTTAAAAATTTCTAACCATTTTCCAACGCTGATCTCATTAGACATTATTCTTTCAAAAGAGCATGGAAAATATGGAGCAGAAATAACAACAAATTATGAAGGTGGTCGTATTGCTGTATCAGCAGAAGACGATGTCATGTTTCCCGCAATTGCTAGTGTAGCCAAAAAGCTTGATGCCGCACTTAAACATAGAAAAGGCCAATTAAAAGCAAATTTACACAGTAAGCCTGTTTCAGTTACGCCTGAAATTGCCCATGAGAAAGTTCAAGAAATGAATTTGAACTAATTTCAAAGTAGTTATACTTAAATGTTTACGGGAGCTATTGCTCCCGTTTTAGTTTCTAGCTTATTATTCTCATTATGAATGGTATACTTAACGTGTGAATAAATAAGGTAGTAGAAGTAAAATATGTTGGCCCTTTCAAATAATGTCTGGTTAGATCAAAATGAACTCGAGTTAACCGCTATTCGTGCACAAGGGGCGGGTGGTCAAAATGTCAATAAAGTATCATCAGCGATTCATTTACGCTTTGATATTAAGGCATCGTCTTTACCTGATTTTTATAAAGAACGTTTATTAGCGTTAAAAGATAAACGTATCACTAAAGAGGGAATTTTAGTTCTCAAGGCGCAACAGTATAGAACACAAGAGAAAAATCGTGAATCTGCGCTTGAGCGTGTTGTTGAAGTGATTAAATCAGCAATGGTTATTCAAAAGGTTCGAAGAGAAACTAAACCATCAAAAAATTCCAAAAAAAGACGCTTAGCGGGTAAATCTCACCGCGGCAATGTAAAAGCACTCCGCGGCAAGGTCACTGACTAGTTAACATTGGTTAAGATATTTTTATTTTACGTCGTAAGCCGACTAAAGATAATGCCAGTAATGCAAAGTAGGATAAGCTACCGCCACCGCTACTATCACTTGAACTGCTCTCCTGATTAATCAGCGTATTTTTTACCGGAGATAGGCTTTCAGCCGTTGTGGTTGAACTATTTGAAATGGTAACAGTACGAATGGTTACAAAATTTTCATTTGCAGGTACAAAATTACTATTAGAACATTGCTCGTCGGTATAGTCTGGCATTGGTATACTTTGACAAATGGGTAACTGGGCTATTTTATCAATATTATCCATACCTTCAATAACTTCACCAAACACCGTGAAACCACCATTTTGTATATCTAAGTTAGCGCTATTATCTTTATAATTAATAAACCACTGACTGGTTGCACTATTAGGACTGTTTCCTACTTTTGCCATCGCGACAGTTGCTCTAACATTTGAATACAAGGGTTCATTTTCTACGGAACTATCGACATCAATGGCCGTTAATGGAAAGTTTCCGTTAAATTCAAAGCCTCCCGCTTGCATAATAAAGTTAGGCACTAAACGATGAACAACAGTATTGTTGAAATCCCCGTCGTTAATGTACTTTAAAAAATTTTCTACTGTTTTAGGTGTGGTTTGATCGTGTAAGTTAATTTTGAAATTCCCTTGAGAAGTTTCAAATTCAACAATTGTCGCATTACTCGATACTGATAATAATGTCGCAATAGAAAATGCACCCGCTAGTACGAGTGATTTAGGAGAATTTTTATACATAGTAACCTTAAATTTATTAGGGATAATAATAGTTGAATACAATGCTAGAGATACTAAAAGTATTAGTCTAAAACAACAAGAGCTTTTCTTACCTGTAAATTTGATTTTGTGGTTGTAGCATTTTTTTTCAGCATATCAATGAGGCTATAAAAGAGGTGAGAACTGATAACGTATATCGTTATTAACGACATACGTTAAATAAATACCGGAATCATCGTCAGAAAAAGTATACCTTTTAAGCTGATGAACGTTATTACCTTAACAGCCCTCAATAGGTATTTTACTCAGTAGTCACTGGCAATACATTTAATGCATAGGCTTTAACTTGCTCATTTTTAAGTTGTTGGCAAGCGAGTTCATATTGCTCTTGATTGATTTTTTTATAACTATATAAACTTTGCAATTTACTGATAAAGCTCGCTTCTTCAATGAGCGTGGCTAAAGGGGATTTTATCAGTTGTTTATTTTCTTGCTGTTTAATAGTCTCAATGATCATTGGCGGTAAATTCCATTTTGAAACAATCGCGGCGGTTAAGCTAATCGAGTGATATGAAATTAAGGCTTTAAAGGTTTGAGAACTAGGTGTCGCGGATGGGTCAACATGATGAAACGCTTCAACCATTAAGTCGAAGATAATCATTTCGCCTAAATTCCTTAATAAGCCAATCAAATAGGCGGCAGAAGCATTATCTATATTAGAACTTTTGTCAGCTAAGTCTTTTGATATTAGAGCTGTTTGTAAAGCATGTTGCCAAATTTTAGTGCCAAAATATTTGAAATATGGCGTGTTTTTTGGGCTAAAATTATTAATAAACACATAAACAACGCCTTCTAGTAATCTTTGTGACCCCATCACCATAAAAGCTGACTTTAAACTGACTATCGGCACATCACTTCGACGGTATTTAGCCGTATTAGCGAGTTTTATCATGCTGGCCGCCATACTGGGTTCTTTCGCAATGATGTTTAAAATTTCATTAACATTAAAATTTTTGTTATTTATTGCTGTTAATACAGCATCAACAGAAGCTGGCATAACGGGAAGTTCAGAAATTAAATTTTGTGGGCGTAACAGTAAGTCATTTATTTGGTCAGCTACATAATCACTAAGAGGATCAATTTTATTGATATACTGAGTGTCGTCATCCCCAAACAATAAATCAAAAAACAACTTATCGTAATCTATTTCTTGATGATCCTTTATTTGACCAGCTAAGTTATCTATTTGTGAAAGAAACGGTTCCTGAGAGACTGATATATTAGCTGTGTTATTACTTTCTCCTTCACTTTTTAGCAGATGAAAATATTCATAGTTAGGTGTAGTTTTCTTAACAAAAGCTGAAGGAAAAATAGCTCTAAGAAGCGATCTAAACATGAAGGGGAATACCTTTATCAATTCACTGAATATATATATAAGTTTAGGTATAAATTCGTTTATTATCGAGATTAAAATAAAAAAGTCGTCTGAATTTACCTAATGTGATTTAAAATCTGAGCAAAAGGTACCAGTAGTTAACAAACATTTAAAGTGAATGAAAAAAACGATTAGTGCGTGGTAAAAAGTTATTATTATAATCTAGAGAAAAAGCGACTTGACTAGATTTGCCAACAATTTCCTTCCTTGGCACTAAGCCAATTACCCGTGAATCTGCACTATTATCTCGGTTGTCGCCCAGAACTAGATACTGACCAGTAGGCACTATAACTTGGTTGAAGTTATCCAATTGTGACGCCAACTTACTGGTTCGAATAAAATGTGGCTGGCCATTGATCGTCTCAATCTTGTCGTGATAATTGTTCGATGGCAGGTTTGTTGTTGATTCTTTTTTGTAGCTAATCACTTGGTTGTTTATAATTAATTTATTGTTTCTCATAGTAACTGTATCACCTGGAACACCAATTACACGTTTTACTAAACGTTTATCTGAGACCACTGAATCAAAAATAATGATGTCATTGGTTTGTGGTTCGGAAAGTGTAACAAGAGAAATATGAGTGAAAGGTAAGCGAATATCATAAGCCATTTTATTAATAAAAATTCTATCGCCTTCAACAATTGTTGGTTTCATTGAACCTGTAGGTACGTCACTCCAGTCAGCGACAGCGCTACGAAAAACTAACATTAAACCAATAAAAATAAATAATAACTTATTTTCTTTCCATAGTTTTTTGAGACTATTTTTCATTTTCTTTCCTTTTAAATATTGATGACACAGGTATAGTTATTAACAGAAAATCTTAGTTTATTATGACCATTATTTTTTGATTTGTTGCTTATGAAATGTAACGGATTATGACAACTGTACTGTTTAACAAGGAAAGAGCTCATGAATAATGCGTTAATAATAGCTTTGTATAATTTTTAAAAAGTAAACTTCGTTGGTCACTTCACTTGCTAGTGTGAAATTTATTTAGTGTTCATATCACTATAGGTTTCGAGCTTAAACTATGGGTCGCTAAGGTAGAATAGATAAAATCAAACGTTAACTTGAGAACAAATAAAAAATTATTATTTACTTGAATTTTTTATTAAAGCTAAGGAGAATTCCTGTAGAATTTACCTGTATTTGTAAAGTAACTAACCAAAACGATTATATTAATGACTAAAAAGATAAAAGTACCGTTAAAACATAAAAACGCTGAATCAGCTGAGATAACCTTAGGTTTAACCGATCCTAAAAGCCCAAGTAATGTCGGTGCTGTAATGCGCGCAGCAGGATGTTATCAAGTTGATAGCGTACTCTACAGTGGTGTTAGGTATGCAAGAGCCGCGAAATTTCATACCGACACACAAAGTGCCAGTAAAAAAATACCTTTAATTGGTGTTGAATCTTTGGTGGAAAGTTTACCCGAAGGGAGCAAGCTAATATGTGTTGATTTAATTGAAGGAGCGGTGCCATTGCCGGCCTTCATTCACCCTAAAAATGCTATGTATGTGTTTGGCCCTGAAGATGGCACTATTAGTCAGGCTGTTATCGATAAAGCTGATGCTGTGGTATATATTCCAACGAATGGTTGTATGAATTTGGCAGCAACAGTAAATGTTTTACTTTATGACCGCTTAGCAAAGTCTGCAATAGCTATTGGTGACGATGAACTTATCCGAAAAAGTAGAGATACAAATAACACGGTAAAAGTGAAACAGTAAAATGGCTTGTTGATAGTGTTAATCTAACGGTTTGTTCATAAAACAAACAAAAGAATTAATAAAGTCGATAAAAAACTTGACTCTTTCTGTCAACGATATACAATGCACGCAGCTAGAAAGTACTACCTATATTTATGTACCAAGTTTCGAAGTTATGTTAGTAGCTCGTCCTGTTTAATAAGTCATAGCAACACTCTCAGCATCATCGTTTTAGTGAATTAAATTTATTTAATGGCTAAAACAAAATTAAGATTAATTATATTAAACAAATAGGATACTATTATGTCTACAACTACTGGTACAGTAAAATGGTTCAACGAGTCTAAAGGTTTTGGTTTCATCGAGCAAGAATCTGGTCCTGACGTTTTCGCACATTTTTCTGCAATCTCTGGCGACGGTTTCAAAACTCTAGCTGAAGGCCAAAAAGTACAGTTTACTGTAACTCAAGGTCAGAAAGGTCCTCAAGCTGAGAACATTCAAGCTCTTTAATTTTGTATCTTGAGCTAACTTAGGTTACCTCATACAAATAAATTGCTAAAAAGGGTAAGACTTATGTCTCACCCTTTTTTTGTGGGAAAAATTTAGTTTCAACGTTTAAAACTTAAGATATGCTTTCAGCTTACCAAGCTCTATCTACTTCGAATAATTTTAAATACGATTATGCACAAGTTAATGCCGTTGCCAAACTTGATGATCTTTCTGAACAAATCTATCAACATGAGCATAAATCTTGGCTTGCTAAACGACTGAAAAAATCGTCTGCTATTCGTGGGATTTATCTTTATGGGAGAGTCGGTCGTGGTAAAACCATGCTTATGGATCTCTTCTTTCAAAATTTAGCCGTTACTGCTAAAAAACGTATTCACTTTCATCGCTTTATTGAAGAAGTACATCAACAATTAAATTTATGTACAGGACAAAGTGATCCATTAACGTTTATTGCTAAGCAATGGGCTAAAAAGATCAAAGTACTGTGTTTTGATGAGTTTTATGTTTCAGATATTGGTGACGCTATGTTGCTTTCTGGCTTATTTCAGGCGTTCTTTCAACAAGATATTATTTTAATCGCTACCTCTAACTGTCGACCCGAAGAACTTTATCGTAATGGGTTACAGCGCGAAAGATTTATGCCTACCATAGATTTAATTAACGATTATTGCCAAGTATTATCGGTTGATGGTGCTGTAGATCATCGCTTAGACCGTTATGATGAAACCGCAATCGCATATCGTGATTATACTTACCCATTAAATAACAAAACGCTTAGACAAAGGTTTTTAGATATTACGGGTATTGTAGGCACTTCAGGTAATATAACCGTTAATCACCGTAAAATCCCTTTTCAAGCGAAAACAGATACTATTATACTTTTTGATTTTTATGCACTATGTTCTGGTCCTAGAAGTCAGCGAGACTACATTAGCCTAGCTGATCATTTTAAATTAGTATTGCTTGACCAAGTTCCTCAATTTGATGGAGAGCGCATAACGTCTGTTATATCAGGCGTAGAAGATGACTATCAACGCGACGGTAAATTGTTAAGCCAACTTCGCCACTTAGATGATGAAGCTCGGCGCTTTATTGCTGTTGTTGATGAATTTTATGATAGAAATATACGACTTATTATTAATGCTGAAGTTGATATTATTGAGCTTTACCAAGGACAGCAATTAAGTTTTGAGTTTGCTCGCTGCCAATCCCGTCTCATTGAAATGCAACAATTAGCATATTAGCCACAAATGTGTTTATTTCACTAATAAATGGTATTTAATTTTCATTTTATTTTATGTTTATTTTGTATCTTATTGAATTTTATTGGTTTTACTAGTTGGCACTAGTTTTGTAATGTCTATATTAAGTTAGGCATTATTTAATCGATAACAATCGAAGGGCATAATATGAAAACACTCATCGCAACAGCACTTATATTGGCAAGCAGCAGTACGTTCGCTTCCACCGCATCTTTTACAAATGACTCATGCAATGCAACAATATCTGGTGGTATTAAAATTACGCCAACCGCTATTGAATTCTCTAAAAGTAAACTGCCACTCTATAAAATTGTTGATAATGAACGATTATATGTCAATGGTGTTCAAGTTGACTTAACAGATAATCAGCAATCCTTGGTTCATGATTATTCGTCTGGCATTAGGGCTGCAGTTCCACAAGTAAAAAGTGTTGCATTAGATGCTATTGATCTTGCGAATGACGGCATTAATTTAGCGTTTAATGAGTTACTCGGTCAAGATAATACGCTGAGTGCTGAAATTACTAGTCAACTTTCAGAGATACGTAAAGAAGTTGATCTGGGCTTAACCAGTGATAATGACATTTATTTTGACGAGGATGGTTTTTCAGGAGAAAACTTTTTCAACGAAGATTTTGAGCAACGTATTGAAAGTGCAATAGAAAAGACGGTGCAAAATTCGATTGGTAGTTTAATGATAGCGGTAGGGCAACAGATGCTTTTCTCTGGTGGCGATATGAACGCTTTTGAATCTCGTATGGAGGATTTCGGTGAAAAAATGGAAAACGAAATGGAATCTCGTGGCGAACAAATTAAAAAAAATAGTGAAGTACTTTGTCAATCTGTTGTCGACATCGATGCACTTGAAGACAGGTTAACTAACGAAATAATAGTGTTAAAAGACTTTAATTTATTAACCACTACTGTTTCATCTAAAAACACTAAAGAACTTATGTAATTTTAACTAAATATAGATAAAATTCTGTATCGCCTATTATAACATGGGCGCGTTACTCTCTAATCATTGACAATAAAAACAAGTAAATAATTCAGTTACTTGTTTTTTGTCAATCGAACCATTGACTTAATTAACTGCCATTTGTCATCTGTGACTGCTCGTCAGCCCAAGAAAGTGCTTGGTTGTAATCTCTAATGACTTTTTCCTTTTCTATACCTAACTTCTTCATAACAATAGTGGTTTCATCCCATTGTGCATGTTCAATGTACTCTAATAACTGGATTAATTCAGCCAATACGCCTTTCTTAGTGAGTAAAGAAATCTTTATCTCTTGCGCAAGTGGTAACTTTTCTAAAACAGTTTCAAGTTTTTCATCTAAAATGGCATCAATTAATGATAATAAGCCCGTTAAGAAAGCAATAGATGAATCTATTGGAGCATTTATATCCTTTGAGACAAGTTCACAAAATTTAGCACGAGCCATCGCTGAATTAATTAACTCTGAAGGTTTGTCAGGGTTAACATTTATAGCAAACATCAAACCTAAAAATCGCTTTAATTCTTGTGACCCTAGTGTTACAAGTGCTTGTTTTATTGTTGATATTTCATTGCGTCTGCGAAATATTGCCGAGTTAACATATCTTAATAGTTTATAAGAAAGCGTTACATCGCGTTCAAAGACTGAAGTAATACTGATTAAATCTAATTCGGGTTTTGATGTTTCATAAAGTAACTCAGCCATGGCAATCTGTGATGGAGAGAGACTTTTAGTTTTTATCATCTCAGGCTTAGCAAAGAAAAAGCCTTGGAATAGTTCAAAGCCTAATTCTAGTGCTTGATTATACTCGTCGTAAGTTTCAACTTTTTCTGCAAGCAATTTAATATCAGGGAAATTAATAATCGCTTGTTTAACTTCTTTGATTTCTTCAATAGTGGATATTTTCCAATCTATTTTTATTATTTTGATATAAGGGAAAAAATGTATCCACACTTTTTGATGTTCATAATCATCTAGCGCTAGTGTATAACCTTGTTCATAAAGATCTTTGCAAATAGCTAATAGCTTTTTACCCGGCTTAACGGTTTCAAGAATTTCAACGACGACTTCATCAGTGGTCAGCATATTTGCGTAACCAAGACTTAATGTTTCAAGGGTAAAATTAATAAAGGCGGGCTTATTACCAGTAAATTCTCCTATACCTAAGTTAAATTTACTTGCTTCAATCATTTTTGTGGTGGCTTCATCGCCATCGATATCAGGAAAAACGTTGTCAATGCTGTCTCTAAATAGCAATTCATAGGCAAAAAGATTTTTGTCTTTATCTAGAATGGGTTGCCTGGCGGCATAAAAATACATAAAAATTCCTGATATTTTCGTAACTATATTGAATATATTGGAAAAAGGATAAATTAGCATCAACTATTTTTATATATTAGTTGCTGGCATAAAAATATTACATGGATAATACCTTTAATATAGTTGAAAACAATAAAAGTATAGTAATAGCAAAATATCTAGTCATACTAGCTTAATCTATTTTTTGCTTAGTAACAGAAGTTTTTAACATTTTTTTTACTTAGTAAAAATATAATAATACTTTCGGAGGTTAATTTGGCATTTGGTACATTATTTTCTTTAGGTTTATATTTTATTGTTATGATCGGTATAGGTTTATATGCCTTTAAAAAATCGACCAGTGACGCAGCAGGTTATATGCTAGGAGGGCGTAATCTAAGTCCTTCAGTGACGGCTCTTTCCGCTGGGGCTTCTGACATGAGTGGTTGGATGCTAATGGGCATACCAGGTGCTATGTATGTGACAGGTTTAAGCAGTATTTGGATCGCCGTAGGTTTAGTAATTGGTGCTTATTTTAATTATTTAATTGTTGCGCCTCGTTTGAGAACTTATACCGAAGTAGCAAATGATTCGATAACTTTACCTGATTTCTTTGAAAACCGTTTTAATGATAAGCGCCATTTGCTACGCGTAGTTTCATCAATTGTTATTATTGTCTTTTTCACGCTTTATACTTCATCAGGTATCGTTGCTGGTGGTAAATTGTTTGAAAGCTCTTTCGGATTAGATTATGAAGTTGGGCTCTACGTTACCGCAGGTGTTGTTGTACTTTATACTATGTTTGGTGGTTTTTTAGCCGTAAGCTTAACCGATTTTGTGCAAGGGTGTATTATGTTCGTAGCGCTTGTGCTGGTACCTTTTGTGGTTATAAGCGATATTGGTGGCGTACAAACAATGAATGATGTTATTCATTCTATTGATGCTGAAAAGTTTAATATGTTTAATGGTGTTAGTGCGCTGGCGATTATTTCAGCGATGGCTTGGGGCTTAGGTTATTTTGGCCAGCCACATATCATTGTGCGCTTTATGGCAATCCGGTCAGTTAAAGATTTACCTGCTGCTCGTCGTATTGGTATGACTTGGATGATCGTTTCTATTTGTGGTGCTATGGCAACTGGTTTTGCTGGTATTGCTTATGTGGCGAAAACGGGTACAGAATTAACCGATCCAGAAACTATTTTTGTATTATTTTCTCAGGTTTTATTTCACCCTCTCATTTCTGGCTTTTTATTAGCCGCTATTTTAGCTGCTATAATGAGCACCATTTCTTCTCAATTATTAGTGACATCAAGCTCATTAACCGGTGACTTTTATCAAGCGTTTCTAAATAAAGATGCTACTGATAAACAGCTTGTTTTTGTTGGCCGTTTATCTGTACTTCTAGTTGCTATTGTTGCGATATCTTTAGCTTATGACCGAAATAGCTCTATTTTAAGTTTGGTTAGTAATGCTTGGGCAGGATTTGGCGCAGCATTTGGACCACTAGTTATCTTAAGTCTCTACTGGAAAAAAATGAACAAACAAGGCGCTTTAGCAGGTATGTTAACGGGCGCTATAACCGTTCTTATTTGGATTTATGCTCCGATAACTGTCGGTGGTGAACTATTGAGTTCAGTGATGTATGAAATTGTTCCTGGTTTTATACTTTCAACAATAGCGATTGTTGTGGTGAGTAACTTTACCGCGGCACCTGATGAATCTGTTGAAAAGATGTTTGATGAGATGATAGAGCAGCACAATATCGATTAATGGTATTGTAAACTCGCTTAAATAAAGCCCGTTATTGATGTTCAATAACGGGCTTTTTATGTTCTGGATGAACGGTATAGCGTGGTGCCAAGGATGGCAAGGAACGTATATGTTCAGGATGAACGGTCATGATTTTTGTTCCTGACAAATCATAAGCACCTCCATCCCTGGAGGCAATAGCGTGGTGCCAAGGATGGCAAGGAACGTATATGTTATTTTAATCTCTATTTTATTGAGGTCAGTACTAGATACTGAAACGAGTTCAGCATGACGATTATGGTATCTGTGGTTTGAATTGAGGGGATTAAGAACGTCGTCGCCATGGTTTCATGTGCGACGACGTTAACAGTAAAATATTATTTTTATGACTTAAATAGACCAGCTAATATTTCTATCGATGGCTGTTTGCCACTGCGTAAGCGATTCACTTTTGTCAGCAACTACAATAATATTACTGTTTTTAAAGTGTTGGGATTTTCCTATTAATTTATCTGTTGCAAAATCAGCGGTAAATTCAAGCTCTTCATTATTGGGCACAATAAAAACAGTGACCATGCTTGTTGCACCTTGAAAAACTAAGTGGAGGCTTTTCATGCCATCAAACCGGCAATAATTGGCAAACATTAATTTGCCTATGCTATCTGTAAAACTGCCATTAAACGTCGCCATTTTATCGTTAAGAGAGGCTAAGCTCACATTTGCAGTTGAAGTGTTAGAAAAATGTCCTTCTTCATGGGCAATATGAGCTATCGCATAATCTCCTAGGTTGTTATAGGCATTAGAAAACTGCATAAAATTAATCGTTAAACCCATAACAAAGGCAACAGACGCAGCTAAAGCTAAACGCACACGACTTTTACGCTTTTGCTGCTGATGACTGGCCATTGTTTGACGTAAAATAAGTTTATCGCTTAAGCCTTTAGGTACTTCAATATTTAACGCTTGAAAGAGTTTACTGTCTAAACTTTCAAGTTCTTGTGTAAAACTTTGCTTGGCAGGGTCACTGTGAATTGCAGCAAGCATATCTTCATCACGTGTATTTGGATCTGCATAAATACGACGTCTAAATTGCAAATCATCCATTGTATTGACCTCTAACTTTGGGAGTATTATCTAAAGCTTCTTTTAATTGATTACGCGCTCTAAACAACCTTGTCATCACGGTATTCTTATTTAAATCGAGCTGTTTAGCTATTTCTTCACCTGAAAAACCACCAATAATTTGTAAAACTAATGGCTCTCGGTATTCTTCTGGCATTTGTGCTATTTTTTCACGCAGCCAATAGTTTTCAATTTCTTGCTCGCTACTTGTTGATTTAGTATCGGTAATAGTGGCTTCTTCATATTCACTCATATCAAATCGTTTACGTTCGAAACGACGAGCATTCTCTCGTCGTAAAATTGTGATCAACCATGACTTAGCTGCTTTTTCATCTTTTAATGAATCTAAAGCTCGCCATGCCCGTAAAAATGTCTCTTGCACTAAGTCTTCAGCCACATGTTTATCGTGACATAGCCAATAAGCATAACGGAATAAATCGCCATGCAAAGCTTTAACTAGTGCTTCATATCTAACTTGTTTTGTTGCCATGTTGTAAGAGACCTGAGCTGACATTATTTTATTTCGCTTTTAAAAATATATTTCATTTTTATCTTGGATTCAGAGTTAAAACCTTAGCTTCATTAACTTTTAATCCTTGCTTATTAATAGCTTGAATTAAGATTGTTAAGGCCTTTCCTTGCCATTTTTTTTGCTCTTTCCCATAATAACATTGCTGTAACAACTCAATTTCCTCCTGAAATTTATTATCATTAATTTCGATTAACGCATCATCAAGTGTTGCTGTTATTTTGTTACCTGCTTTTGCTTGTAAGGTATTTATCCATGGCGATATTAAAGCGAGCACTTCTAAGCCCTGATTTTTTTTACAGGCGGCTAATAAAGATAAGTAAGGATTATTATTTCTATTATCAATCTTCGTTGTTTTTACTGTCAATGGTTTAGAGCGTTTTGCACTGATAAACCACGCTAAAGCAGTAAGTAGCCATAAGGTTAAAAATAGCCATTGTAGCCAGGATGCTTGAGTAACAACAATTGTCTCCGTTGGAATAAGTACTTTGTTTTGCTGATTTTTCATGACAGCTGGAGCTGTGTTAAGCTCGCTATTAGGTAAAACTGTAATTTTTTGAGCAGCAATTGTAGCGATTTGATAACGGTTAGTGACGGTGTTCCACCACGGAATACTTATCTCCGGTAGCTGATATTCGCCAGGCTTACTGGCAACAATGGCAAAATTTCTAACTTTTTGGCTAACCAAATGGCCACTGCTCATGCCGGTATGTAATTGAGCTTGGTCTGGATAGACTTTCAGGCCTTTGGGCACCGTCATCTCTAAAAGTGGCAATTGTTCTTCGGATAAACCTGCTGCAGTTAAGGTAATGATGCGCGTAATCGGCTCGCCTACTTTGAACGTTGTTAAATCAGGTTGCCAGTCTTGATGAATAGCCAGTAAATTACTCGGTAACCACGTGCCTTGAAATGTTTCAGGGATAGGACGAACTAGCAGTTGAATTTCATCGCCAATGACACTAACAGGTTTAGTTTCTGAAAAGCTAAACATGTTATTTCTTCGCGTTGATGGCACTAATATTTCGCCAGAGAATAGCGGTGACTTTAACGTAAATTCACCACTATTTTTAGGACTTATTGCATAGGTTCTTTCAATAACTCGATAGCGACGGCCATTAATAATAGTATCTTCTTCTTTATCTTTTCCTATTTGAGTAATGCTGGCGCTTTCTAAGGTTGGTTCGCTTAAGCTGCCACGCTTCAATTCTGCAGCAAAGTGCAGCTTTACTGTTAAGGTTAATTGTTGTTGAACATAGACTTCTTTGGCCGATATTTCAGTGGTAATAAAAATGTCTTGTTGTTTGTCAGCAAGCGGATCATTTTCAGCTAATATTTGTACTTTTATGGCTTGAGAGTTTATGCCCGCAATGGTGAAAGGAGGAATAATAAAATCGCCTGCTGATTTGCCTATTAGTAAAGTAGTCCAGGTTGTTGTTTGTGTCGTTTTAAAATTAACCATACTGGTTTGAGAACTCACCGATGTTCTACCAACGACAAAGTCTTTTAATAACGCGGAGGTATTTAAAGCGTTGGTGTCGACATCGTCATCTATGGTGATTTTTAAAATAAAAGACTCATTAACCACGATAGGATTCTTATCAATAGTTGTACTAATTTGAGTTGCCGCAAACGCATTAGAGGTAAAAAGCGTATTACTGAGCAAAATAGTTAATAGGGCTATTATTGTTTGGGTCATTATTTTTACCATTGTTTTTTTCCTTTTGCGCGACTACTTCGACTATTACGGCGCTTTTGATATTCGAGCTGCATTTTGTTTCTCAGTAACATATAAGGATCATCAGTTACTTTGTTGAGTAATTGTTGGTGTTTTTGTTCGGTCTCTTCTGCTAATTGTTCGGCGGCACGAAGCTGAGCAGGTGTTTGCTCGGGTTGGCTTGGGTCGTCTTCTTTACCTTCCTCTTCTTTAGCTCGTTTTTCTTGCTCGGCTTTATCTTTTTGTTCTTGTTGAGACTTTTCTTGTTCGGTCTGCTCTTTGTCAGTCGCTTCTTTTTGATCATCTTGTTGCTCAGATTCACTTGGCTGAGCTGGATCTTCACTGTTTTTCTGCTCTTGATCTTTCCCCTGATTTTCTTGCTCGTTTTGTTCTTGCTGTTCTTGATTTTTGTCGTTGTTTTCTTCGTTGTTCTGTTCTTGGTTTTCTTGTTGCTGCTCTTGTTGTTTTTTTAACTCTTCAAGGTAAGCTTTATTAGCTTTTGCATCTTGATGCTGTGGCTCTTTTAGTAACGCTTGTTCATACGCTTTAATTGCTTCATCAATACGTTTTAATTGCGCTAGAGAATTACCTTGGTTATAAAGAGCTTCGGCAGTGTCTTGGCGTTGAAATGCTTTTAATGCTTGCTCGTAATTTCCTGAGCGATAATAAGAGCTCCCCTGCCAAGATGAATCTTCAAAACTAGTGGCTGCCTGCTCAAAAGCTTCACTGTTGAATTGTTGTTGTCCTTGTTGGTCTTTGGTTTGCCATAAATTTTTCCAAAAATCATCAGTCACCTGTTTGTCTGGGACTGATTCTTTTGTTAGCACTGCATTGGGTTTTGTAGTGCTTGGTAATGTTGTGCTTTGCGCGTAGCTTTTATCAACGGGTGACATTAATAATATTAATGGCAATATCGCTAATAAACGGCCTCGGCGAAAGTAGGGCAATAACAAGGCTAAGACTAAAAATAATAGATAGGGACCCGCTTCTTGCCATTGATCACCCGTATTTGAAGATTCTTTTTGTTGTTGATCTTCAATATCACTGGGTTGTCGAAGTAACGCTTCAATATCACTATTATTGTTAGCGAGTGTTGCATAATAACCACTGCCTCTTTTTGCTGCGCCTGTTAAGGCTGATATTGATAATTTAGGGACGATAATAGAACCACTCGTATCTTTCATCAGTTCACCATTATTAAGCTTTATTGGCGCTCCAGTTGTTGTGCCTATGCCTAAAATATTCAATCGATGATTATTGCTTCTACTCCAATCGGTGATGTCTTGAATGTCATAATTATCGATACCATCAGTAAACCAATATATATCACCTTTGCTATGACCAGCATTAACCAGCATATCGTGAGCGAGCGTTAGCGCAGCTAAAGGGTTACTACCAAGTTCTGGCATTAATTCAGGGGACAAAGATGGCAATAACAATTTAATATTATTAATGTCGGCTGTCAGAGGGCTAATCGTAAAAGCATCACCAGCATAGGCGATTAAGCCTATTTCACCTTCATTTAATTGTTCGAGTAAATCAATCGCTTTGTATCGCGATCTTGTTAATCGATTAGGCGCAATATCAGTAGCATACATAGAATACGACATGTCCATGATCAACACCGACCCGCGTGCTATTTGATAAACGGGTTGTGGCAGTTTTTTCCACGTAGGTCCGGCTAAAGCAACAATTGCTAATAAACCTATGATAAAAGGGAAAGTAAGCGACAACTTTTGCCGACTGTCTTGCTTATCAACCAAGACGCTTGCTAAATGTTTTGGAAGCAATTGTTGCCAGCCAGATTGGCTCAACCGGTATTTTTTGAGGAGTTTTAACGCAAAAAATAAGGCGATGATAGCTAATAACAACCAAGGACGAATAAAGTGAAAGTCAGCCATTTTAATTATTCGCTCCTTTTAATGTGATAGTGGGTAGGTTCAGCCAAATTAGATAAAAAAATGATAATAATAATGCTATAGATAATGGCCAATAAAATAATGCTGTAAGTGGACGCATTTGTTGTTGGTCTTGCTCTATCGGTTCTAGCGCATCGAGTAATTGATATATCTCACTCATATCTTTACTGTCACGGGCACGAAAATAATAACCACCCGTTTCGCTAGCCAATTGTTGCAATGACTCTTCATCTAATTCGCTAGATGGGTTAATGCGACGTTTGCCAAAAATTGAATCTTGAATCATTACATCAGCGCCAATGCCTACTGAATAAATGGTAATATTTTTTGCAACTGCGAGTTCTAATGCTTGTTCTGGGGTTATTTTACCCGCCGTATTTTGACCATCGGTTAACAGTAATAACACACGATTTGATTGTTTTTTTGCATCAAAGCGTTTTACTGCCAAGGCAATAGCATCTCCAATTGCGGTTTGTTTACCGACTAAACCTAATACGGCTTCATCAAGCATCTGCTGCACTGTTTTTCTATCAAAGGTCATTGGTGTTTGCATATAGGCATCATCACCAAAGAGAATAAGACCTAAACGATCACCGGTGCGACGTTCAATAAACTCACCTAATAATACTTTTAACATATCTAGGCGGTTAACGGTGCTGCCATTTATTTGCATGTCTTCAACTTGCATACTGCCAGACAGATCTACAGCTATCATCATTTCGCGCCCTTCGGTGGGTACATTTACTGCTTCGCCGAGCCATTGCGGCTGACTGGCAGATAGAACAATTAAGCTCCAAATCAGTAAAAATAAAATACGTGGAGACTTTTTAGTTTTAGCTGAAAAACGTTCACTAGAGGTATTTTGAATTAGTATTGGCATTTTTAATGCTGCCGCTTGGTTTTGATTCTTTGCTGGTAATAGATACATTAATAATGGTATCGGCAGCGCTAACAATACCCATGGTAGTAGTAGATTAATCATGACTGTTTCTCATGTTTTGTTACCGAATTTTGCTTTAGTAACTGCGGCGGAAGCGCTTGACTGAGCCAAAGATGAGCGGCTTCCTTCAACGTTTCATTTTCTGAATTTTCAGTAAGCTGATATTTATGACTAAATTGCTGTTCAGATAAGGTTAGAAATTTTTCTTGGTGCTTAATTGCTAACGTGTTCTTGAAAAAATCTTTTAATCGTTCGCCATGTAACGAGGCAATTTCATTTCGTGGAAAATACTGAAATGCAGCCCATTTTAATAAAGTGATTATTTCGTCATTATTATCGGTGCTTTGAAGTTTTGATAATGCTAATTTTTTAGCATGAGATAATTTTCGGCGTCTTTGCCATTTTACAACAACGAAAATAAGCGCTATTAATATGGACGCAAGTAATATCCACCAGCCATAAGCGAATGGGTAATTATGAACCTGCTCTGGTAAGTGAATATCTTTTAATTGAGCTAATTGCTCAGACGGTTGTTTTAACGCTTCCATGAGGCGACTCCGTCAGTTAATTGTTGCTCTAAAGTTTGACCTGATGAGAAGTGCAATACTCGGGCGCCTGCTTTAAGTAATAAATCTTTTTTCAATTGAACTCGTTCATTGGCTTGTTGATGATAATTCTTAGTCGCCTTTTCATCACCAATCAATAATTGCTGTCGCGAGTTTCCGTCGGTCACCGTAACGTTCATTTTATGTTTACTATCAGGTAAGTCGTGCTCAAGCGGATCACTTATCAAACAGACAACTAGTTCACAATGACGACTAATATGGGATAAGTGGCGGATAGTTTCTTGGCTAATATAATTACCATCGGTGATTAAATAAACCAAACTTCCAGGGCGAGCAAGTTGTCTTAGTCGTGCACAATTCTCTTCAAAAGCAGCATTAGCAGAATTATGCTGTTGTTCAATAGATAAATGTTCTTCGTGTTTTTGCTGTTCGATAGATAACGTATGTTGATGAGTTTCTACTAAACTGTATAAATAATGAAGCACGCCTTGTTTGCGACTGCGCGGTTTTAATTCACTATGTTTATGTTGATTAAAAACAATACCGCCGACTCTATCGCCTCGGCCTTTAGCATGCCAAGTCACTAATGCCGCTAAGTGTGCAGCTTGTACTGATTTAAATAAAAGCTGACTACCAAACAACATTGAATTACTGAGGTCGGTTACTACGAGTACTGGACGTTCAACTTCTTCACGAAAAATTTTAGTATGGGTTTTACCTGTTCGTGCTGTTACTCGCCAGTCGATGGCACGTATATCATCACCATTTTGATAATGACGTACTTCGTCAAACTCCATACCTCGCCCTTTACTACGAGATAAGTAATTACCTGACATTTGACCATGCTGACTTTTACGCGCAGCGAGATCAATGAGTTTAGTTTTGTTTTGGTATTGAATTAATTCATCGATTGATAATTCAATACCATTACTTAAAACACTACTAAGCAGATTTGCAACGTCTTGCTGGTTTTGTTCTTTTTTTTGATTAAGCCACATAAATTTACTTACAAGATTGATCGTTCATTATTTGATGTTGTTAAAGCGATTAATGCTATTTAAGCAACAGCGACTAAGCTTAGTAAGTGATCAAGAAGTTGATTACTGTTAATACCTTCAGCTTCAGCCTGGTAAGTCAGCAAAATGCGGTGACGTAATACATTATGGAATACGGCTTGTACATCTTCAGGGCTAACAAAATCACGGTTATGTAACCAAGCTCTAGCACGTGAACATCGGTCAAGTGCAATAGTTGCTCGGGGACTTGCGCCATAAGCGAGCCATTTTTTTAATTGGTCATCATATTTTTCTGGAGTACGCGTCGCCATAATTAAATCAACAATATAATTTTCAATGGCCGGTGCCATATGAATTTCCATCACTTGGTCGCGAGCAGCAAAAATATCACTTTGCGATATTTCTTTTACCGGTTTTTTACTTTCTTTGCCATGTTGAAGTGCTTCACCGCGGTTGAGCTTTAAAATAGCTAATTCACTTACAGCATCAGGATAATCAATTTCAATGTGCATTAAGAAGCGATCTAATTGTGCTTCAGGAAGAGGGTAAGTACCTTCTTGTTCAATAGGATTCTGTGTTGCCATCACTAAGAATAAGTCAGGAAGAGGATAAGTATTACGTCCAACCGTAATTTGTCCCTCTGCCATCGCCTCCAATAAAGCGGATTGTACTTTTGCTGGCGCGCGGTTGATTTCATCAGCGAGTACTAAATTTCTAAAAAGAGGACCCGGCTGAAAAACAAAAGTGCCATCTTCAGGGCGATAAATATCGGTGCCGGTTAAATCAGCAGGTAATAAATCGGGGGTAAATTGCACGCGGTGAAAATCAGCTTCAATACCTTCAGCTAATGCATTTACGGCACGAGTTTTTGCTAAGCCGGGAGGACCTTCTACAATTAGGTGACCATTGGCAAGCAATGCAATAAGTAAATTTTCAACAAGGGCGTGTTGACCTATAATTTGTTGAGATAAGTATTCTTTTAGGGATGAAAAATGTTCAATTGCCATGCTAACTACCACTTACTTGTTTTTATTGTTAAACCTGTGGGTATATATATAAGGTTCAGGTACCATAAAACAAGGATTTTTTACAATTTGACATGATTTTTAACAATTTATTTTCGAATGAATAGCTCACGTTTTAGCTGGGAGTTGTATTTATTTCATTTGAGGTTAGAATAAAGCAATCAACAAGTGGTCAGACCTCTTGGTTTGAAGACGATAAAATTAGATATTACGATAGAAGGGTAAAACATGACGAAAATGAATTTAACGACTCGAAACGGAGAACGCATCGCTGTAGTGGCTGGGTTGCGAACACCTTTTGCAAAACAAGCCACTGCTTTTCATGGTGTACCAGCAGTAGATTTAGGAAAAATTGTCGTTAATGAATTGCTAAAAAAGCATGATATTGACCCTACTATTATTGATCAATTAGTTTTTGGCCAAGTGGTACAAATGCCTGAAGCGCCAAACATTGCCCGCGAAATTGTTTTGGGTACTGGCATGAATGTAAATACCGACGCCTATAGTGTCTCAAGGGCTTGTGCAACAAGCTTCCAATCAACGGTTAATGTAACAGAAGCTATTATGGCAGGTTATGTTGATGTGGGTATTGCTGGTGGTGCTGATTCTTCATCAGTTGCGCCTATTGGTGTGTCAAAAAAGTTTGCACGTATCTTACTTGATTTAAGTAAAGCGAGAAGCTTGGGGCAAAAAATATCACTTATTCGTCAGTTGGGCCTAAAAGATATTATGCCTGTTCCACCAGCTGTTGCTGAATACTCTACGGGTATATCGATGGGGCAGACTGCAGAGCAGATGGCAAAAACCCATAATATCTCTCGTGAAGCTCAAGATGAATTAGCACATCGTTCGCATACTTTAGCCACAAAAAGTTGGCAAGAAGGTAAGTTAGCCGGTGAGGTGATGACCGCCTACAGTGAACCTTATAAAAGTTTTATTGAAAAAGATAACTGTATTCGTGAAAACTCAGAACTTGCCAGTTATAAAAAATTACGTCCTTGTTTTGATAGAAAACACGGCACAGTGACTGCAGCAACAAGTACACCATTAACAGATGGTGCCTCTGCCATTATTTTAATGCGTGAAGGGCGTGCAAAAGAATTAGGTTATAAACCGCTTGGTTATATCAAAAGTTATGCTTTTGCTGCCATCGATGTTTGGCAAGATATGCTTATGGGGCCAAGTTATGCGACGCCATTAGCACTTAAGCGTGCAGGTATGGAATTAAAAGATTTAGATTTAATTGAAATGCATGAAGCCTTTGCAGCACAAGCGCTTGCTAATATGAAAATGTTTGCCAGTACAAAATTTGCCCGTGAGCAATTAGGTCAAGATAAAGCGATTGGCGATATTGATATGGCTAAATTTAACGTGATGGGTGGTTCGTTAGCTTATGGTCATCCTTTTGCTGCAACAGGTACCCGTTTAATTGTACAAACCCTTAATGAGTTAAATCGTCGAGGTGGAGGTACCGGTTTAACTACCGCATGTGCCGCTGGTGGTTTAGGCGCTGCAATGATAGTGGAGACTGACTAATGACTGCACCTAATAACACTCAAGCAAACGATGAAGCGCTTAAACAAGAGAGTAACAATATGAGTACGTTTACATTAATTCGCCAAGACAATGGTATTGCTCATTTAGTGATGGACGTGATTGGCGAATCCATGAATACCTTGAAAGCTGAGTTTTCTGAAGAAATTGATACGGTATTAAAAGAAATACGTAATGACAATACGCTTAAAGGTGTTGTCTTAATCAGTGGCAAAAAAGATTCTTTTGTTGCTGGCGCAGATATTAATATGCTGGCGAGCTGTCAAAGTGCGAGTGAAGCAACGGCTCTTTCTCGCAATGGGCAAATGATTTTTGATCAAATTGAAAACCTCTCAATTCCTGTTGTTGCTGCTATTAATGGTGCTTGTCTAGGCGGCGGACTTGAACTTGCTATGGCGTGTCATGCTCGTATTTGTAGTGATAATGGCAAAACAGCCTTGGGATTACCTGAAGTACAGTTAGGCCTATTACCGGGGAGCGGTGGTACGCAGCGTTTACCAAAATTAGTTGGTATTCAAAAAGCATTAGATATGATGCTAACAGGTAAACAATTACGCGCGAAACAAGCCTTGAAGATGGGCTTGGTTGTTGACGTTGTGCCGAACAGTATTTTAATTTCTGCTGCTGAAAACTTAGTGCTAGCGGCACAAGGCAAAGCGAGTAAGATTAAAAAGAGTCAACGCAAAATCAGTGTTTTAGATAAGGCACTTGAAGGAAATGCGGTCGGCCGTAAAATAATTTTCAATCAGGCGACTAAATCTGTCTTGGCTAAAACCAAAGGCAATTACCCTTCACCCCTTAAAATTATTGACAGTGTACGCAGTGGTATCGAAAAATCATCGGTCAGTGGTTACCAAACTGAAGCCGACCATTTTGGTGAACTTGTTATGTCACCAGAATCAGCTCAATTAAGACAAATCTTTTTTGCTACTACCGACATGAAAAAAGAGCAGGGCATTGAAGGTGTTAATGCTAAGCCGATTAGCCAAATTGGCGTTTTAGGTGGCGGCTTAATGGGCGGTGGTATTGCTTTTGTCAGTGCAACTAAAGCAAATGTTGATGTACGTATTAAAGATATTGCGCCGCAAGGTATCAGCCATGCGATGAAATATGGTTACGACATAC
Source organism: Colwellia sp. BRX8-5 (assembly GCF_014077325.1). Lineage (NCBI taxonomy): Bacteria > Pseudomonadati > Pseudomonadota > Gammaproteobacteria > Alteromonadales > Colwelliaceae > Colwellia > Colwellia sp. BRX8-5. The sequence goes on from NZ_JACGVR010000011.1 coordinate 47,153, forward strand.
TCAACAAAAAAGTTAAACGTCGCTTTATGTTGAAAAGTGAAATGCAAAAGCAATTGGCTAAAATTACGGGTTGTGTTGATTATAGCGGCTTTAAAAACGTTGATATGGTTATAGAAGCTGTTTTTGAAGACTTGTCATTAAAGCAAAAAATGGTTGATGACATGGAAAGTATTTGTGCTGAAGACACTATTTTTGCGAGTAATACCTCAAGTTTACCTATCGGACAAATAGCAGCAAAAGCTTTGCGCCCTGAAAATGTCATTGGACTGCATTATTTTTCTCCGGTAGATAAAATGCCGTTAGCCGAAATTATTGCACATTCAAAAACTTCTGATCAAACTATTTCAACGACAGTTGCTTTTGCTAAAAAACAAGGCAAAACGCCGATAGTTGTTAAAGACAAAGCGGGTTTCTATGTTAATCGTATATTAGCGCCTTATATGAATGAAGCCGCCTTATTATTACTCGAAGGCGAATCGATTGGTAAGTTAGATAAAGCACTGGTTAAGTTTGGCTTTCCTGTCGGACCCATACAATTACTAGATGAAGTCGGTATTGATATAGGTGCTAAAATTGGTCCTATTTTACAAGCTGAATTAGGCGAGCGATTTGCTGCACCAGAAGCATTTAATAAACTTATTGCCGATAAACGTTTAGGTAAAAAAGTTCAGAAAGGTTTTTACCTCTATAAAGATAAAAATGGTAAAAAAGTCACCAAAAAACTTGTTGATGAATCTGTCTATCCATTATTAAATATCATCATTAAAGATCAAAAAACAAATGATGAACTTGTTCAGCGTTGTGTTTTTATGATGTTGAATGAGGCTGCTAGGTGTTTAGATGAAGGTATTATTCGTAATGCTAGAGACGGTGATATCGGCGCTATCTTCGGTATCGGATTTCCACCATTTTTAGGTGGACCATTCCATTATATCGATACGTTAGGTGCAGAGGTAATTGTTAATAAGTTGAACCTGTGGAGCAGTGAACTAGGCGAACGCTTCAAGCCTTGCCAGGCATTAATTACCATGGCCGAAACAGGTAATAAATATTATTAGTAACAGGCAATGTTATGCCACCTCGGTGGCAATTTAACGAAAAAGAGGCAATTTAATGCCTCTTTTTTTTATGCTTTTTACCCTTTAAAATAAGTTGAATAAATACTCTAAATTAGTTATATTTCGCCTATAAAGTTTTAGCCATTCTTTTAGTCAGTTTAGCGGTAAATATTATGTTGTTATTTTTAGCGGTTGTCAGTGTTGTTTGTTCGATGTTCTTTTACTGCCAGGCATTACGTAGTGGTTTAGGTTTGAAGCGCTGGGCATGTGCAGGATTAGTTTTTGGGCCTTTTATTTGGCCAATGTTCTGTATGAAGAAACGGATGAAAATGAATAAGATGTTTGGCTTTAATACACTAATTTTAAAAGCTTAGAAGTTTTTAAAATTAATTTTTCTTTATCACTCTAGATAAAATAAGACAGCTACATTCCTTGTAGCAAACAGTGTCTTTCTTCAAACTAACCATTGATAATAGTGACTCAATGATTATTACTTCCACCACTTACTGGCTGGCATTTCTTTAATTTCAATGCTAGCAGCTATAGGGTTTGCTGAGGTCTTTGTTAAAAATAGAGTTTTAAACAAGTTAATCATATTTGAACTCCTAGATACGAACGCCTTTACGACCTGTATTTTCTATTTTTAATTTATGGTCAATTCTAACGCCTTTACGGCCAGTTTTTTCGATTTTCAATTGATTATTAATTCTAACGCCCTTACGGCCAGTTTGAATTATATCTAGAGTATTACTCTCTATTACCGGTGCTGGTGACGCTGACATTGCTAGTGATAAAATAAGTGAGCTAAGCATTCATATTTCCTTAATTGTTATTATTAATTTCATGAATGTTAAAGCATATAGTGTGCCAAAAATTAAAAGCCTTATTTAATAAGGCTTTTAGAGAGGGGGGGGAGTGGAATTGTATTTTTGTCAAAATTTTGTCAAGATTTTGTTAAAGACATTGCCGTTGTTTAGTCACTTTATTTACAAAGTGACATTAACGTGACGTTTTGCCAAAATTAGTCGATTTGTTAGTTATTTGGTGCGAAAGGAGATATTTCTGAAAGTCATTTTCTGGCAAGGGTTTACTATAGAGATAACCCTGTAATTGCTCACAGCGTAAACCAGAGAGGAAGTTGAGCTGTTGATTGGTTTCTACACCCTCTGCGACTACTTGCATGCCTAAGTTGTGCGCAATTGTAACTATAGTCGCAACCATGTTACGTCCTTGTTCAGACTCTTCGATGTCATCCACAAAAGCTTTATCTATTTTTAAGGTGTTCAATGGAAATTTTTTCAGATAAGCGAGCGACGAATAACCCGTGCCAAAATCATCTAACGATAAATGAATACCCATCGCTCGAATTTGCAACATAATATCAATGGCTTTTTGTGGAGAGTCCATTACCGTACCTTCCGTTATTTCTAATTCAAGGTACTTAGCCGGTAATTGACTTTCTTTGAGAATGTCAGCAATCATGCCAACCAAATTAGGCTGGGTAAATTGCACCGCTGATAAATTGACAGCTACCCGACCACTAAACAGCCCAGCATCAACCCATTTTTTAGTCGCAAAACATGATTTTCTTAAAACCACTTCGCCAATGTCAATTATTTGGCCTGTTTCCTCAGAGATAGGGATAAAAGTTACCGGACTGATAATGCCTTTTTTAGGGGTTTCAAAACGCACTAAGGCTTCCATACCCGCAACTTTACCAGTAGAAATTTCAATTTTAGGTTGATAGAAGACTGAGAAAGAATCTTCTTTTAAACCATGGCGTATTAAGCTTTCAACTTGTAAGCGCTTTACGGCTGCCTTATTCATCGAATCACTAAAGAACTGATACTTATTACCACCATTGTTTTTGGCGTGGTACATGGCCGTATCAGCATTTTTCAGTAGCTCTTGCGGGGATATGCCATCTTCAGGATAAAGTACAATACCTAAGCTACTAAAAAGAACTACTTCTTGATTTCTCAGTTTCAGCGGCTGAGCAATAGTAGTTAACACATCTTTAGCAATACTGGTGATCGTATGAATATCGTTGGTGTTTTCAATAATAATACTAAATTCGTCACCACCTAAGCGGTAAACTGTATCTTGCTTTCTACCAACAGCTTGCATTCTCTTTGCTACCTGACATAGAAGTACGTCTCCTACTTCGTGTCCCATAGAGTCATTAATCTTTTTAAAATTATCTAAATCAAAAACCAATAGAGCATGAGGGGCTTTTTTATTAACTAGCAGAGTTTGATTAGCTTGAAAATATGAACGATTAGGTAGGCCTGTTAATGTATCGCTATTGGCGAGTTTTCGCAGTTCGGCTTCTGTTTCTTTGCGTTTAGTTATATCAGAAAACACACCAACAAAATGAGAAATACTTTTATTCTCATCAAGTATCACATCGATATTAAGGTCGGTTAAATACTCCTCGCCATTATCACGTTTACTTTCTATTTCATCGTGCCAACTGCCTTTGGTTATTAAGTGCTTTTTTACATCTCTCGTAAAACTCTTTGGGTATTGGGCAAAATCTAACGTTATGCCAAGCATCTCTTTACGCGTTTTTTGGGTAATGCGTTGGTAAGATTTATTGACATCAACAATATTAAAAGCACGATCGTATATAACAACCGCATCTGAAATATTTTCAATACACTTGGCAAATAACTTTAAACGTTCGTCAGCTTTTTTTATGCGGCTTATATCTTTTAAAGTACCTGTCATACGGGTTGGGGTACCTTTTTCATCGCGTTCAACTATTTTTCCACGGTCAAGTACCCATATCCATTTATCATCTTTATTTTTAACGCGATAGGTCGCTTCAAAATGGTCGGTATCATTATCGAAATGGTCGTTTATTGCATCACGAACTCGCGCGATATCATGTTCGTTAATATTGGTTTTATCAGAGCCGACATTACGCTTTCCATCTTGAGGAAATTCTAAAATCCCCCATATGTTTGAGCGATATATCTTTCCGGTTACTATATTCCAATCCCACATTTCATCACCACTTCCCCATAAGGAAAGCTTCAAACGTTCTTCACTTTTTTGAATTTGTAAGTGAAATAAACGCTTATGGCGCATTTGCTGAACAAAATAAGTAATGACTAATAAGACAAGTAGGGCATAAACACTTATCGCGCTTTTTGATAACCACCAAGGAGCCAGTATATGAATGTTTAAGGTACTTTTTTGACTTGGAACAGTACCTAGTAAATCATAGACTTCAACTTCAAAAATATAGTCACCGTGACTCAGGTTGGTATAGGTCGCTCGGTAGTTATTTTTTCCGGCTTCTATCCAGCCTTTATCTAAACCTTTCAATTGATAACGATAAGCTACTTGATTTGGAAACTTTGTGTTTGGAGAAATAAACTCAATACTAAAGGGGGACTGTTCATGCTTCAAAGTTAATTTTTGTAACTGACTTAAATTTTTTGTCAACGAAAATTCATTTATTTTATGAGTTGAAGTAGATGATAATTTACTGTTGATATCGATACGATTGTTGGCAATGCGTAATTGAGTAAATGTCGGAGGATTAATAGTTTGTGTCATCTTTATGATATTTGATGGGGATAGTTTTAAATATCCATTTTTTATACCAAAATAGATACTATTATCTGATGTTTTAATTGACGAATTTGAATAGAAATCATTGTCTGATATGTAAAAATCTTTACCAAATTCCTTTATTTTCTTAGATTTAGGGGTGATTTGGTTAATCACGCCATTAGATGACAACCATGCGTTTTCTTTACTATCTAGAGTTATTGAATATGTTGAGTTATTTGATAAGCCATTATTTTCATTGAAGTATGTTGTGGTTTTCTTGTCTTTATCATAAAGTAAAATTCCTTGTTCGGAACTTAACCATACCCATGAATTTGAAGATATAATATTACTAATATCAAAATCTGGTACAGCTTTAAATGTTGAAAGTTTAGAGTAAACAAAACTATCTTTTATATTATTGGTTTGAGATAAATCAATACTGATTAATTGGTTGTCTGTTGAAAAGCTCCAAAGAGTTTGGTTGTCATCTATATATATGCCTTTAAGTTTCTCACTGTTGTTGGCTTGTACTCTAAAGAATTTTTTGGAAGTAATATTATAATTTACTAACTTCCCATCATTATCAATGAACCAAATTAACTCACCCATAATTTGAAACTGATAACTCCTATTATACATAGATTTTTTATGCCAATCCTTTAGTTCCTCAGCTACATTTGTGGATGTATCATAAATATAGAGTTTATCAGTTAAGGTATATAACCAAATGTTGTTTTTATTATCTGGAATAGCTTGAAAAATATCTTCATCTTCTAGTACAGCTTTACTATTCGAATCAATTTCACTTTTTATTGGAGAGAGTCCTGATTTTCCCGAGTATACCCATAATTTTTTATCAGCCGAAATTACAAATAATTCTATTGATACATTTGAATCAGATAAAAAATGCTGGAAGTGCTGACTACCGCTAATGAAGAAATTAAGTCCTTTTCCATACGTACCTATCCAGATGTTATCTGAATTATCTTTAAATATTGTTAATAACTCGTTTGTTGAAATACTTTTATTTTGTGAGCTATTTTGTACAGTTTCTATATTGTTAGTATTTAAATTTACAATATTCAAGCCATTTTCTGTAGCAATCCATACTGTTGATAAATCTGTGAGAACTATGCTTCTAATTCTGTTCGAAATTATTTTATTGGTTGGGTGAGTTTTATGGTAACGATCAATTAAATTATAATTTTCATCTAATACGTAAACACCGTTATCAGTGGCTAGCCAATAATTACCATTTATTTCTTTTATATCAAACATTGAGTTAGCAAAAATAGTTATATGCCATTTGTTGTTTTTCTTTTGTAGTGACTCTGCGTAATTTAGGTTTTCATTAACTAAGAAAATACCTTTGTCGTAACTGCCAAACCAAAAGTTTCCTTTTAAATCTTGATAAATAGTCTTTATTTCTTTTAATCGACCTTCAAGTCCGTGAATTTTTATTTGTTTAAAATTATTATTTGCTTCGTTAAATTTATGAATACCGTTTGTGGTAGATACCCAAATATTATTGTCTTTATCTTGATATATATCCCAAACCATATCATCTTGTAAACTTTCATTATTTCCTTCTTGATGATAATAATTCTCAAAGTTATCAAGTAGTACATTATATTTACTTAAACCTTTCCGGGTACCAGCCCACAGCACTCCATCTTTATCAATAAATACTTTACGGATAAAGTTATTGGCTATGGAGTTAGGTTCTTCTAAGTTTTTACGATAATGTACGAAATTTTTTCCATCATATCTATTGAGGCCATCTTCTGTCGCTATCCATATAAAACCATCGAGATCTTGAGCAATATCAAAGACGTTATTATGGCTTAAGCCATTAGAAGTTAATAAATGCTTAAACTTTAAAGCGGCTTGGCTGGATAGTGAGGTGTTTTCTGCAATAAGGTTTTCTGTTGTTGCTGTTGTTTGTTCAGCCAAAGCACTTTGGATACCAAATATTAATGTGATCGTGAGTAAGCATAAAATGCGGAAGAACTGTTGGTATTTTATCAGATAAGTCTTTGGAAAAAAATTAAGCACAAATACAACCTTGGATAGAAGCTTCAATTAGGCTTATTTACACCACTCATAATATAAAATAGAAGAAAAATATTTATAATGAATTATTTGACCGTTTGAACGGTATAAATTAAGCAAGCAATTTTATTATTTTTGTTATTTATATTGCATCAAGCCACATTAAAAATCATGGCTAGAGCTAAGTCAACTTATTTACCCTTATATGAATTAGATACTCAGATAAGTTAATATCATTAGCCCTAATATTTTATCGGCAGGATTAGTATTTTCTTTGACAATTTTTTAATTTTTTTTCAATACTTTCATTGTGCTGCAATGTTTTTTCATCATTTTCTGCAATGTTTTCTTGGTAACTTGCTAAGGTTATCCTGTCGGTATTGTTGTTAAATAAAAGTTGTTGAGTAAAGAAGCGACTAATATCATCAATCGTCAATGATAAAATAACGTTGATCAATTGTTGTTTCTCATCGAAATTCGTTTCTTTATTACAAATAGCGGCCCAAAATCGTTGGCTCTTTATTCGCAAACTAGAGTCTTTTTCTTGTAATTGACTCGCCAAACCTTGTTGAATATGTTGCCAATCTTGCTCAGATAACAGTGTTAAATTGTCCTGTGCTCTATTAATAAACTCGTTTATTTCTTTTACTAAAACAATAGCGTCAACGTGCGGTGACTGTATATAGAAAGCGATACCAGGATAACGATTAATAGGAATGAAGCCAACTCCTACCAGATAACCAAATTGTTTTTCAGTCCGCATTTCTTGAAAAAATAGGGGTGACAATATTTGGCTGGCGATCATAGTTATCGCTATTGTTGTTAAATCTTTTCCTACGAACGGGTAATACACCACGGCAGCATGATCATGTTCTGGTAAATGCAAAGGAAGGTGAATGTCACCTTGGTCTTCAATATCAAGAACAGGTACATTAACGGCATACTTATCTGAATAATGATGACTAAATGCTGCTTTTAATTGTTCACTAAATTTCAATGCATGTTCAGGTAACCAGTTGCCATGCATTAACGCCTCAATAGTTATCTCATCAAACAAGTGTTTTCTAAAGGCGACAAACTCTTCGAAAGAAGTATTTTCTAGCGCGTTAGCGAGTGAACTACTTGTTGGGTTTTTAGGTTGCATTGTTGAGCTAAGAATCGAAAATAATTGCGAAATAGATTTACTGGTTTGCGCGTTATGCCAGTGGTTAATTAATTGTTTTTTAAATAACTCAAACTTTTCTTCAATGAAATTCTCAGTGACTAGACTTATCAATAACTGTTCGAGTAACTTGTCTTGTTTAGTACTAACCCCTGATAGTTGTAGAGTAATACCACCTTGGTGCGAAAATAAATGGTAATGAATTCCAGCTAATTCAGCATCATAATGCTGTTCAATAACAGCATCGCTATACAAATCAACAAATAACCGTGTCATTGCAATATGTTTGCTGTCTTTTATCGTTAGGGGGGCATCAATACCTATGTAAATATAGCCCTTGGGGACAATAAAAGTACTGTCTTGTTTAAACCATACAGATAAACCATCAATTTTTTCAATTAATTTGGGGGTTTTATTACCCTGCTTAGCAACAGGTTGACACGGATATATTTTGGGCTCTTCGACAATATAAGGATTACTTAGCGGCAAAGAAATATTAGCGGTTAATGCTTCATTTTCCCAAGTGTTAATTTGCAGTTGAGTTATTTTTTCAATACTGAAAGGGACTTGGTACCAAAAACTATTTTTATCAAATTCATTTTGCGCACTAATATGAATAATGCGCATATTGCTTGCTGATAAATAGCCCAACAAGACATTGATTTCTTGTTGTTGCATACCATCCATTATGTAGTCACCGTAAATATAATCTTCGGGTCCGTAATGCTGCATGTTAATAACTAACTGACAAACAGAATCTAATGGTTTTAGTTTTTCTTGGTAATTAAACGCTAAATTAGCGATTGCCTGCTTTTCTTGATAATAAAACTCATCAACAGGTTTGCTCTTCATTAAATTTAGGTAAGAAAAAATACTGCTAATGATTTCGTTAATATGCTGCTCACCTAATTCAGTAAGCGAAATACTTAAATTGAAATCTTTAAAGTTTGAACCATTTACTCCTGAACCAGCGGTTAAGCTAAGTGCCCAACGCTGTTTTTTAAGATAAGACAATATACTGCCTTTACCCTCATGACCCAGTAAATAGGTCAAAATAGATTCTGGTTTGTTACGGTAGTAGGGATCAATGCTGGGCATTGCAAAACTAACAATAAGTTGCCTGTCATTCTTCACCGGTTTTACATTAATTTTTATTTGTTGGTGTTCAGGTAAATAAAGCGGTATATCTATTATTTTGGGGCTTGAGGTTGCGGCTTTTATATCGGTAAATTTATTCTTTGCTAATTGTGATAACTCATCAAGTGACTGTGGGCCCTCTAATACAAGTGTCATTATGTTGGCACGATAATGCTGTTGAAAAAAATCACGTATTTCGGTTGTCAGATCGCTTTCTTTTCTGTCGGCTAGTGTATCAATTGAACCAACCGAGAATTTTGAAAAAGGATGGGCTTGATTAATAGTCTCTTTGTGAACATCGTATAGACGACGAATATCGTCTTTAAGTTTAAGTTTAAATTCAGCATCAACATTCTGGCGTTCTTTTTCAACAAACTCTTGTGAGAGTAACGGACTGATAAAGAATTGGCTAAAACGATCTAAAGCGAAAGTAAAATGTTGATGTTGGATATCAAAGAAAAAACAGGTGTGCTCAGTTGCTGTCCATGCATTATTACTGCCGCCATGTTGACTAATATATTTTTGATATTCACTGCCGTCTGGATAAGATTTAGTGCCTAAAAATAGCATGTGTTCTAGAAAATGGGCTAAACCTTCACGGTTGCTGGGGTCACTAAAGTGGCCAATATTTACTGCCAATGCTGCAGCTGATTTATTGGTTTGTTCGTTGTGAACTAATAGAACACGCAAGCCATTAGCTAATGTTAAGGTTTTATATTGCTTGTTGTCATTTGGGCTTTGTTTCAATATCGGCTCCGGCAAACACTGCAGCAACCTCATTTGTGACGAACACTGGAAAGGTAAGCGTTTGTTTCTAAGATTATTTTAATTATCTAGTTAAATTACCTGAAGCACCAACTAGAGTCTATTGTATTCTTAATTTATCTATTAATTATCTATACTATAGACCGAAATAAGCGCTAAAATGCCATCGATTTGAAAAAATGATGTTATTTGGAAAATTTATGCGAATATTTGTAATGCGACATGGTCAAGCTCAAGCAATGGCTCCTTCTGATAAAGGTCGTGAATTAACTGCCGTTGGTCAACGTGAAGCTGAAGTGATGGCAAAGAAATTGGTCCATCAAAAAGAGCACTTTGATGCTATTTTTGTTAGCCCTTATGTTCGCGCTCAACAAACCGCAAAAATTGTAAAAAACATCTTAGCAACAACAACTCTAACCACGCTTGAATTTATAACGCCAGAAGACTCAGCTCAACAAATGCATAATTATATTGATGTCACTTTCATCGATAATGCCCAGGCAAATGTACTTATTGTTTCACATATGCCTTTGGTCTGTTATTTAGTGGAAGAGTTTACCTGTGGTCAACATGCGCCGTTATTTGAAACCGCCTCTATTGCGGTTATTGATTATGATATAAGTACCGCGCAAGGGCGGTTAGTTTCGCATACGACACCCAACAGTCTTTAGTGCTCTGGTTAGATAATATCAGCGAAGCGATCATTAAGTTCAACTAAAACCAATAATGCGCCATTACCACCCCACTCAAGTGGTGCTTGATGAAAAGCCATTACGTCAGGGTGCTGTACCAGCCAATGTGGGACTTTATTCTTTAGTACCTGTGAACCCAAGCCATGTACAATACAAACACACTTCGCATGCTCTTTTTTACAAGCAAACATTAGCGCGGCAATTTCTAACTTGGCTGTTTTCTGATCTAAACCATGTAAATCTAAAATTAAATCGGGTGCGTACTGACCGCGCCTTAAATTTTTAGCCTCAAAGCTGTCAACATCTTCACGCACATATTTCATCGGCCCTTGCTGATTCAGATTTGGTTCAAACTCATCAGAAAAGTAGAACTCAGCATGTTGTTTTTTCTTCGCATCTGCTTTGTTTTTTCCAAGATGTAAAGATTGATTTTGGCTTTGCTTTTTTATAGGCGCAATTTTATCTTGCACAATTGGCTTTACTTTACCAATAGCCTGCATAAATAAATCTTTCTCATCGGGTGTCAATGCGTCTTTAAATTTCATCTTGGAAACTACATTCTTACTTTAAGAGGGAAAACAATTCAAATTCTAAAAACATCTGTGGGCAATAACAAGCAAAAGGTTATAATACCGAGTAAATTAACTCAATGATCAATGTTAATGCTCTAAATATCCAAAAACAGCGTTGCTTTTAATCCCAATAGCCAGCTATTAGTCAATCAATCGTCTTGTTCTTGAAAATTTATCTTCATTTAAATTTGCACCATGAATTAATTTAATTGTTATAGTACCCCTTATAAAACTTGTTAAATAAAGAGAGTAAATGTGAACGAAGTTGATTTTTCACCGATTAAGGATGAACTGTTTACCATAGGTGATTATCTACGGTTTGCCACCAGTGAATTTAATCAAGCCGAGCTTTTTTTTGGTCACGGTACTAATAATGCGTGGCATGAAGCTATAACTTTAGTGATGTTCGCTTTAAACTTGCCAGTAGAGTTAAATGAACAAGTGTTTAATTGTCGTTTAACATCAACTGAAAAATCAGCGGTATTGGCCTTAATTGAACGACGTATCGTCGAACAACTGCCGGCTGCATATTTAACCAATCATGCCCAGTTTGTTGGCTTACCCTTTTATGTCGATGAGCGGGTTTTAGTGCCACGCTCCCCTATTGGTGAATTAATAGAGCAACACTTTTCGCCAAATTTTTCACCCGAAAATCCACCTAAACGTATTCTTGATTTATGTACGGGAAGCGGCTGTATTGCCATTGCTTGTGCGGTAGCGTTCCCTGAATCCGAGGTTGATGCGCTCGACTTATCAATTGATGCATTAAATGTTGCACAAATTAATATTGAAAATCATGGTTTAACAGAACAAGTTATTCCAATTCAATCTGACGTTTTTTCTGGGGTTGAGGGGCTAAGTTATGATTTAATCGTAACCAACCCACCTTATGTTGATCAAGAAGACGTTGACGCATTACCGCAAGAATACTTGCATGAACCTGAAATGGGCTTAGGTTCGGGTGTCGATGGCTTAGATATTGTTCGTGAAATTCTTGCTCAAGCGGCGAGTCATTTAAATGAGAACGGTGTGTTAATTTGTGAAGTAGGTAACTCTCAAATTCATGTTGAGCATGTTTATCCACAGGTGCCTTTTACGTGGTTAACCTTTAAAAATGGTGGTCATGGTGTGTTTATGTTGACTAAAGAACAGTTAACAAGCCATCAGAACAGTTTAACGCAAGCATTTGAACAAAAGTAATTTAGCTTATTTACCGTAATCGTGTATTCAAATAATAGAGAGAAGATATATTCATGTCAGGCAATACCTTTGGAAAATTATTTACCGTAACATCATTTGGTGAAAGCCATGGTTTAGGCTTAGGTGCAATTATTGATGGTTGTCCGCCAGGACTCGCCTTATCAGAAGCTGACTTACAAGATGATCTTGACCGTCGTCGTCCTGGCACTTCTCGTTATACTACGGCACGTCGTGAAGCCGATCAGGTTAAAATAATGTCGGGTGTTTTTGAAGGCAAAACCACAGGAACGCCTATTGGGCTGTTAATTGAAAATACCGATCAACGTTCAAAAGATTATGGAAATATCGCGCAAAGCTTTCGTCCAGGTCATGCCGATTATACCTATTGGCAAAAATATGGTATTCGTGACTATCGTGGCGGCGGAAGATCGTCAGCACGTGAAACCGCTATGCGAGTCGCCGCAGGCGCCGTAGCTAAAAAGTACTTAAAAGAAAAATTTAACGTTGAAATTCAAGGGTGTGTTACCCAAATAGGTGATGTTTGCGCAACTAATATTGATTGGGATATTGTAGAAAATAATCCATTTTTCTTTCCTGACGAAACTAAACTTGAAGCCTTAGACGAATTATTGCGTGGTATTATTCGTGAAAAGGATTCTATTGGCGCTAAAATTATGGTGCGAGCCACTAACGTTCCTGTTGGTTTAGGTGAACCTATCTTTGATCGAATGGACGCAGATATCGCTCATGCGCTTATGGGCATAAATGCTGTTAAAGGTGTTGAGATTGGTGATGGTTTTGCTGTCGTCAATCAAAGAGGCTCTGAGCACCGCGATGAGTTAACGCCTGAGGGTTTTGCAAGTAACCACAGTGGAGGCATTTTAGGCGGAATTTCATCAGGACAAAGTATTGTTGCAAATATTGCGATGAAACCAACTTCAAGTATTGGTGTTAGTGGTAAAACCATTGATTTAGATGGTAAAGCGACTGACTTAGTGACTAAAGGTCGCCACGACCCTTGTGTGGGTATTCGTGCGGTTCCTATTGCTGAAGCTATGTTAGCACTAACCTTGATGGATCATTTTTTACGTCATCGTGGACAAAATGCTGATGTCGTTTGTGTAACACCTGATATAGAAGCCTAAGTCGTCTTTATTATTAAATACCAAAAGTGATGACATCAGTTAAGTTCGTCAGACTGTCTTCGAGTTACTTTTGGTATTTTGCTATATTAGGCTTGATCATTCCCTTCCTACCTGTTTTTCTTGATGCCAAAAGCTTTAGCTCAATTGAAATAGGTGAAATTCTGGCTATTATTACAGCCACTAAAATCATTGGTCCAACCTTTTGGGCTTTTGCCGCCGATAAATCAGGTAAACAATTAGCCATTATTCGCAGTGGTGCCTTGTTGGCATTATTGAGTTTTTCATTACTTTTTTGGCTAAACGGTTATTGGCCTGTTGTTTTTTGTTTAGCGATTTTTAGCTTGTTCTGGACCGCTGTTTTACCTCAGCTTGAAGTGCTTACTCTTAATTCTATTAGACGTAGTGCTAAAATTTATGCGCGTATACGCTTATGGGGTAGTATCGGTTTTATTTTCTTGGCTGTGATAGCTGGGGATTTAATTGAACGATATTCCGCAGATGCTTTTACTTATTTAGGTGTCATTGTGCTAGCGGGATTATTTCTTTCAAGCATGAAACTCACCCCTGCAAAAAAGGCTAAAAATCCTGTGCAGCAGATCGAAAAAATCAGCGATAAAATATTCAGTCGTTCATTTATATTCTTTTTTCTTGCTGGCCTGATGTTACAAATGAGTTTTGGTCCTTATTATGGTTTTTTTGCGCTTTACCTTCGAGAGCTCGCTTATCCGGGATTTGCGGTTGGTATCTTCATTACCATCTCGGTATTGGCTGAAATTCTTATTTTTATCTATGCGAGTATATTCTTTCGATACTTCCGACTAAAAACTTTGCTGGCCATCAGTATATTACTTACCTCGTTACGTTGGTTTATGACGGGTAGTTTTGCCGATGTCATTTGGGTACTTGTTTTAGTACAGTGCATACATGCGCTGAGTTTTGGTTTGTACCATAGTGTTTCTATCCAATTTATCCATCAACATTTTAATCACGACCAACAAAATCGTGGCCAAGCTATTTATATCGGTGGTGTTTATGGTCTAGGTGGTGCGATTGGCGCTTATATTGCCGGTATCGTTTGGCAAGGAGGGCAAGGCAGTGAACTTGCCTATAATCTAGCGGCCTCTGCGGCATTTATTGGCTTTGTGTTAGTGTTATTCATGCAAGATAGGCAACAAATCAATATCAGTGGTTAAGCCTTAAACTCGCTGTCACCCTTTATATCTTTTTGTACTCAATATATTTGTCAGCCTAGTGGTTAATCACTAGGCTGACATTCATCTTTCTTAATTAATTAATTAACATTTAAAAGAATCGGCTCTCCTAACCCTAATCCTTTTAAACGTGGTAGTTGTGATTTTGCATCACCTACCACTAAGTAAATCATTTGTTGATGATGTAAATGTTGATTGGCTAAAGACTTGACGTTAGCCAGAGTTAAGCTTTCAACTGATTTTGCTCGTGCTAATACATAGTTTATCGGCAAGTTGTATTGGCTAATATTTTCTAACATGGTCAGTTTAGCGTTATATGTTTCGAATTTTCTCGCATTACTCTTTAAATAATAGCTTTGAGTGGTTGCTAAATCTTGCTCAGTAAAATCAGTTTGATAATTTTCTACCAGCGATTTTATTAATGCCATAGCCTCTAATGTGACATTGGTGCGCACACCACTGCTAATGATAAACTCGCCACTTGATTTACTGCCGCTAAAACTTGAACGCACGCCGTAGGTATAACCTTTTCCTTCACGTAATTCTTGGGTGAGTTTTGAAGCGAAACTACCACCGCCTAAAATATAATTCATCACTTGAGCACTATAGAAATCTTTATGCATAGCATTTAAGGCTGGGAAGCCAATTCTCAACTGTGATTGCTTAGCATCGGGCACATCATAGAAATATAGGGTTGATGTTGTGGGCAGCGCTGCCGGTAACATCTTAGGCAAAACAGCCTTAGTATTAAGCCAATTTTTTTCTAATTGTTTAAAAGCCGTTAATACGCTTGTTTCATCGATATCGCCAACAATATGAATATCCGTTAAATTTGGCGACAGTTTTGTTTGATAAAATATTTTTAAATCAGCTAAAGTGATTTCCTCAACGGACTGTAAAGTTCCTAATAAGTTATTCGATAAAATATCAGTTTTATCATAAAGTAATTTATTCATTTGGTTATTAGCCAACTGGTTGGGGTTAGTTTGCTGCTGTATTATTTGACTAATAATATCTTGTTTGGTGAGAGTAAACTCTTTTTCATCCCAGCGAGGCGCTAAGAGCATTTCTGTGATCAAGTCGACAGTTGCTTGATAGTTTCTTGCTAAAGTACTGGCTGACAGTTTTATTGACTCTTGAGTCGCATAAATACTAATGGTAGCGCCAAGTTTATTAATCGCTTCTTCTAGTTGTTGAGGACTTTTATACTTAGTCCCTTTATTCATCATTTCAGCGACCAAGTTGGCGACACCGACTTTTTGTATATCATCAAATAATAAGCCACCAGCAAACGTTATCTCAAGCTGTACTAAAGGGACTTCGCTATTTTTTATCCCGTAAAAATGTAGCCCATTGCTTAACTGACTTTGCCAAACGGTAGGTACCGATAGCGTTGGGGCTTCACCATATTTAGGTTCACTGGCTCGATCGAAACTTGAACGCGTATTTACATAACGTGATTGCTGGTCAACATCAAAACTTTGCTCGGCATTAGCGACAATTTTTTCTTCAATAATTTGTGCTTTTATAGAGTTTTTTAATGCCAAGTTTTTTTGGCCTTTCGGTACAAAGCTGGTGGCAACAAAACTTTTGTCTTTAATATATTGATGATAAACACGTAAAACATCTGCTTTGTTGACGGCTAAAATATTTTTAGCTTCTTGGTTAATAAAACCAGGATCTTGAGTAAAGATATTATATTGTGCTAATTTAAAGCCCTTACCTAATACACTTGAAAGCCCACGATAGAAGGCTGTTTCTTGACCTGCCTTAATCGTAGCAAGATCTTCATCACTAAAACCTTTTGTTTCAAACTCGTTAAGTGCTTGACTAATTGCTTGGTCAATCTGGTTTAAATCAGTTTTCTCAAAGCCTCTTACCTTTACCATTAATTGGCCAGCCAACTCTGATTGGTAGTGATACATGGTTACTCGAGAGGTCAAGGTTAATTCATCAATTAGCTTTTTATTGAGTAAGGCTTTCTTGCCCTCACTTAGCAATTGAACTAAAACATTTAATGCGTAACTGTCTGAGTGATATTGTGGGACTGTTGGCCAAGTTAGGCTGAGTTCGGGTAACTTAGCAAAATTATCTTCATGATAAATTTTCTTGGTTATTGTTAGATTTGCCGCTTGCTTGGCAAGGGGCGTTATTTCATTACCCGCCTTAATCTCATCAAAATACTGATGTACCCAAGCTTTTGCTTGTGCTTCATCAAAGTCACCGGCAATAACCAAGGTAACATTATTGGGAACATACCAGCTTCTAAAGAAATCTTTAACATCTTGAAGTGTTGAGTTTTGTAAATCAGATAATGAACCAATCACTTGCCAGTTGTAAGGGTGACTCTCTGGATAAAGATTTTTATCAATAACATACTGTGTATGACCATAAGGTCGGTTGTCATAACTTTGTCTTTTTTCATTTTTAACCACTTGTTTTTCTTTGGCGAGTACTTCTTCGGTCACCGTATTGATAAAAAAACCTAGTTTGTCAGCTTCAGCCCAGATCATTTTTTCTAAAGCATCATTGGGGACAGTTTGATAGTAATTTGTTCTATCGCGGCTAGTGGAGCCGTTTGCACCCGAGCCGCCAATACGGGCACTCATTTTGTCTAATCCACCTTTACCCAGGTTTTCAGACTCAAGAAAGAGCAAATGTTCAAATAAATGAGCAAAGCCTGTTCGTCCTTGTGTTTCACGAGCGGATCCAACATGTGCCGTTAATGCAACAGCAACAACTGGGTCTGAGCGGTCTATATGAAGTACAACTTCTAAGCCGTTAGCTAAGACGAACTTGCTATATTCAATATTGATGGCGTTATCAACCACATTGGTCTGATCAGATTGTTGGCTGATTTTTACTGAATTAATTGATTTTTCTGCTGTATTACAGCCAGTGTTCGCAAGAACGGTTAATAATGAAAAGCTTAGCGCTGCCCACTTCATGAGAGAAACCTTATTTTAATGATTAAATAATATTGCTGATATTGTGCCTTTTATTTATCCAAACACCAATAAAAGTAACGTTACAAAGTAAATTTAATGTTAATAAGTATCACCAAGATATAAAAAAAGCGCCGTAAGCGCTTCTTTCAAATCTGTTTATCTAAACGGTGACTATTTATTTAACGCTTCACCTAAGTGAGGGCGGATATCTTTTAGAATAGTTTTTAATAAACGTGGACAAGCAGCAACAATATTACCTGAAACTGTATGGTTGTGATCGCCAACGAAATCAGTGACTAAACCACCGGCTTCAATAATTAATAATTCACCAGCAGCAGATTCCCAAGGTTTTAAACCAATTTGGAAATATCCATCAACACGTCCGGCAGCGACATAAGCTAAATCTAAAGCTGGAGAGCCCGAGCTGCGAAGATCTGATGATTTAGTAAATAATGTTTTAAACATTTCTAAGTAAGCGTTGCTGTGTTGCTTGTGCTTAAATGGGAAACCTGTGGCAACAATTGCACCAGAGAGTTCTTTATGTTGTTTTACGCGAATACGAAAGCCATTGAGTTGTGCGCCTTTACCACGACTAGCAGTAAAAAGTTCACCGCGAGAAGGATCAAAGATGATGGCTTGATCTAATTTACCTTTGACTTTCAAAGCAATAGACACTGAAAAATGTGGAATGCCTTTAATAAAGTTCGTTGTACCGTTTATTGGATCAATAACCCACTGGAAGTCGTCATCTTTTCCTTTAATCACACCACATTCTTCACCAATAATTGTATGGTTAGGGTATGATTTTTTTAATGTTTCAATAATGGCTTCTTCAGCGCTTAGGTCAGCACTAGTGACAAAATCATTTGTCCCTTTTGCTTGAACTTCAACTTTATCTAACTGTTCGATGGCACGAACAATAACTTTACCTGCGTTACGCGCAGCGCGAATACCAATATTAAGCATAGGATGCATATAGAGACTACCTTTTACATATTTGTAAATAGAATTAAACAGTATAACAACTTTTATAAAGAACGAGGCTTGCCGCCGAGCGGATTTTCAAGCGCGAAAATTATAGCAAAGTTATCAGTAATTAGCGACATTGTTTTTTATATAAAATATCAAAGAAAAAATTTCATAGATGTTTAATAACTAACACATAATTTTTCGCACTAACCATTTTCAATAAATTTGATGATTTTTTCTCAGCACAAGGTTAATGTTCTATGATAATATTATTGTTAATTTTAGCCATCTAGATAGTTAATACCAGTAGGTATAATTTATTTTATAAATTAACTATAAATTGAGTAATTTAAGATAATGTCAGAGCAATCATCACTTTTAAGTAATGTTCGGATTGTATTAGTTAATACTTCCGATTGTCGTAATATTGGTTCAGCCGCACGCGCTATGAAAACAATGGGGTTAAGTGAACTTATATTAGTTGATCCTATTGAAATGCCAAATGGTCAAGCACAAGCTTTAGCTGCAGGGGCTACTGATGTATTAAAAAATGCCAAGGTAGTTGCTACTTTAGCGGAAGCTATTAGTGATTGTGGTTTAGTTGTTGGCACCAGCGCACGTTCTCGTACTTTACCTTGGCCAATGTTGGAGCCAAGAGGCTGTGGAGAAAAACTTGTCGAAGAAGCCTATAACTTTCCAGTTGCTTTAGTTTTTGGTCGTGAAAGCAGTGGTTTAACTAACGACGAATTACAACTTTGTCATTTTCATGTGCAGATCCCAGCCAATCCTGATTACAGTTCATTGAACTTAGCGATGGCGGTTCAAACCTTAAGTTATGAAGTGCGGACCAGTTTTTTAATTGATCAACAAAAAGCATTTCAAACAAAAGGCGAAAATTTAAGTAAAAATTTACCCAAAAAGACGCTTGATGAAGACGAATATCCGATTATGGACGAAACTGAGCGCTTTTATCAACATTTTGAAGATGCTTTAAAAGAAACCGGCTTTATTACACCGAGTCATCCAGGCCTAGTGATGACTAAGTTACGCCGCTTATTTAATCGTGCCCGTCCCGATGTTAAAGAAGTCAAAATGATGCGTGGAATCTTAGCTTCAGTGCAAAGAGCCGCTAAAGCTAATGATAAAGAAGCAAACAAAGAATAATAAAAGTAAGCAATCGTACCCGTTTCGATGCAAAATGCCTTCTAAATTCTGCATTTTGACCGATAACGGGTATATATTGGTACTTGCCTTAACCAATATATAGAAGGATAGAAATATGTTCAGCCGTATCAGAGAAGATATTAAAAGTGTCTTTGATAGAGATCCCGCCGCTCGAAATACGCTAGAAGTTCTCACCAATTATCCTGGTATGCATGCCATTTGGATCCATCGCTTGAGCCATAAGTTGTGGAAAAATAACTGGTATTTACTTGCGCGTAGCTTATCAACATTTTCACGTTGGTTAACCGGTGTTGAAATTCATCCAGGAGCAACACTTGGACGTCGCTTTTTTATTGACCATGGCATGGGGATTGTTATTGGTGAAACCGCTGAGATTGGCAACGATGTTACCTTGTATCACGGTGTTACTCTAGGAGGCACAAGCTGGAATGCCGGTAAACGTCATCCAACATTAGAAGACAACGTGGTTATCGGTGCAGGAGCTCAGGTCCTTGGCCCCATTACTATCGGTAAAGGCGGTAAAGTTGGCTCAAACTCTGTGGTGGTGAAAGATGTGCCTGCTAATGCAACAGCTGTTGGTATTCCGGCACGTATTGTTAATGAAAAAAGCCAGTCAGAAAAAGAACAACGTGACCAAGTGGCTAAAAAGTTTGGTTTCGACGCCTATGCGGTTTCTGCGGATAATCCTGATCCTGTCGCTAAAGCTATTGGGCGAGTCCTTGACCATATGCACTTAATGGATAAAAAAGTTGCTGACTTATGTAAAGAAGTCAATCATCTTGGTGGTGAAGTGTGTCAAGAGGATCTACCTGAACTTCGAGTTGGCGAATTTATTGACGATGAAATAGCGGCAGCTAAACGTCGAGAAAAACGTGTGGAGTCATTTGATCCCGAAATTTAATAGAAAATAATTGATGAGTTACCCGATGTTTGATCCCTATCAAACTAAGGTATTGGCTATTAATTGCTTATTTTTACAACAGGTGTAGAATACTTGAGTAAAACAGTCGGGTATTTAGTTGACTATTTTATAAGGTTATGTAGAATTGCTAACGATTCGATAGGGGCACACAATGAAACTGACTTCAAAAGGGCGTTACGCCGTAACTGCTATGTTAGATGTAGCAATACATGCAGTAACTGGACCCGTACCTTTAGCCGATATTTCAGAGCGACAGGGGATCTCGTTGTCATATTTAGAACAACTATTCTCTCGGTTAAGAAAATATGGCTTAGTAAATAGTATTAGAGGTCCTGGCGGAGGTTATCGCTTAGGGATGTGTTCTGCAAAAATTTCGATTGCTGATGTTATCAATGCTGTTGATGAATCTATTAAAGCGACGAGATGTGACGGTAAAGGTAATTGCCAAAACGGTGACGAATGCTTAACCCATACATTGTGGGAAGGTTTAAGTGACCGAATCGAAGATTTTTTAAAAAACATAACGTTGGCCGAACTTGTCGAGCAACGCAATGTGAAATTAGTGTCTAGACGACAAGACAAAGCGCATGCGCGAGCAAACAAAGTTATGCCGTCATTAGAAACATTAATTAAAACCAAGAATATTATGCACGACATGCACTAAATGCGTGTTGTCAAACTGGAGAACGTTAGCGAATGAAGCTTCCTATTTATTTTGATTACTCAGCTACAACACCTGTAGACAAACGTGTTGCAGAAAAAATGATGCAGTATATGACTACTGACGGTTTTTACGGTAACCCTGCATCTCGTTCACACAAATTTGGCTGGCAAGCTGAAGAAGCGGTTGATATTGCACGAAATCAAGTCGCAGAGCTTCTTAATGCCGACCCTCGTGAGATTGTTTTTACCTCAGGAGCTACCGAGTCAAATAACTTAGCCATTAAAGGCGCTGCCAACTTTTATCGTAAAAAAGGTAAGCATGTTATCACCTGTAAAACAGAACATAAGGCTGTTTTAGATACTTGTCGCGAACTAGAGCGTCAAGGTTTTGAGGTGACTTATTTAGATCCTGAGAGCAATGGCTTGATTGACCTTGATAAATTAGCAGCTGCTATGCGTGATGACACTGTATTAGTGAGCATTATGCATGTTAATAACGAAATTGGTGTTATTCAAGACGTTGCTGCAATCGGCGAAATGTGTCGTGCACGTAAAATTGTTTTCCATGTTGATGGCGCACAAAGTGTTGGCAAAATCGAAGTAGACATGGAAAAGTTGAAAATTGATTTAATGTCAATTTCAGCACATAAATTCTATGGTCCAAAAGGTATGGGCGCTATGTATGTGCGTCGTAAGCCTCGTATTCGTCTTGAAGCTCAAATGCATGGCGGCGGACACGAACGCGGTATGCGTAGTGGAACATTACCAACGCATCAAATCGTTGGTTTAGGTGAAGCTTGTCGCATTGCCAAAGAAGAAATTACTCAAGACATCGCTCACGTAACTGAAATGCGCGATCGTTTATGGGCTGGCTTGAACACAATGGAACAAGTTTTTGTTAACGGAGATTTTGATAATCGCTATCCGGGTAACTTAAACGTAAGTTTTAATTTTGTTGAAGGTGAGTCTTTGATTATGGCGCTTAAAGATTTAGCGGTTTCTTCTGGCTCTGCATGTACTTCAGCTAGTTTAGAGCCTTCGTATGTTCTACGTGCTTTAGGTTTAAATGACGAAATGGCACATAGTTCAATTCGTTTTAGCTTTGGCCGTTTTACCACGACTGAAGAAGTAGACTACGCGATTACACTTATTCAAAAATCAATTGGGCATTTACGTGATATGTCACCACTTTGGGAAATGTTCCAAGACGGTATTGATCTAGACTCAATTGAATGGGCTGCTCACTAAGCATCCCCACTAAAAACTTTACTGATGAGCGGGCATTTTGTTTCGTTCATCGTTATTAGGAGAGAAATCATGGCTTATTCAGAAAAAGTAATTGATCACTATGAAAACCCACGTAATGTTGGCTCAATGGATAAAAATGATCCACAAGTAGCAACAGGAATGGTTGGCGCACCGGCATGTGGTGACGTAATGAAGTTACAACTAAAAATCAACGCTGACGGTATTATTGAAGACGCTAAGTTTAAAACTTATGGTTGTGGTTCTGCGATTGCCTCAAGTTCATTAGTGACTGAATGGGTAAAAGGTAAGTCAATCGACGAAGCAGGGAAAATTAAAAATACTGCTATTGCCGAAGAGCTTGCTTTACCGCCTGTAAAAATTCATTGCTCTATTTTAGCTGAAGATGCTATCAAAGCAGCGATTGAAGATTACCGCAGTAAAACTGCTTAAACATCGGAGTTATTTATGAGTGTTACAATGACGAAAGACGCAGCAGACCGTGTTCAGTCATTTATTACCAATCGAGGCAAAGGTCTCGGTTTACGTCTTGGTATTAAAACAACGGGATGTTCTGGTTTAGCTTATGTGATGGAATTTGTTGATGAGTTAAATGAAGATGATACGTTGTTTTCAATCTCTGATGTGAATATCATTATCGATGGAAAAAGTTTAGTTTACCTTGATGGTATTGAAGTTGATTTTGTTAAGGAAGGTCTAAACGAAGGTTTTAAATTCACAAACCCGAATGCCAAAGGCGAGTGTGGTTGTGGTGAAAGCTTTAACGTTTAATACCAAGTCTCTAAGCCTTTTAAATATTGCTGAGTAGCAAGTAACTTAGTCGCAGTGGTATATATTTTGTGAACGACTTAATGTTAAGTCGTTCGCTGGAGTTTTTGTGAATTATTTTCAGATTTTCGGTTTTACAGAGCAATATGAACTCGATGTTCATAAATTAGCTGATATTTACCAAACACTACAAAAAAAAGTACATCCAGACAAGTTCGCTCATGCTTCTAGTCAAGAGCAATTAGTCGCGGTTAAAAGATCAACCTTAATTAATGATGCCTATCAAACACTAAAACACCCCTTGAAACGTGCACAATATCTATTAACATTGCGAGAAAGTGATCAGCCAAATGAACAAGCTTCATTTAGTGATAACAGTTTTTTAATGCGCCAAATGGAATTACATGAAATGCTTGACGATGTTAAGCATGCTGACGACCATGAAGCTGCCATTCTAAATTATGCTGCAGTATTAAATACCGGCTTTGAAGAACTCGCTTTAGAGATGCATACCTTGCTTGATGAAAACTCCATCCAGTCAAACTTATTGGCAGGTGATAAATTACGAAAGTTAAAGTTTTATCAAAAGTTACGCGTCGATCTCGATAAATTAGAAGATCAACTTTTCAATGACGACTGATCGTTAGTTCATATGAATTTTAGTTTAATAAAATAACAGCAAATCGATGTTTTTTTATTTACAATGAAATATCATACCGCCCGTTAATCGTAATCGAATATAAAAGAGTCTAAAAATGGCGTTATTACAAATAGCTGAACCTGGCCAAAGCACGGTTCCTCATGAACATCGCCTCGCCGCAGGTATTGATTTAGGTACAACTAACTCTCTTATCGCCAGCGTTAAAAGTGGTTTATCTGAAACCTTAGTTGATGGCGAAGGTCGAGATATATTACCCTCAGTGGTGAGTTACCAAGCGAATGAAGTATTAGTAGGCCATGCCGCTAAAGCACATTCGGTGAGTGATCCAGAAAATACTATTGTTTCAGCTAAGCGCCTTATTGGTCGTTCATTAGCTGATATTCGTAAAAAATACCCTTCACTGCCATATTCTTTTTCAGGTGATGAAAGTCATCCAAGCATCACTACACGTACTGGTGAAGTAAACCCAGTGCAAGTATCGGCAGAGATATTAAAAAGTTTAAAACAACGTGCAGAACATGCATTAGGTGGTGAGTTGACCGGTGTTGTTATCACCGTGCCTGCTTACTTTGATGATGCCCAGCGCCACAGCACCAAAGATGCGGCAAAACTTGCTGATCTAAAAGTTTTACGTTTACTTAATGAGCCTACAGCCGCTGCGGTCGCTTATGGTTTAGACAGTGGCAAAGAAGGTATTATTGCTGTTTATGATTTAGGCGGTGGTACCTTTGATATTTCAGTATTACGTCTCAATAAAGGTGTCTTTGAAGTATTAGCGACCGGTGGTGATTCAGCGCTAGGTGGTGATGACTTTGACAATCTTCTTGTTGACCACATTATCGAACAGACGGGTTTGCAACGACCATTGTCAGCAACCATAGAGCGTCAATTGTTACAGCAAGCCTGTTACGTCAAAGAACAACTGACAGAAAATGAAGTTATTAGTTTCTCATTAACGCTAGAAAATGGTGATGAAAAACATGGCGAAGTTAATCGTGTGATGTTTGAGTCTTTAATCAATACTCTAGTAACTAAAACATTACGTGCTTGTCGACGCGCATTAAAAGATGCCGATATTAGCGTTGATGAAGTCATTGAAGTGGTGATGGTTGGTGGTTCAACGCGTGTTCCTATGGTTCGCCAACAGGTTGAAAAATATTTTAATCGCTTACCATTAACGTCTATTGATCCCGATAAAGTGGTTGCCATTGGCGCTGCGATTCAAGCCGATATTTTGGCGGGTAATAAGCCCGACAGCGATATTTTGTTACTTGATGTTATTCCTCTATCACTCGGCCTAGAAACGATGGGCGGATTGGTTGAAAAAGTTATTCCTAGAAATACGACAATTCCCGTTGCTAAAGCACAAGAGTTTACGACCTTTAAAGATGGGCAAACGGCAATGGCTGTTCACGTGTTGCAAGGTGAGCGTGAGCTTGTTGAAGATTGTCGTTCGTTAGCTCGATTTGAATTGCGTGGTATTCCAGCGATGACTGCCGGTGCTGCTCACATTCGTGTTACCTTTAAAGTTGACGCTGACGGTTTATTAGAAGTGTCAGCCATGGAAAAGTCAACAGGGATCGAAACAGGTATCACAGTGAAACCCTCATTTGGTTTAGAAGAGCAAGAAATTACTCAAATGCTCAGAGACTCAATGAGCAATGCTCAGCAAGATATACAAGCGCGTATGTTGAAAGAACAACAAGTTGAAGCCTCAAGAGTTATTGAATCAGTACAATCGGCACTGATTAATGACAGCGCATTACTAAATCATGACGAAATTACCACAATAAATAACGCAATAACCGCTTTAGCGAAGATTGCCCAAAGCACGGTTGCCGATGATATTGAAGCAGCTATTGAAATATTAAATGAAAGTACCGCTATTTTTGCTGAACGTCGTATGGATTCTTCGATAAAAACAGCACTAGCAGGACATTCAGTAGACGAAGTTTAAAAACTTTTAGGAGCTAAGAAAATGGCGAAAATTATATTCCTTCCTAACGAAGACTTATGCCCAGATGGTGCAGTGGTTGAGGCAGAAAAGGGAGAAAGTGTACTTAACGTTGCACTGCGTAATGATATTGGCGTTGAGCATGCTTGTGAAAAAGTATGTGCTTGTACCACTTGTCATATGATCATACGTGAAGGTTTTGATTCAATTGCAGAAAGTGATGAACTTGAAGATGACATGCTAGATAGAGCTTGGGGATTAGAACCTGAATCTCGTTTAGGCTGTCAAGCGCTGGTTGGCGATGAAGACTTAGTTGTTGAAATCCCAAAATATACGGTCAATATGGTTTCTGAAAACCACTAGTCATTTTTGTCAATTTGATAGATAGGGCAGTAACATGTTAATGTTACTGCCCTTTTTTGTTGTAGTACCGCTATAACTATTTTTTAGAGGAAGACTTTAGTCAACCTTTCCGTACGGCTAAATCAACTGTATTACTTAGATAAATAGACAGGACATTAAAAGTTTGCTCTACTCACCATGAATATTTATGTGTTGTAATCGCTTAATAATAGTGAATATATTTTAAAAATAACTTTAGGCATAATGAATTTGTCCGAACTATCTAAATCAGAAACGATAAAAAGCTTAACCATCACTAATCAGTTTGCGACTGATATATTGTTATTAAATACCCCAAGTGAAATTTGGCAATATTTAGCTCAAAATATTGTCGAAAAATTAGGTTTTGAAGATGCCGTTATTTACACCTTAGATTCAGGGGGGATGACGCTAAGTCGAATGTCGGGCTTTGACAAAAAAAAATCCTTCAATGATGGTGAAATCACGACTAGTTCCATAAGGGATACTTCGTCTAATTCTATCATCATACCTTTTAATGAAGGTGTTATAGGGAAAGTTGCTGCGACTAAACAACCGATATTAGTAAAAGACACTCGTGAGTTTGAAAGCTATATTGTTGAGGATGAAACGACCTTATCTGAGTTAGCTGTTCCTATTTTATTTAAGCAGCAATTATTAGGTGTTATTGATTCTGAACATGCCAGTGTTAATTTTTACACTGAGTTTCATCTGAAAACACTCACTGCGTTAGCAACAATTACCGCAATGAAAATTTCTCAAATTATTAAAGTCGATGGCCTAGAAGAGGTAATAGAAAATTTAGAGTATGCTAATAAAATTCAAGATGCACTGTTTGAAATAGCAGAAATTATCTTTAAAACTAAAAATATTGATGAGTTTTATCAATATTTGCACCAGTGTATTGGCAGACTGACCTTGGCGAAAAATTTTTTTGTTGCGCTATTAAAAAATGATGGGCAAACAATAGATTTTCCTTATGCTATTGATGAGTTTGATGATAGAGCAACGTTTACTAGTATTAACATCGATCCTAATTTTTTAAGTATTACCGGTTATGCGTTAGCTAAAGACCAGCCTTCTTTATTATATGAAGCAGATATCCAAAAGATGCTTGATGAAAAAGCCATTTATATTCGTGGTAACATACCCAAAGCTTGGTTAGGGGTGCCTTTTGGAAGTGGGATAAATAAAGGCATAGTTGTCGTACAAAGTTATAGTACTGAATTCTTATTTCAAGAAAAAGACAAACAATTGTTAATGTTTGTGGCTAAGCATATCAATAATGCCATCGAAAGAATGGAAGCTAAACAAAAGTTGCAATTTTTAGCCTTACATGATCCTTTAACCAATTTACCGAACCGTTCGCTATTCAAAGATAGAACCCAACATGCATTTTTACATTGCCAGAATAATCGCCAAGACAATATAGCGATATTATTTATTGATGTAGACAGGTTTAAGCAAATTAATGATACCTATGGTCATCACGTTGGCGACAAATTACTGATTGGTATCGCGCAAGCAATAATGACTAGGTTGAGAAATACGGATACGTTAGCTCGCTTAGGTGGCGATGAATTTGCCATACTACTTGATGGGAAAATTGATTATGAGACTATCTGTCGTATAACTGAAAGTATCCTTGTCGCTACGGCTTCTGCCTTCAATATCGACGGTTTGAATATCTTTAGCAGTGTCAGTATCGGTATAGCGACTTATAACAATTCGAGTGAAAGCGCAGAACAATTATTGATTGATGCCGATCATGCTATGTATCAAGCTAAGTTGAAAGGGCGTAATCAGTATGTTTTCTTCGAAGCGCTCGAAGAACAAAATAAATCAACCAATGTCAAAGTTGAGTATGATTTTGATAATGCGGTTAAAAATTCAGAGTTTATTGGTAATTACCAACCCTTGATTGATTTTGACAGTGGCAAGGTTATTGGTGCTGAAATACTCGTACGTTGGCAGCATCCTAAATTAGGGCTTTTGTATCCCGATTTTTTTATTCCAATTTTAGAAAAATCAGGTCAGATAGTACAGCTTGATCTTTATATGCTCAAGCTTGCGGTCAGTAAATTAAATCTATGGGCTGATTGGTTACCAAAACAATTTAAGTTGAGTGTTAACGTTTCAACATCAGGTTTTTCATCTAAAGAGTTTATTGGCTATTTACAAGACCAGCACCTAAAATCTGCAGATATTACTGATCGATTATGTGTAGAAATCACTGAAGAAAGCCTCATTCTAAACGTTGACGCGGTCAAAAACCATTTAGACATTTTGAAAAGTATTAATATCCCAGTCGCCTTAGATGATTTTGGAACTGGCTTTTCATCGCTAAGTTATTTACACCAATTTTCTTTAGACTTTTTAAAAATAGATAAAAGCTTTGTTGACGACTTAAATGCAGTCAATAGTAAGGTCTTAATACTGGAAGCTGTGGTTAATTTAGCTAAATCATTAAAGATTAAAACTACCGCAGAGGGCATTGAAACTGCGGAACAATATCAAAAGCTTAAAGAAATTGGTTGCGATTTAGGGCAAGGATATCATATTGCTAAGCCATTACTTGAGAGCGACTTTAAACGCTTCTTCTTAAACAGAGTAAGCTAAGGTTTATGTGCTAATCATCATCCACTAGTTAAACGATGTTAAGCCATAAAAGAAAGTTTGTTGTTAAATTAAAATACCCTAATTTTAAACCTCTTTGCAATTATAAATAATTTATAAAAAGATTAAACTGCCGAGTTCTTTCAATAGATACCGTTAAATAGGAAATAATATGAGTGATTTACCCTCGGCGGCTGATAAAGCAGCGGCTAAAGAAAAAAAACATATTGAACGCCAAAAGAAAATTAAAGCCAACGTTGATCAACGAATTGCTCAAGCAACAGAAGAACGCGGTGTTTTTGTAGTAATAACGGGTAATGGCAAAGGTAAAAGTACCTCTGGTTTTGGTACGGTATTGCGTGCTATTGGTCACGGCCAAAAAGCTGGCGTGGTGCAGTTTATTAAAGGCACTCAATGGGAATGTGGCGAGATGAATATTCTTAAGCAATTTGCTGTTAAGCACCATGTTATGGGAACCGGCTTTACCTGGGAAACACAAAGTACCGAAACTGATGTAGCAGCAGCAAAAGTCGCTTGGCAAAAAAGTAAAGAAATGTTGAGTGATGAAACGCTTGATATTGTTTTACTTGATGAAATGACCTACATGGTGACTTATGGCTATATTGAACTAGACGAAGTTATAGAGGCATTGAATAATAGACCTAAAATGCAGCATGTACTTATAACCGGACGCGCTTGCCATCGCCGTTTAATCGAGTTGGCTGATACCGTATCTGAAGTTCAACCGATTAAGCACGCTTTTAAAGCTGGCGTTAAAGCACAAAAAGGACTTGACTGGTAAAGTAGGTAATCTACTAAAAGCACGGGTCTTGTTATATTATCGACTCAATTAGAAGCTATATGGAAACAATGAATCACGCTTTAGCGACTTAATCTGTTCACGAAACCCCTGTAGTATTATTAACAGTAAACTAAATAGTAATATGCTAATGAACATCGAAATTAACATCAAAAACACCACAAAGCACTATGGCTGGGTCAGTATCTTTTTACACTGGTTCGTTGCGTTAACCGTTATTGGACTCTTTGCTTTAGGTTACTGGATGGTTGATCTCGATTATTACAATCCTTGGAATAAACAAGGGCCTGATCTTCATAAAAGTATTGGTATACTTTTATTCTTTGTAATGATTTTTCGTTTGATTTGGCGCAGCGCTCAGATAAAACCAAAAGCGCTTAAAACACATAGCGATACAGAAAAAAAACTTGGACATTTTATGCATTTATTTTTGTATACTGCACTGTTTATTTTAATGATCTGTGGTTATTTAATTTCTACGGCTGATGGACGTGCAATCGAAGTTTTTCAGTTGATATCAATAATGAGTTTTGGTGAGCTGTTTACTAATCAAGAAGATATTGCCGGTGCGGTGCATAAATATCTTGCTTACCTATTGATGTGTTCTGTTGTTTTACATGCATTAGCGGCGCTAAAGCATCATTTTATCGATAAAGATAACACCTTAACTAGAATGCTTGGTTATCAGCGTTTAAACAATAAATAGACTTTATTCATACGATTAAAAAAAAGGACTCACATGAAAAAATTATTACTTGCCTCAATATTGCCAACGCTACTTATGACATCTGCTTTCACTCCAACAGTTAATGCAGCAGACTACATCGTAGATTACAAAGGCGCGCATGCCTCCGTTAACTTCAAAATTAAGCATTTGGGTTACAGTTGGTTAACGGGACGTTTTGATAAATTTAGTGGCAGTTTTAGTTATGATGCAGCTGATTTATCTACGGCTAAAATTGAAATGTTGGTGGATACCACCAGCTTAAATACTAACCATGGCGAACGTGATAAGCATGTCCGTAGTGATGACTTTCTTGATGTGGATAAGTTTGGTAGTGCAAAATTTGTTAGCACTAGCATTACTGATAATGGTCAAAATAAATTAGCAATTAACGGCACTTTAACCTTACACGGTGTTAGTAAAGCCATTATTATTGACGCGATAAAAATTGGTGAGGGTAAAGATCCTTGGGGTGGTTACCGTGTTGGCTTTAGTGGAACAACAAAAATTGGTTTAGCTGATTTTGGTATTCCAGACACGTTAGGACCTGCTTCATCACATGTTGAATTAGAGCTCCATATTGAAGGTATAAAGAAGTAATAAGTGATTGTCTGGCTTACCAAACTGGTTAATGTCGATTCATATCGTCCCAGTCTCTACTGATAAACTAAAGCCAGCACTGATGCTGGCTTTTTTATAACAATATCTTTATTTTAGAGGGGGAACTGTGAGAAATAGTCGTCGTCTAATGGTGTTATCTCATTAAGTCTGGTTTAGCTCTATGGGTAAACATTATATAAATTTAGCTAAAATTACGTTTAGCTGTTAGAATTCGCGCGAATTTTTTAATGGCTGATTATTCGGCACTCACATTCAATTAAGGTGCTTTTATGTCTAAATTTTTTTATCGCGGTACTCCTGATGTTATGGGCACTCACGGCAGTGCAGGTTATAAACCTAATCGCGGCGTTAAGCTCGGTAGTGCAGCAAAACCATTAATGCTCGTTGTTGCATCAAAAGAAAGGCAGCAAGAAGTTATCGCTATTGTTACTGAGCACAATTTTATTGCTAACATTGAAATTAATACTGATGTAAAAGAAAATATTGTTGAGCTAGAAGCGGCATTAAATGTCCCTAAAACACAGCGTTTTGATAAAACACCGAACAGAAACGATCCTTGTTCTTGTGGAAGTACTAAAAAATATAAAAAATGCTGTGGATAAATGAGTCATAGTTTTAATAAAAAAGGCTGAGAAATTATTTCTCGGCCTTTTTTATTAAAGCAATTATGGTAAAAAGAGTAAAATTGACAGATACTTACCCCTCAGTTGTTGTTAATAGGAGAGGATCATTAAGTGAAAAAAATCAGCTTAACGCAAGATGAAAATTTATCATTTAAAGTTAGCCAGCAATTATCACCACAAGAATCACAACGTTTTGATCTTTATTTTTCTATTCCCGAAGAAATGGGCATTAATGCTATTACCCTCAGTGAAGATAATTACTTTCACAGCAGTATCCGAAGCCATAGTGCTTACTTTTCTCGCCAAGTGCATTTACCTTTAGTTCGCAGCCGATTTATAAGTCAAAAAAAGGGTGATCAGGGCGACTATCGCAGTAACTTAAATTTATTTTCTTATCAATTTAGGGTCGCACTCGAAACAGATATCAAGCAAGCCCTACAAGAAAAAGATATCGAAATTTTTTATCAATATGCACTTGAATTGGTTGATCAAACACAAAGCTTGTTAAAAAAACTGCGCCGCTATACCCCTTTAGATCAAAAACTAAGTTCTTACTTTGAAAATGTAGATAATTACCTAAGCTGGTATACCGAGCAGTCATTTCTTAATTTGCTTGCCAATGGACCAAAAAGCTCAGAGCATTCAGAAACCCGAGAGGTGTTGTTTACCTTGTGTCGCCAAGAAAATAATTACCGAACAGAGCGCCAGTATAATTCAAAAATTACGCTAGCAGACCCAAATCGTATCACTAACAAAATGCGCTTGTTGCAGCGATTAAGTGAATTTGGTGTGGTCTTTAAAAGAACCACTCATGACCTAGACAATAATCTAAGACGCTTAGTTCGTGGTAGTATTACCGCTGTCGTTATGGCGTTCGTGATGTCAATTGTGCTCAACGCTCGCTCAGCATTTAACGAAGTAACTTTAGTACTGATCACTTTTTTAGGAGTGATTTATGGTGTCCGTGAAATATTTAAGGATGATCTCACACGCTATCTTTGGCGAAAAATTCAGCGAGGACGCCCTAAGTGGCAGCATGTATTTACCGATAGTATGTCTAAAAATAAAATGTCTATGCAAACCCTATGGCTTGATTATATTAAGAACAAAGACTTACCTGATATTGTTAATAAACATTTTCAACAACGCCGTCAACAAAACAAGCAAGCGGCACAACTCTTACATTTTCGCTGTAATTCAAAAGTTATTGCTAAAGAGTTTATCCCTGGCTTTAAAGAGATTCAGCACCAGATGTTTTTTAATTTAACGCCTTTTGTACGTTTTTTGAAAAAAGGAGAAGGGCGTTTATATGCACTTGATGGAAGTAAGATATCTAATCAAGGTGTTGAACGACGTTATCAGATAAATTTAGCGGTTGTGCAAGAGCAAAAAATACAGGGTAATAAAACAAAACAATACATTCAGCGTTTTAAAATAACAATGAATCGTTCGAAAATTATTAATATTGAAGGGATGAAATCAGAACAAAATTTTGAAGGTAACCCACAATAGCATAAGTTGGCCAGCTCATTTGCAAATATGTTATTTGTCATTGAACTGGCCGTAACAAAGTTACCGGTTAATCAATCGCTAAACTATCGAATTATCGGCCTTATAAACATCAAAATTAATCGTCTCTATTTTAATCGTTCTAAGCATACCGCCAATACCAACAAAGGCGATAACTTGAAAGTAGATACTGTTAATAATAATCTCCATATAACCTAGTTCATAAACATCAACTGCTGTGTTTGCCATTAAAAATAAGCTTAAGAAAATACTCACAGAGCCCATTGATTGTAAAGCAAATTGAGTTTGGCTACTTCTGTCCTTCACTGCTTGGTGGGGATCTAAACGTTTGCCGGTAAGGTGCCAAATGGCTAAACCAATAAAGAGTGCATGTACCAAACTCAGTGTCACTATTTTAATAATTAAGTCGCTGGTAATCGCAAAATTATGAATATATAAATCAAATAAAATATAAGAAAATAATAACACCACAGCTGAAATAACCAATAAAGGTGAAACATAATTGAACAAGTGACGTGGTGTCAAATCTGCGGTGCGATTGGTACGCTTATTGGCTTTTCTCATCAGTTTAAATTGTCTACACCCAGAGACTTCTAATAACATATAGGGGATAAACTGCACCATACCAAACATTAAGGGTAATCCTTCTGCAAATTTTTGCTTATCACTATAATCTTTTGACATCAAAACATAGAACCCCAGTAATATCAGACCAATAACCAGTATTATTTGATTTAGGAATCGATAACGTACCTTCGCTACATTTAGTTGATCAGTTGACTCAGGGTAAAGTTTTGGATAACTCTCCGGCGGAAAGTTTGTTAAAACCCCATCAATTTTTTTAATTATTTGCTTAGGGTAATAGTATGAAATGAGTATAATTTGGCTTAAAAATAATGTGTAAAATAAAATGTTAATAGACATCTTCTGCTCCTTAATTGTTTTTACTGTTCATTGCACTACTAAAAGCAATACGTATTTCTGAGTCGGTTACCCCTGCCGTTTTACAGGCAGAAATAGCATTATCTAACTGTGCTAAAACATCAGCATTTAAATCCATCTTACTATTTACTATTGCATCAGGGTGAACAAAGGTCCCTCGATAACCTTTGCTTTGAATGACTAAGTCTCGTTCTAATAATTTGTAAGCTTTAGCAACAGTTTTACTGTTGAGCTCTAAATCATTAGCCAATTGTCTAATCGAAGGAAGTGGGTCTCCTGGTCTAACCTTATCGCTAATAACCGCTGATTTTATTTGTTCAACGAGTTGTGTAAATAACGGCATCGGATCTTCTATATTAATGGTAATTTCCATATTTCTTTGTCTGCTCCAGTTGTTCCGTGTGTGGTAATGGTACAACTATAACCTGGATCAAGGCAAGTAAAAATAGTTTGTTTTTTGAACTATTGAGGTATTAAGAAAAGTGGTTGTGATTTAATTTAATAAAATCAATTTCTTGCGTGGATGTGTTGGTACAGAGGTCGCATACAATAAAGCCTGAATATTTCGATGATATGAGTGATATCGAGATATTCAGGCTTTAGGTTATTTGCAAGGGGGATTACTTAACTTCTTCTCCTGCGGCTTGTTTATCAGCATGGTAGCTTGAACGCACTAAAGGCCCACAGGCTGCATGGTTAAAGCCCATCTTAATCGCTTCAGCTTGATACATATCGAAAACATCAGGGTGAACGTAGCGTTCTACCGGTAAATGATGTTTACTCGGTTGTAAATACTGACCAATTGTAAGCATAGTCACGCCATGGCTTCTGAGGTCGCGCATAACTTGTAAAATTTCTTCGTCTGTTTCACCTAGGCCAACCATTAAACCTGACTTTGTCGGTACTGCAGGATTGGCTTCACCAAATTTTTTCAGTAAATCTAACGACCATTGGTAGTTAGCGCCTGGACGTGCTTTGGTATAAAGACGCGGTGCGGTTTCTAAATTATGATTAAAGACATGTGGAGGATTAGCATTTAAAATTTCTAAGGCACGGTCCATGCGACCACGAAAATCAGGGACTAAAATCTCAACTTTAGTATTTGGTGCATGTATGGCTATTTCACTAATACAATCAGCAAACTGTTGAGCGCCACCATCACGTAAATCATCACGGTCAACCGAAGTGATCACCACGTATTTCAGTTTCATATCTTTAAGTGTTAGTGCTAACTTTTTAGCCTCATCAACTTTAGGGGCTAAAGGACGACCGTGGCCAACATCACAAAAAGGGCAACGGCGTGTACAGATATCACCTAAGATCATAAAAGTGGCGGTACCGTGGTTAAAACACTCGGATAAGTTTGGGCAAGAAGCCTCTTCACAGACTGAATGTAAGTCATGTTTACGTAGCGCTGCTTTTATACTGTCAATCCGTTCTGTCGTACGAGGTAGTTTAATACGTAACCATTTAGGCTTTCTAAGCATGGTTTCACGCTCTGAGGGCACAATTTGAATAGGGATATGCGCCATTTTTTCTGCATCACGCATTTTTGTGCCAGGGATAACTCGAGTTGTTTTAGTGGTCATTCATTTCGTCCCAACCAGTTTTATAACTGATATTATTGGTATTTAATAATTTAGCGAGGTGTTTTACTAAGGATTCACCTGCTTGAGCAGTATCTGTTAATTGACTGATATCGGCTGTTTGCACCATTTCTAGTCCTTGATAACCACAAGGATTTATCCGAAGAAAGGGCGATAAGTCCATATTTACATTCAGTGCCAAACCGTGAAAAGAGCAACCTTTACGCACTCGTAAACCTAACGATGCAATTTTCTTTTCGCCAACATAAACCCCTGGTGCGTCAGGTCTAGCTTTGGCGATAATGTTAAAATCAGCTAATGCGGCAATTAAGCCATTTTCAAGTAGCGTTACTAAATCACGCACGCCCATTTTTCGGCGACGTAAATTGATCATAAAGTAGATAACTTGTTGACCAGGGCCGTGATAAGTCACTTGTCCGCCACGATCTACTTTTACTACTTCTATATCACCCGGCATTAGCAAGTGTTCTTCTTTACCTGCTTGCCCTTGTGTGAAAACGGCTGGATGCTCGACTAACCAAAGTTCATCTTGAGTGTCTTCGTTACGATCATCGGTAAATTTTTGCATCCCTTGCCAAACCTTGGTGTAGTCCATAGTGGCAAGTTGTCGAATGATTAACGAATTTTTCAAGTTTATACTTCACTTAATTCTATTGATGCCGATTATATCCAAATAATAATAGGAATACACCGGACAAATACTAAGGTTATTATCGTTACGCTAAAGCGTAATTTTTTTAAAGAACGTAGCGGACGATATCAATAGCCGTTAATTCTGTATAAATTGTTTCTATATGCTCTTTACTGGTAACCGTCACCGCAATTGAAAGCGAATGGTAAGTCCCTTTCGAACTGGCTTTAATTTTAGGAGAGTAATCACCGGGTGCATGCTTTTGTAGTTCATTAATCACTAAATCAGGTAATTCGTCGCAAGCAACGCCCATAACTTTAAAGTTAAGTACGGTCGGAAATTCTAATAATTCATCAAACTTGGTTTTCATTTTCTCTCTCTAAATAGTACTTGGTCAATAGTCAATCTGGGGGTATTTTATCATTAATCAAATAAAATGTGATCATTGTATTTACCGCTTTTATTATTAATCACAATTTTGTCTTAATAATAAAAAACTCGGCATGAGCCGAGTTTAAAATTACAAGGTTTTTTATTTGCTAACTAGTTCACAAATTGTAGTTTCACATAGTCGACTAACTTGCTAAACATGCCACCTTCATTAACTTCTTGCAAAGTTACTAACGGGTATTCTGCGATGTCTTCACCGTCTAAGCGTAAAAATAGTTTACCAACAACGGTTCCCTTGGCTAACGGCGCTTTTAATTGTTGGTCAAGTTCAATACTGGCGGCTAAATTTTTACGTTGACCACGCGGGACTGTAATAGGGGTATCTAGTAAAATACCCAAGTCGACTTCTTTTACATCGCCCATCCAAACACGATTGGTAGCAAACTTATCACCCGCTTTATAAGGGGTATAGGTTTCGAAGAAACGAAAGCCATAATTAAGTAACTTTTTACTCTCAACTTTTCTTGCTCGTTCGCTTTCCGTACCCATAACAACACTGACTAAGCGCATTCCACCTTTAGTAGCGGATGAAACTAAACTGTAACCTGCCTGAGCGGTATGACCGGTTTTTAAACCGTCAACATTCATGCTTTTATCCCATAATAAATTATTACGGTTGTATTGTTTAATATTGTTATAACTAAAGACTTTTTGGCTGTAAATTTTATATTCTTCAGGTACATCTCGAATAAGTGCCATTGCCAGTGTTGCCATATCCCGAGGTGTTGTCTTGTGTTCTTGGCTGTCTAAACCGTGACTGTTTTCAAAGTAACTACTACTCATCCCTAGTTGTGCGGCATGACCATTCATTAACTGAGCAAATGCACCTTCGCTACCGGCAATATGTTCAGCCATAGCAACACAAGCATCATTACCTGAAGCGACAATAATCCCTTGATTTAATAACTCTACAGAAACTTCGGTACCAACTTCAATAAACATAAGCGATGAACCAGGGAAGTTCTTTGCCCAAGCTTTTTCACTGACTTTGACTAAGTCAGTGTTGTTGATATTACCACTTGCTAATTCTTTACCTATGATATAACTGGTCATCATCTTTGTTAAGCTGGCTGGCGCTAACAAAGCATCGGCATTACTCTCTGCAAGAACTTTACCGGTATTGAAGTCAATAAGGATATGACCTTTTGCTTTAACTTCTGGTGGTGATGGAATAATGGTTAACGCTTGGGAAAAAGATGAAAAAGTTAAAGAAATTGCGCCTAAAAGGCAGAGAAGTTTTGTTGAGGTTTTAGCCGTCTTTTTAGCTAATGGGTAAGTCATAATATTCCTACGAAACTGAATGATAAAAGAAGAATTTTTCAGCAGTATACCATCTTTGTTACTGATTGCTATGGTGCTATCGTGGCAAATTGTTACGAATGATTACTTCAGACTGAATGCTTTTGGATAACCTGATTTTTTTAAACTGGTCAATAGGGTGTTTAACGCCTCTTCATCGTTGATTGGGCCGATTTGTACACGAAAAAGGCCATCGTTCATTGGGATTATGGTATTTATTTGATATAAATTCTCTAGGGCTTGGGCTGTTTTATTGGCAAGTACTTCATTCTTAGTGGCGAAAACTTGAATATATTTACGTTGTTCGCTATCTGTAGGTAAGTTATTTTCAGTCAGTTTTTGTTTTATCTCAGTAACAGCAAAATCAGTAATGGCAGTGATCGTGACATTAGCCACGCCTGTTTTCATCATACCTAGTTTATAAGCCGCGCTGTACGATAAATCAATAATACGGTTTTGATGAAATGGTCCACGGTCATTTACTCTAACAATTACTGATTGACTATTGGCGTTGTTAGTTACTTTTAAGTAAGTGGGTAGGGGTAAATTTTTATGAGCCGCACTCATAGCGTACATATTATAAATTTCACCATTTGAGGTTAAATGACCATGGAATTTTTCGCCATACCAAGAAGCAATACCCGTTTGGCTAAAATTTTCAGCACTTTTTAATACTGAATAAGTTTTACCACGCACCTGATATTGGCTTTTATTCCCCCCTCTACTATGGGGCTCTGCTCTTGGCGTAATATTAATAAGCTCACTTGCCGTAGGCGCTCGGCTGGGCATACTATCTTTGTGTTGTTGATAGCGTCCGGTATTGACACTGCAGGCAGAAATCGAGACTAAAAGCGTCATCATTAATAGTTGTATTTTCACTGGCAGATTCTTTTTATGTTGTTAATCAATTTAAGCAATAAAACGCTTATGGGTGCTAATCGCCATCAGCATGCCAAAACCTGCAAGTAATGTCACCATTGATGTTCCGCCGTAACTGACTAAGGGCAAAGGAACGCCAACAACAGGCAATAAGCCTGACACCATACCTATGTTCACAAAGACATAAACGAAAAAGGTTAAAGTTATACTACCGGCTAATAGTTTTGTGAATGCATGGTCGGCATGGACAGCAATCCATAAGCCTCGCATCACTATCATTAAATAGACACTGAGCAGTACTGCGACACCTACAAAGCCAAATTCTTCACTAAACACCGCAAAAATAAAGTCGGTATGGCGTTCAGGTAAAAATTCCAGTTGTGACTGTGTACCTTGTAACCAACCTTTGCCATGCAAACCACCTGAACCAATGGCTATTTTTGATTGAATAATATGATATCCAGAGCCAAGTGGGTCTTGCTCTGGGTCAAGAAAAGTTAATACACGCTGCTTCTGATAGGGCTTCATCAAAAACATCCAAAGAACGGGTGCAAATGCTGATGCTAAGCCAATACAAGCGATAATTAGTTTCCAGCTTGCTCCGGCAAGAAAAATCACAAAAACACCTGAACTGGCGATTAACAGTGACGTACCTAAATCAGGTTGCTTAGCAATTAATAAGGTTGGCAATAACACTAAAATAAATGCAATGGTGATGGTAGATATTTTAGCGGGTAAGTCATATTGGCTAACGTACCAAGCGATCATAATGGGGACAATCAGTTTCATTATCTCAGAAGGCTGAAATTTCATAAAACCCAAGTCTAACCAACGCTGTGCGCCTTTACCTATATGACCGAATAAGAGTACGGCGATTAAGAGCAGCAAACCTAAAATAAATACTGGCACCGCCCATTTTTGATAGGAAAGGGGCGGGATTTGAGCAACGGCGAACATCACCAATAATGCTATACCTAAGCGGGTTATTTGACGGTAAACAATGGCTGTTTCTTGGCCACCTGCACTATAAACAACAAATAGCCCTAAGGTCATTAATGCTAAAATACCCAACAAAAGAGGCAAGTCAATATGAATTCTTTGCCAGAAACTTCGCTGTTTTTGTTGGTCATGACCAATATTACGCACTAGTTACGTCCTGTGTTTTTGTCAACACCATAAACATTATTGTGTTGTGGATGCTTACTTTTATCGGTACTAATAATGACTCTATCACCAAAATATTGATCCATAACTTGGCGTGCTACCGGCGCAGCATTAAAACCACCACCACCTTCCAAAACATTTTCAACGACAACCGCAACCACTATTTCTGGATTCTCATAAGGAGCAAAAGCCACAAACATAGCATTGTTTCGCTGCTTTTCTTTAGTGGCTTCTGCATCATATTTCTCATCTTGTTTTTTTGCAATAAGTTGTGCTGTACCCGACTTTCCTGCGGCGTCATAGCGAGCACCTTTAAATGCAGGATATTTCTTTTGTGCCGTGTTATGCATAGCATCAAGCACTAAACTCCAGTGCTTACTGTCTTTTAAAACAATAGGGGGTTTATCATCATATTCTGCCATTTTAGTGACCATTTTATTGATAATATTAACATTACCCTCAGTCTCAGCGGTGGTGATTTCCTCATTGATTTTAACTTCTTCTGCGACTAACTCTGCAGTAGCACGTAAAAAATGTGGGATTTTTATGTCGCCTTTATTCGTTAAAATAGAAAAAGCTTGAGCTAGCTGTAACGGTGTTACTGTCCAGTAGCCTTGACCAATACCAACAGCGATTGTATCGCCGGTATACCAAGGTTTATTGTATCGACTACGCTTGGTTTCTCTACCAGGCAAAATAGCGCGTTTATCTTCCCAGATATCAACACCCGTAAGATCGCCAAAACCAAATTTTTCCATCATGTCGGTAATCGTATCAATATCTAATTGATACGCTAAATTATAAAAGAATACATTACATGAATGTTCAATAGCTTGATTAAGATCTACCCAGCCATGGCCGGGGGCCCACCAATCTCGGTATTTACGTTCAAGACCTTTTAGCTGAAACCAGCCAGGGTCGTAGAAGCGTGATTCATTGGTAATTACACCTGCTTCTAATCCTGTTAATCCGAGCAAAGGTTTGACTGTCGAGGCGGGTGGATAACCTTGTACACTTCGATTAAGTAATGGTCTGTCGTTTTTAGGATTAAGTAATTTACGATAGTTTTTACTACTAATGCCGTGAACAAATAAGTTTCCATCATAACTTGGGTTTGAATACATGGCCAATATTTCACCACTTCGTGGATCAATTGCTACTACCGCGCCACGCTTGCCTGCTAAGGCACGTTTAGCAATCATTTGTAATTCAATATCAATACTCAGGGTTAAGTTTTTTCCTGATATTGGGGGCGCATAATCAAGCGTTCTTATAATGCGACCTTGATTATTTATTTCAACTTCTTGATGACCAATAGTGCCATGAAGTATATTTTCATAATATTTTTCTAAACCAAGCTTACCTATATTACGCGTTGCTGCATAATCTTCATCTAAATTTTCTTCGGCCAAACGAATTGAATCTTTAAGGTTAATGCGGGCAACATAACCCAAGGAGTGGGTCGTTAAATCACCAAATGGGTAATATCTTTTAAGACGAGCATCAATAAAAAAACCAGGGAATTTGTGTTGATTGACAGAAAATAATGCAACTTGTTGTGCGCTTAACCGCGAGTGCAGTTCTACTGGTTTAAAACGTCGTTTGCTTTTTAGCGCTTCAAAAAGTTTTTGCTGCTTTTCTTCACTGATATCAAGCAACTCACTGACTTCTACAATGTGTTTCTTCAAATCAACCGTTTGCTCAGCAATAACCTCAAGCGAATAAACGGGTTTGTTATCAGCAAGTAGAATGCCATTACGATCGTAAATTAATCCGCGATTAGGTGCAACGGGAAGGAGTTTGATTCGATTGGAATTAGAGCGAGTTTGATATTTTTCATAAGAATTAATTTCTAACTCGTAGATATTGCTAATTAAGGTTAACAATAAAGCGAGTATACCGATAAAGGCAATAAATGTTCTGCGCGCAAATAAATTAGCTTCTGCCGAATGGTTTCGAATAGCAACACGTTTGTTCGATGCCATTATTACTCTCGGTGATACGGGTGATTATTGTTAATGCTCCAAGCTCGATACAGACTTTCAGCAACAACAATACGCACCATTGGATGTGGCAAGGTTAATGGCGATAAAGACCATTTTTGTTCTGAAGCTTTAATACAAGCGGGGGCTAAACCTTCGGGGCCACCAATAAGTAAAGCAACATCGCGGCTGTCTAATTGCCAACGCTTAAGTTGTTGGGCAAGCTGTGGTGTTGTCCACGGTTTACCTTCCACTTCAAGCGTAACAATACGGTTACCTTTTGGAATTGCGTTTAGTAATAATTCGCCTTCTTTTTCTAGAATGCGAGCTATATCGGCGTTTTTACCACGCTTACCTGGCGGGATTTCTACTAAATGAAACGACATGTCGCGCGGAAATCGACGACAATATTCGTTAAAGCCTTGAGTAACCCATGCTGGCATTTTATTGCCAACAGCATATAAGGTAAGTCGCATAATAGTTTAGTTAACCTTCACTATTAGCTTAGTTCCACAATTCTTCTAACTGGTAACGGTCACGAATTTCGTCTGTCATTACGTGAACAATTAAATTGCCTAAATCAACTAACGCCCATTCGCCAACATCATTACCTTCAATACCTAACGGCTCAATACCTTTAGCGCGGCATTCGATGGCAACTGATTGTGCAATAGATTTAACATGGCGATTCGAGTTACCTGAACAGACAACCATATAATCAGCAAAGCCTGATTTTTTTCCGATGTCTAAAGTCGTGATGTCACGACCTTTCATTTCTTCGATTTTTTCAATAACAAATGCGTTTAACGCTTCAACTTGCAAGGGAATTACTCTTAGTGTAAATAATAATGCGCTATAATATCATCATTTTTTCTGCAGGTTAACTAGCAAATTATTTTTGATAGAGTTTTTTTTCAATAATGTAATGATGTACGCATTCTGTTAAGTGATTATTGTGTTTATTATTGCTTAAAAGTTGTTGGCGTATTTCACTTGAAGAAATATTAAGCGACTGGTTTTGATGGAAAATAATGCCGCCGGCATCTTGTTGCTTTATTTCTGCTAGGTCATCTATTTGATGGTTTTTTAATAGTTCTTGGGTGGCGGTATTAATTTGATTTAATTGATAGCCAGGTCGAATATTGACGACAATATGGCATAGTGACAAAATAGTTTGCCATTGATGCCATAGGGTAAAGTTAAGGAACGAGTCCATACCTATGATAAAGAAAACCCGACTGTTGGGTTGTTCTTGTTTTATTTCACGTAGACTTGTTACGGTATAAGAAGCGCTATGTCGTTTTAGTTCGCGATTATCAAGCTGAAATAATGGCTGCTGTTGGCAAACAAGGTTCACCATAGCTGTTCGGTGCTTAGCGCTGGCTGTTGTGGTGTTTTTATGAGGTGGCAAATGCGCAGGTAAAAAGAAGAGTTGTTCAAAATTAAGCCATGCTGCTGTTTCTTTAGCTGTTTCAATATGGCCATTATGAATAGGGTCAAACGTTCCCCCCATTATGGCAATATTTTTCTTAATTTCGCTTACTTGTTTAGCCGAATTCATAATCTAAATTGAATTTTTTGGTGGTTTGTCCGTGATAGAGACTTATACAAACATCTGCCAATAATATAAAATGGTTAAAGTCACTACTGGTTTTACTGATCAAATCAGTTTGTGCTAAACGCGCTTGAGCTTGGTAAATATTGTCACGACTAATATGGTTAAGGGCATACTGATACAGAGGTTTCTTTTTATCCCAAATCCGGTGTTTTTTATAAATACTATCGATACTCTCACCTTGTTCAATTTGCTCTAGCATAGTTGATAATTGCGTTATCTCTTTGTGAATAAACCAAATAAGCTGACCGATTGCAGCCCCTTCGTGTTG
Organism: Colwellia sp. BRX8-5; assembly: GCF_014077325.1. Taxonomy (NCBI): domain Bacteria; kingdom Pseudomonadati; phylum Pseudomonadota; class Gammaproteobacteria; order Alteromonadales; family Colwelliaceae; genus Colwellia; species Colwellia sp. BRX8-5. The sequence continues at coordinate 91,202 of NZ_JACGVR010000011.1, forward strand.
CAGTTGATCTAACATGCCAATGCACTTTGGCAGGTCACCACTAAGTAAGGTATCAACCACCTGAAAAGGATTGAATTTTGCTTGTTTAATCAGTAATTTTTCTGCGTCTTCAGCAATAATTAGTTGTGTACCAAACAGCAATGAAAATTTTTGTAACTCTTGCTCTAAAGCCGGTAAGTTACCTTCAAAAAGCTCTATCATCAATGGGGTAACATCGTGATGAATATTTAATTTATGCTGTTTGATTTGTTGATTTAACCACTGTTGTAATTGACGACCTTCAATATCATAAAGGGGGACAAAACAACCTAACTGTTCTAATGATTTAAACCATTTTCGTTTTTGACCCGCACTGTCAATTTTAGGACCATGAAAGATTAGCTGTACATCAGGATGAAAGTTTTCACTGAGTTTAAGTAGTATTTTACTGCCGGCGTCAGCTATTTTTCCGGTGACTAGTTCTATTTCAATGATGCGCTGTGCTGAAAATAAGCTCATCGCTTGATACTCTTCAACCAAAAGGTTCCAGTCAAATTTATCGTCAGCACTAAAACGGATAACTTCACTAAATCCCTGTTGCTGACAGTGCTGTTTTATTGTGGTTAAGCTGTTGTTCTTTTGCCAAGGCTCATCACCAAAAACTAACCAAACAGGCTTAAAGCCCTGATTGAGGGTATTAGATAGCTGGTTATGATAGATCCGCATTAGATTTTAATCGTAGAGAGGTCGCGTAAGATTTTATTAGCCGCTTCTTTGCGCATTTCGCTTAACATTAATTCCAGTTCCCGACTTTTAGCAAGCGCAATATTGGGATCATCTTGATAATCGCGATTAAGTTCAAAAACAAAAGAGCGAACATCCTTTTGTGAAAGTACTAGCTGATATCTAACGGTATAAATCAATTCGTATTCTGCCACTTGCCCATTTGGAAATACGGATAAGGTGCGACGGTTTAGGCTGTCTTTTGAAAGTTTAAGTTGCGGGACATTCTCTGTAGCTTGGCTCAGCAACTTTATTTTATTTATCGTTAAGTGCTGCTTAACTTGGCGAGTAAGCTCTCCAAATTTATCAGCGGAACTTAAGTGCAAAGTTTGCAGTTGCGGCGATAATAAATAATCACCGCGTAAAGCAAAGCCACAGCTTGATAAAAACAAGGTGAATAACACCAAAGTAGCCGCGGCTACCCGTGTTTGGTGTTTTGTCGTTTTTTTGTGCATATGGCTCATTTTTATTACCTTTGTAGGACTTTTTCGCGATTAGTTAGCAACAATGTTTAAAAGTTTACCCGGTATATAGATAACTTTACGAATTGTCTTATCATCAATAAAGCGGACCACTGTTTCATCACTTAAACCTAAGGCTTCAACTTCTTCTTTGTTGGCGTTGGCTGAAACGGTAATTTTTGCACGTACCTTACCGTTAACTTGCACAATAATTAACTTCTGGTCTTCAACCAAAGCACTCTCATCAACGATAGGCCAAGATGCTTCTTCAATCGAAGCATTATCGTTATTAGCGCCGCCTAATGTTTTCCAAATTTCATGACACATATGTGGTGTAATTGGTGTCAACATTATAATGACCGCGCGAACGGCTTCTTGCATAACCGCTCTGTCTTCAACACTGACTAAACTTGCTTTCGATAAATGGTTCATTAATTCCATAATTGAAGCTATAGCTGTATTAAAGGTGTTTCTTCGGCCAATATCATCACTGACTTTTGCTATAGTTTTGTGTAACTCGCGGCGTAATGTTTTCTGCGCTGCATTCAAGGTTAATGTGCTCAATAAAGCCACTTCGCCATGTTCTTTTACTTGTTCGCTAAAATCAAAGGCGAGTTTCCAAACACGCTTTAAGAAACGGTGTGCACCTTCAACACCTGAATCAGACCATTCAAGGGTTTGCTCTGGTGGTGAAGTAAACATAATAAATAAACGTACAGTATCTGCGCCATATTTGCCGATAACTTCTTGTGGGTCGATGCCGTTATTTTTTGACTTTGACATTTTACTCATACCAGCAGAAATAACTGGTTTGCCATCAAGCTTGCTAACAGCCGAAGTAACTTGTCCTTTTTCATCACGCTCAACGTCTACATCTGTTGGTGAAATCCAATCTTGACCACCATTATCTGCCTCGCGGTAATATGTATCTGCTAGAACCATGCCCTGACATAATAACTTTTTAAACGGTTCATCACAGTTTACTAAACCTGCGTCACGCAATAACTTGTGGAAAAAACGTGCGTAAAGTAAATGCAAAATAGCATGCTCAATCCCGCCGATGTATTGATCAACCGGTAGCCAATAATTTGCTTTGGCGGGGTCAATCATTTGTGTATCATCGTTCGGTGAACAGTAACGTGCGTAATACCAAGAGGATTCCATAAACGTATCAAAGGTATCAGTTTCACGGAATGCTTCTTCACCGTTATAAGTGGTTTTTGCCCACTCAGGATTGTCTTTAATCGGTGATGTAACGCCATTCATGATGACATCTTCAGGCAATTCAACGGGTAACTGGTCAAGAGGTACCGCGACAGATTCACCATTTGCTAGGTGCATCATAGGAATGGGAGTACCCCAATAACGCTGACGAGAAACACCCCAGTCACGCAATCGGTAGTTAACTTTTACAGAGCCTTTATTTTCACTGATTAATTTTTCTGATATCGCTTTAAAGGCCGCTTCAAAGTCTAAACCGTCGTATTCGCCTGAATTAATTAATAATCCCTTTTCAGTAATTGCTGTCTTACTGAAATCGTCGTCTTTGCTACCAGCAATAACTTGGGTAATCTCCAAGCCGTATTTAGTGGCAAATTCGAAGTCACGTTGGTCGTGGCCAGGAACAGACATTACCGCACCTGAACCGTAATCCATTAAGACAAAGTTTGCTGCCCAAACTGGAACGATGTTACCGGTTAGTGGGTGAATCGCTTTAAGACCGGTATCGGCACCTTTTTTCTCCATCGTTGCCATATCGGCTTCGGTAGATTTATTGGTTTTGCATTCAGTGATAAAGTCGTTCAATGCAGGGTTGTTTTTTGCTGCAGCTAAAGCCAGTGGATGCTGCGCAGCAAGTGCTACGTAAGTAACTCCCATGAGTGTATCTGGACGTGTGGTGTAGATGTCAAAGCTTTCATCTGAATCTGCAACTTGGAAGGTCATTTCAATACCTTCGCTGCGGCCAATCCAATTACGTTGCATAGTCTTAACTTGTTCAGGCCATTCAGTAAGTTGGTCTAAATCTGTAAGTAACTCTTCAGCGTAATCAGTAATTTTAATAAACCACTGTGGAATTTCTTTACGTTCAACCGGTGCGCCTGAACGCCAACCACGTCCGTCAATAACCTGCTCGTTTGCCAATACTGTTTGATCAACGGGATCCCAGTTGACCGTAGCATTTTTCTTATAAACTAAACCTTTTTCGTAAAGTTGCGTAAAGAACCATTGTTCCCATTTGTAATAGTCTTTTTTACAAGTCGCTAATTCACGGCTCCAGTCGTAAGCAAAACCCAGTGATTGTAATTGGTTACGCATGTAATCAATATTTTCATAGGTCCATTTAGCCGGCGCTGTTTTGTTTTTAATTGCCGCATTTTCTGCAGGCAAACCAAATGCGTCCCAACCCATAGGTTGCATAACATTTTTGCCTTGCAGGCGCTGATAGCGAGAGATAACATCGCCTAAACTATAATTACGCACATGCCCCATATGTAAACGTCCACTTGGATAAGGGAACATAGCAAGACAGTAATATTTTTCTTGGCCGGGCTTTTCTTCGGCTTTAAAGGTATTGTTATCAGTCCAAAATTTTTGAACTTGCGCTTCGATAGCTTGGGGATTGTAAATGGATTCCATTAAAGATTTCTCAAACACTTTAGAATGTGGTGTTCATTAGCCAATCAATAGTAAATTGACCGCGATCATGAACGCATAAAAATAATGGCGATAGAATACCTTATATACCTGTCTCACATCAAGATACTGTTTTGAGCATATTGAAGTAAAGTAAGGATATGTTATAGTTTTTAGAAGTTTATTTGATTTGTTTTTCTATAAAGCTATGACTAGCTATACTTAATCTATAAGTCGTCGAGGAATGTGTTATGAAATCAAAAAATAGTGTTTTTCAAGAGCTTTATCAAGCTTTAGTTACATGGGCTGAAGATGTTAACCAGCATGAGATAACTGATATCGTTAACAAAGTAGAGCAAAGTAAGCTTTACTTGCAAGCGGCAGAAAAATTACCCGAAGAGAAAGTTAAGCAGTTTGTTGATAATTTACGTTTTGATATCAACGAATTTATTATTCAAAATGAAGCACAAGCCAAACATTCCCTTTATTTAGGCTTACTCAATGAGTCTTTCTGGAAAAATATGCAAGCGATCACTGATAAGTCACAAGTGGAGTGGTCAGAGCTTGATGAAGATATTAAGCATCGTGGTCTATATAAAACGGGCGACTTTATTGGTTTTGGTTTGTTAGAGTGCCAGCATTGCCAAGAAAAAATAACATACAGTCATGCGGCGGATGTTGCTGATTGTTTTAATTGCGGCGGTAGTTCTTTTATAAGGTTACCCTTTGCTCCTTAAAACGAAGCTGGGACGCCACTAAAATTTACTAATTATTTAAAATGAGGGTACACTGGCAGTATTAAATTTATTAATTATTATACGCTTGTTTTTTAAGCGTTATCAGTGAGATATTGCATGCCTTCATCCGTTAAGTTAACTTCTTCAATTACTCGGTTACCTGTTGAAAAATTAACTGCTCAATTATCTGCTGAGCAGTTTTCTAATGCTGAAGTCACTCCTGATGTAGAGCAAATTATTATCGGTCATGCTCGCGCTAAAGAGGCGCTTGAATTTGGTTTGTCTATGGAGGCTCCCGGTTTTAATGTTTTTGCTATGGGAGAGCATGGTACGGGTAGACAAACCTTAATTAAACAAATGTTAGCGACAACCGCTGGCAATCAAGAAACACCTTATGAATGGTGTTATATCAATAATTTTGATGATGTTCATGCACCGCACAACCTCTATTTAAGTCCCGGAGATGGTAAACAATTATTGGCACGTATCAATACTTTTATTGATGAATTATTAGACTTATTTCCTGAGATTTTTGATAACCCAAGTTATCAACGACAAAAGTCGGCGGTTGATCGCGCATTTAATAAAAAATATGATCAAGCCATCGCTGAAGTCGAAGAAAGTGCTTTAAAAGATAATGTTTTATTGTTTGAAGAAAATGGAGAGATTGGTTTTTCACCGCTGGTTGAGGGAAAACCTTTAAATGATAAAGAATTTGCCGGTTTAGATGAAGGTAAACGTGCTGATTTTTATCTGTTGCTAGATAAATTAGAAAATTTCCTCTCTGAAAAATTGATTGAATTACCACAATGGAAACGCATCTCATCTGATAAATTACGTAAATTAAAAAATGAGACTGCAGAACAAGCTATTCGGCCGTTTCTAGAAGAATTAGAGCATGAGTTTGCCAGTAATATTGGCGTGTTAAAGTACTTGTCAAAAGTAAAAACCCATGTAGTTGATACTGTTTTAGAAATTCTTGTTGATGAAAGTGTTGAGAACAGAAACGATAAAGATGCGCGTAAACTTATGGTTGAACAATTTTTACCTAATTTACTCGTTTCTCAAAAACCTGATGCTGGCGCTCCTGTTATATATGAGCAAAACCCAACTTTTCAAAACTTATTTGGCCATGTTGATTTCGCGAGCTTTCAAGGAAGCACCTATACCAGTTATCGATTAATTAGACCTGGAGCGTTACATAAGGCTAATGGCGGTTATTTAATTTTAGAGGCAGACAAGCTACTCAATCAACCCCTTGTCTGGGCACGTTTAAAATTAGCGCTTAAATCACAAGAAATTACCATTGAAAATCCTTACTCTGAATATAGTCAACCGGGCTCATTTAGCTTACAACCTGAAAAAATTCCATTAAACGTTAAAGTGATATTGCTCGGCGACCCCGAAATTTATTACATGTTGCAAGACTATGATCAAGAGTTCACCGAATTATTTAGGGTCTTAGCAGACTTTGATCAGTATCTTGAAAGTAACGAAGAAAATCTTAATGATTACGCTCATTTGATTCGCCAGCGTGCACATAAATACAACTATCCACATGTCAGTAATGAAGCTGTGTTAGAGCTAGTGCGCTATGCATTGAGACGTGCAGAGCATCAACATAAAATTTCGGCTAATATTGTTCAAGTAAACGACTTACTTGATGAAGCTTTTTATTTGTGGAAGAAAACAGACAACAAAGGTCATTTAACTGCCAGCCATGTTGCTTTAGCGCTTGCAGCTAAACAGCGAAGAACTGGCCGAATGAGTGAGGCATGGTTAGGTGAAATAAAAGAAAAACAAGTATTGATTGACACCCAAGGGCACCATATCGGTAAAGTAAATGGTTTAACTGTCTTAGAAATAGGGGACAGTGTTTTTGGAACGCCTGCGCGCATCACAGCAACCGTTTATGCGGGAAGTGAAGGCGTCACCGATATAGAAAGAGAAGTAGACTTAGGTAAGTCTATTCACTCCAAAGGTGTGCTGTTATTAACCGGGTATTTAGGACATAAATACGGGCAAGGTTTTCCAGTGTCAATTTCTGCCAACCTTGCAATAGAACAGTCTTACGGACATATTGATGGTGACAGCGCGTCTATGGCGGAACTTTGTGCGCTTATTTCTGCTATTTCTTTACTGCCAATTAAACAAGGCTTTGCCATTACTGGTTCGATTAATCAGCACGGAGGTGTGCAATCAATTGGTGGCGTTAATGAAAAAATTGAAGGTTTTTATCGTTTATGTAAAGACGAAGGCTTAACGGGAAAGCAAGGGGTTATTATTCCGCGCACCAATGTTAATAATCTGATGTTAGCGGACGATGTTATTGAAGCGGTTAAAAACAACCAATTTGCCATTCACGCTGTTGAAGACATTGATCAAGCATTAGAGTTGCTGATGAATGAACCCGCTGGAGAAATTAGTCGAACGGGGCGCTACCCAAGAAAATCTATTCATGGTTTAGTTTTAAATAAACTTTCACTTTTTTCTGATTTGTTAACGGGTGCTGACGAGTAATTAAAATATTATCTACGTTTAACTGATTTTAATATAGGTCAGGCATATATAAGCGTCTGGCCTTTTTTATATCAATGTCTACATAAAATGACCGATATAGCTCAGGCCACAGAGGATTACTTGTCAGTATTTGTAATTTAACCATAGCCGTTTCTTTTTCACGGCCAATCTCATTACCCCTGTTATTTATCTTTATTGGTATTAAATACATTTTTCTGATTGTTTTTTGAACAAAATGATTTATATACCTTGAATAATAAATAAATGTCAGTATAATGCGCGCCTCGATAACAGTGATTCTGACTTGAATATTTTCTTTCACACTGGTTATACGAAATGAGTGGGGTTTTCCGCCCAATAGACTTCTTAGCTAATATTCTTTATTAGCCCTATGTTCTTTAGTGAACGTGCCTTAAGTCTTCCTGGTGGTTTCCTCGTATATAACGCGGAATGTTTTGGTTACTTTTAACCTATTCCGCCACAAGAGAAGACAAAATTTATGACTACTTCTAACGATGCTCCTGTGAGCTTTGACTCTTTAGGCTTGCCTGAAACTTTATTATCTGCTGTAAAATCTATCGGTTTCGAAAACTCAACTGATATTCAAGCAAAAACTATTCCGCCATTATTAGCGGGTAAAGATGTTTTAGGTGAAGCACAAACAGGTACAGGTAAAACTGCTGCCTTTGGTTTACCTGCATTGGCTAAAATTGATGTTTCATTGAAAAAGCCACAGTTAATGGTGTTAGCACCAACACGTGAATTAGCGATGCAAGTTGCTGAAGCAATTGAAAGCTTCGGTAAAAATATGAAAGGTTTATTGGTTGCTACTTTATACGGTGGTCAATCATACCAGCCACAATTTCAACAATTAGAGCGTGGCGCTCAAGTTGTTGTTGGCACACCTGGTCGTTTAATGGATCACTTACGTCGTAAGAGTCTAAAACTAGGTAACTTATCTTTTTGTGTACTTGATGAAGCTGATGAAATGCTTAACATGGGTTTCCTTGAAGACATTCAGTGGATACTTGACCATTTACCAGAAACGACGCAAATGGCTTTGTTCTCTGCAACTATGCCACCAGCAATTCGTAAAATTGCTAACCGTTTCTTAAAAGATCCAGAACATATTAAAATTGCTGCTGTTAAACAGTCAAAAGCAAATATTTCTCAATTTGCTTGGAAAGTTAGTGGCATTCGTAAAATTACCGCTTTAGAGCGTATAGCTGAAATCGTTGATTACGATGCGATGATAGTTTTCGTACGTACTCGTAGCGACACGGTAGAAGTTGCAGAACAATTAGAGCGAGCTGGTTACCCAGCATTAGCTTTAAACGGCGACATGAACCAAGCACAGCGTGAACGTTGTATCGAACAAATGAAATCAGGTAAGTCATCTATATTAGTGGCAACTGATGTTGTTGCTCGTGGTTTAGATATTCCACGTATTTCATTAGTGGTTAACTATGATTTACCAGGCGACAATGAAGCTTATGTTCACCGTATCGGTCGTACAGGTCGTGCAGGTCGTGAAGGTATGTCAATTGCATTTGTTCGTCCTCGCGAAATGCACTCTCTACGTCATTACGAACGTTTAACTTCAGGTGTTATTAACACTTATGAATTACCAAATATTGAAGAAATTGGTAAAAAACGTATTGAACGTACACGTGTTGAAATGGCACAAATTGTTGCAGATAAAGATTTAGTAAACATGCGTGAAATTGTTGAAGCAATGGCCAATGAATCAGAGCTTTCTATGACTGATTTAGCTGCAGCTTTATTGTTCCAAAAACAATTAAACCAGCCATTACAACCAAAAGAAGATCCTAAGCCTCGTCGTGAAACGCGTGAGCGTAGTGACCGTGATTCTAGAAGTGAGCGTGGTGGTCGTAACGAAAGTCGTGGCGGCAGAAATGAACGTGGTGGTGAACGTGGCGCTGAGCGTGGTGGCGAACGTGCTCCTCGTAAAGTTAAAGTTAACCGTACCGACGTTGATTGGCAGACATACCGTTTAGAAGTAGGTAAAGAGCATGGTGCACGTCCTGGTGATATCGTTGGCGCAATCGCTAACGAAATTTCGTTAGATAGTAGCTACATTGGTGCAATTAACTTACATGATAAACATACTTATGTTCAGTTACCAAAAGGCATGCCAGAGAAATCATTTGAGCAATTAAAGCGTGTTAAAATTCGTCGTCAATCATTAGAAATTACGGTTTCAGATGTTAAAACGGTTGAATCAACACCAACAACTGATCGTCCTCGTAAACGTCAAGAGCGTTCTAATCGTCCTAGCTAGTCGATACATAAATAATAAAAAGGTACGTATATCGTACCTTTTTTTATGCCTGTAATTTACCAAAAAGCATGAATACTTTAGCGTTAATTAGTCATGTAAACATAACTGAACAGCTGTTGGCTAAGCACTATATGGCTTGTCTCGACGTCGAATACATTCCGCACAGATAGCACGTACATTTTCTGTTACGCTGCGATGTTTTATTAGATTTGCTTTGCGCTATCTCTTCATTGAAAACCTAGTAATAATGCACCCATTGATTCTTTAAGAGAGATAAACATGACTGATGTAAAAAATCCACTTAACCTTCGTGGTATAGAATTCACTGAATATGCGACACCCGATTCAGATTTTATGGAAAACGCTTTTTATGGTTTTGGTTTTTCAAAAACGAAAAAGTTTAAAGGTCGTGATATCGATTACTTTAATCAAAATGATATTCATTTTTTATTAAACAATGAAAAAGCAGGCTTTTCAAAAGAATTTGCTAAAAGCCATGGTCCTGCTATTTGCTCTATGGGCTGGCGTGTAGACGATGCTGATTTTGCTTTTGAAGAAGCGATTAAGCGTGGTGCTAAATCTGCGGCTAACGAAGACAACAAATTACCCTATCCAGCTATTTTTGGTATTGGTGACAGTTTAATTTATTTTATTGAGAAGTTTGCAGCATCAACGACTAATCCGGGTTCTATCTACGAAGATGACTTTGAAGCGATTGACGCTCCGGTTATTAACGAAGATAAAGGTTTTTTACGTGTTGATCATTTAACGAACAATGTTCATCAAGGTACGATGGAGCATTGGGCTAATTTCTATAAAGATATTTTTGGCTTTACCGATGTGCGCTACTTTGATATTAAAGGTGAGAAAACTGCACTAATTTCATACGCGTTAGCATCGCCTTGTGGCACTTTCTGCTTACCAATTAATGAAGGTAAGGGTAAGAAGAATAACCAAATCGATGAGTACTTAGATGAGTATAACGGTCCTGGTGTTCAGCATTTAGCCTTTATCAGTGATGACTTAGTTGGTTCTTTAGACAAGTTAGATAAAAATATTATTGATACCCTTGATATCGTCCCTGAGTATTATGATGACGTATTTAAACGCATTCCTTGGGTTAAAGAAGATCATAAACGCATTCAAGATCATCAAATTCTTGTCGATAGCCAAAAAGAAAACTCGTATTTATTACAAATTTTCACTAAAAATATTTTTGGTCCAATCTTTATCGAAATGATTCAGCGTGTTGACGACCAAGGTTTTGGAGAAGGCAATTTTACCGCTTTGTTTAAATCTATTGAGCTTAACCAAATGGAAAAAGGTACCGTTTAATTTTTATAAATTAGCGGTATAATGATCAAAGGTCTGCTTATGCAGGCCTTTTTTGTTGCTATTTTTCGTTTGTTTAATTGGCTTAGTTGCTTGATTTTTAAAGAATAAACTTAGATGTAATACAAATCAATCAAGATTTATTTTAAGGTTTTCTTAGCTAGGTTGTAAGGGAAGAGTATTGTTCAATAATACGGTTAATCGTTTGTTTCTCATTATCTTTTGCGGCCAGTAACATACGCTTATAATGGCCAATGGTTTTCGCTAAATATTGTTGATGTGATTTAATCGACAAATCCCACATTTTATCACCGGTAGGTGATATTTTATTTAAAGGGTTATCAATGTCGGCAGATGCACCAAACTGTTTTTTGACATGGATAATTTCATAGCAACGTTTGTTTTCAGTAACGATACATTCATCCAGTAAAATAAAATTATGAGCTATTAGGGTTTGTCTTACAGGGTAGTTGTAATGCACGGGGCAAACGATAAACTCTATTTCGCTTGTTGGGGGAACGAGCGAGTTTTGCTGAAAATTAGTGATGATACTTTCAATAAAACTAATGAGTAGCTCTCCACCAACGCCAGCAATAATAACTAACTGTTTATCTTGTATTGCCAACGGTAGCTTTGCGACATCAATACAATGGACCTGCCAAGCTTGAATATAGTCGTCTGCACTAAAGTGCTTTTGTAATAATGATTCAAGATGCGTGGTTAATGAGGGAACAATATCGACAAAATGCACGGTGTCAGCTGTTTGGCGCTTTAATAATGTTAGTCCCAGTAAACCATGATCACAGCAACAATCCCAAATGCTTTGATAGTGAGTACTGACCATATTATCTATTTTTTGCAATCGTTGACTAATGTTTCTCATCTGCGTGCTTAAACCAAATTAAACCAAATTAAACCAATTTTTTTGCTGGCTTTCATCGAGAAAACTCCAAGCAATAAAACGACTGATTTTTTGTCCTTGCGCCATATCTATAACTTTTATTTGTTTGGCTTTCGACTTATTAAGCGTCTGCTTTAGTTGGCTAATGTGGTCTTTTTTTGACACTAAGCAGGTAAACCATAGCACTTGTTTTTGGATAGATTTACTTTCTTTTATCATCTGATTAATAAAGGCAAGCTCGCCACCTTCGCACCATAATTCCGCATTTTGACCGCCAAAATTTAACGGTACACTGGGACTGGTTGTTAGCGAGGGGTTGAACGTTTTTTTATTTGCCGCTAAATTTTTGACTTTCCGAGCTGACCCTTTTGTTGCCTCAGCCAATGAACGATGAAAAGGAGGGTTACACATGGTTAATTCAAAGCGATCATCTTCTTCAATGATGCCATTAAATATTTGTGATGAATTCGGCTGTAAGCGACAAGTAATCGATTTTTTAAACGACTTGTCAGCAGAGATTATTTGCTTGGCAACTTTAATGGACGTCGGATCTATATCGGTGCAAGTAAACTGCCATTGATATTCACGTTGACCTAAAATAGCATAAATACAACTTGCCCCAGCGCCTATATCAAGCACTGATACTTTGCTTTCCTTTAAGGTTGAATTTGCAGGGAGTGATATTGCTAATAAATCAGCAAGATAATGAATATAGTCGACTCTGCCAGGGATAGGTGGACATAAATACCCCGTAGGTATATCCCATTGATTTACTTGATAGTGATATTTCAATAATGCCTGATTAAGTGCTTTTACCGCCTTTGCATTGGCAAAATCAATAGATAAGTTCTGATATTTATTGGTATGAACAAAGGGTTTTAATGTCGGTAACGACTGGCACAGTGCTAAAAAATCATAACCGTTGTTATGGCGGTTGCTTGGATGAAGGTTTTGTTTTAATGGCACGAATTTTCTCTACAAATAAATATCCCTAACATTTTAACATTTCCTTTATAGCCATGCCACATGATAATAAATGATAAGTTTGTCGTATATAAAGGTTATACGACAAACGTCAATAGCATCATCTTTACTTGAATGGTTTAAAGGTCATAACCTAGGTGCTGGTGTAAACGGATGACTAATTCTTCTTTCGAATTAACATAGCCTAGTTTTTCAGCAGTTGAACGCAGTGCTTGTTCAGCTAAATTAAGGAATTTACCATAGCCTTGACTCGTTTTATGATCTTCTGTTGCTATGATAACAAATTGTATGGAATCAACTAAGCAATCGCCAGCAAAATGTAAGGTGAAGTTATTATTAGGTTCAAATGGGTTGAAGCTTAATTTTTGTAACTCACCTGCAGCTTTATGCTTTTCTTCCAAACGACTTCTGACGATAGGTATTAAACCATTAGCTAAAATAGCACCTTCGAATAAATGTTGCTTATTAGCCGACTCAATAAAAGCATGGCTGATTAAATCATAGAGTGGTTGATAAGGTTGCTCTTTTGATTTATCAATATTAAGTAGTTCTTTGATGCGGCGGTTAATAGGTAAATCAGCCACTACATAAGTAAGTACATCTCTTTTGTCTGGCAAGCTAATATCATCAGCGGCATAGCGATTTTTTAAAGTACGTAATTTATGGGTTTGTGTACCCGTAACGCCTTTATCTTTAGAGAATAAATCATAAGTAAAATGTTGGTGATCACAGACTCTTACTGTTGATTTATTAATGTGGTTAACGTCAATAAACTCATTTAAAGCGAGCAGAACATTCTTATGAAACTCTGCTGAGGTTTGGCGAACATCGTCACCATTAGCTAAAAATACCAGTGTAATAACTCGCACGCGCTTTTTGCCATTAATGTAAGTGTTTTGGCTGTAATGGTTGCGTGGACTGTACAAAAAAAGAATTTCTTCATCAGTTTGTACGGTTAATTTTTCTGGGCTATAACGGATACGAGCAAATTTTCCGTTAGCAATAAATTGTCCACTTTCTATGTCTAATTTATTATTCACGTCAAAGAAACTGTCAGCTAAATGTTGATATAGACGCTGGTAGGGCTGCTCACTAGTTCGATCAATTAATTGATTATTTAGGCTGATTAACTCGTCAGTCAGTGGGAATTTAACTAACAAGTAGTGATTAGTACGCGCAGATGACGGAATGTATACTTTATGCTGATTATTACGAGAACGTGAGATAGGCATTTTATTTCCTTATTAAATAGAGTCATAAATCTTAAAGGCATTATAACAAGAAGCGTCTGTATTCACATGATCTAAAACAAAAATTTGGAGTATGATCACTTTATCCTCACGTTTAAAAATTTTCGAGGGTAAATAAATATCAGCAAGTTAGTGAACTAATAGCCATTTTATTATTAGAGCATACCCCGATGAAAATACTAAAAAGTAAATGTACTATTAAGCTCATTTTTTTTATTAAGTAGCGCATTTTGCAAATGAGCACCTAATGCGCAGGACTTAGTGGGTAAAACATACGGTGTGGCACATTTATATCCACTGAGAAAAATATATTTTGATAGTCGTAATAATCATGTTCAAAAGAGACAGTTAATTAACTAAGGCGTTTTTAAACAAAAGTATTAGATAAATAAAGTTATTTTTAATTGTACTGAAGATTATTATTTAATGTCATTGGTACCAACTGAATAAAATGTAAATACCTGCGTTATTAAACCGATTACATCACTGAAATTTATTAATGAGTTGAAAATTATTCACTTGCCCAGTATGCTACGCGACCCCTTTTAGACTCAGTGGTATAAATAAACAATGATAGGTTTTGATTACGGTACTTCAAATTGTGCTGTCGCAGTAATGGAAAGTGGCCAGCCGAAGATATTATCTTTAGGCGAACATGGTAAGTATATTCCTTCAACACTATACGCACCAAGTCGAGACATTATTTCTCATTGGTTATGTCAACAATTAAGTGAAGAGCAACAGCTCCTGTTCAAACAACAACGAGTTGGTCCGTTACAAAGGGGTCAGAATGTATTACGAGAGCTAAAGCTCGATGGCATCCCTAGTGAATTATCGTTTGGCCAAGCGGCGCTGAATCTATACTTAGAAGATCCTGAAGAAGGTTATTACATTAAGTCACCAAAATCCTTTTTAGGGGCGAGTGGTTTGGTTGATAGCCAAATTAACTTGTTTGAAGATATTGTTGCTGCAATGATGAGCAACATAAAAACATTGGCTGAAGAAAACCAGCAAAAAGAAATAACGCAGACTGTTATTGGCAGACCGATTAATTTTCAAGGCTTAAAAGGTGAAGAAAGTAATCGTCAAGCGTTAACGATATTAACTAATGCAGCTAAACGCGTCGGTTATAAGAGTGTAGAATTTCAATATGAGCCAGTTGCCGCTGGTTTTGAATATGAAGCAAGTTTGCAAGAAGAAACGAAAGTTTTGGTTGTTGATATAGGTGGTGGTACTACTGATTGCTCAATGTTATTGATGGGACCACAATTTAAAAGCAGTACTTCAAGAGAGCAACACTTGCTTGCGCACACCGGTGTTCGTATTGGTGGTAATGATTTCGATATTCAATTAGCGCTCAAGGGAATAATGCCAAGCCTAGGGATGAATGATACGTTAAAAACGGGTAAACCTATGCCTGTTAATAGTTTTAATCAAGCTGTGGCCATTAATAATATTAACGAGCAAACTAATTTTTACAGTCAAGCCAATTATCGTTATTTGCAAACGCTGCAACGCGATGCTAAACAGCCTGAGGTATTCTCACGTTTGTTAAAGGTTCACCAGCAAAAATTAAGTCATCTTATTGTTAATGGTGCAGAGCAAGCAAAAATAGGCTTAACCGAACAAGACTCTCAGCCAATATACCTAGATGAATTAGCTGATAATTTAAAAGTAGAAGTTAATCGTGCCTTGATGTTGAAAGCAAGCTCTTCACAATTGAAGCAAATTGCTCAATTGATGAATGAATGTGTGGTGCAAGCTAATTGCCAACCTGATGTGATTTTTGTTACTGGAGGCTCAGCAAAGTCACCGGTGTTAAACCAATTTTTACGTGAGCAAATGCCAAATACGCCGGTGATTGCTGGCGATCACTTTGGCAGTGTAACCGTTGGCTTAGCGCGCTGGGCTGAAAAAGTATTTCAATAGCATGATTATTTCACTGCAATTATCTTGTAATAGTAGTGTCAACAATGTTAAAAACAATACTGTGGAGTTGTGACTGGTTTTACATTTAAAAAGGAATTGATATGTGTATTAAAACATTAAGTTTTATTTGTTTTATTTATAGTTTTTTCACCTTCAGTGGCTTAGCTAATAATTATCAACCGATAGTTGTTGGCGTTAATGAGAGCATTGCCGGTAAATCACTTGATCAATATGCGAATACTTGGTGGCAATGGACCCAAACAATGAGTGATAGAAGCTCTCCGGTGCGTGATAGTACGGGAGAGTTTTGCGGTGTTAATCAAAAAGGGAATGTTTGGTTTTTAGCCGGTGGTTATGGCACCTCGAAAATAAAGCGGCATTGCATTATTCCTTATGGTAAACATATCTTCTTTCCTATTATTAATATGGCGTATTGGCCAGAACAAAATGTCAGTAAAACCTGTGATGAAGTAAAACAAGAAGCGGCATTAAACAATGGAGAGTTGTATTTTGTTTATGCTGAACTCGATGGCCAATCTATTCCCAATATCCGTAATAATCGAATAAAATCAAAAGAGTGTTTTGATTTACACGCATTACTTGCGAAAACACAAGCAACAGAAAAAGTTTATCCTTCTGCTACTGATGGCTATTGGTTAATGTTGCGCCCCTTAGCTAAAGGTGTTCATACGTTAAAGTTTAATGCCCAGTACCATCATGATAATTCGGTACATGGACATATGATGCAGGATATTGAATATAAGATTGAAGTCATTTAAATGCGTTAAGCCTTTGAAGCGTTATCTTGATTGAATTGAATTGAAATAGACATTGAACATATTTAAGCAGCATTTTACAATGGTTTATGTTTACTTTCATATTGCTTAATTATGTCCTCTGATACCTTAGGCGCAAGCCTCAATTACAAAGCCAAAGAAAAGGGTTATCGTGACCGTGCCCTCAAATTATTTCCTTGGGTCTGTGGCCGCTGTGCTCGTGAGTTTGTTTATTCAAACCTTATGGAGTTAACTGTGCATCATGTTGATCACGACCATACTAATAATCCAAATGATGGAAGTAATTGGGAACTGTTATGTATTTACTGTCACGATAACGAGCACGCTAAATATACAGATCACGCTAAATATAAAACAGAAGTTATTGCCGGTGATACTAATCAAGATACGGCAACCTATAATCCATTTGCTGACTTGAAATCAATGCTTAAGAAATAATTTATTTATATTTCAATATGGTTACAATTTTTTTTCATTTTTTTACAAAATTACCATTGTGTTTTACCGAGATAACCCCGAGTATATTAAGTGAAGACAATTTTCTCTTAGTAAAAGGTAACATTATGAAAATAAATATTTCCGGTCACCATGTTGAAATTACTGAAGGTATCCAGCAGTCAATTGAGGACAAGTTTAAAAAAGTTGCTAAGCATTACCCAAGTCTCACTTCTATTAGCGCAATTATTACCGTCGAGCCTCATCAACAAAAATTAGAAGTTTCTACTCACTATGAAGGTAATGAGATCTCCGTAACGGCATCAGGAAAAGAGTTGTACGCTGCTATTGCAAGTGCCGCTAAAAAGATGGAAGCAGCCCTCGCTCACCGCAAAGGTGTCTTAGCTGCAAAATTACATAAAAAATATGAAGTTGAACAATCAGATGCATTTTTACCTGTGGAATAAATGTAATCGAATTAGTTTATTATCTTAACAAAGGTTGCTATGAGCAGCCTTTTTTATGTTCAGGAAAATGTTGATAACAGCTTTAGGCATCCTAGTCTTTGCTGCAATAGTGCTTGTTGCACGTTATTTTAGCTGCCGACAAATTTAGACCTTCCATTGTGGATGGTAAATAACGATGATGTCTATAACTGGCAGCGTAAACAGGGAGAAACCATTGGCCGGATCAAGTTTATTAACCTTACTCGATGATATTGCAACAGTACTTGATGATGTCGCTATCTTATCAAAAGTCGCAGCAAAGAAAACAGCTGGCGTATTAGGGGATGATTTAGCACTGAATGCTGAGCAGGTCTCAGGAGTTAAAGCTGAACGTGAATTACCGGTAGTTTGGGCTGTTGCTAAAGGGTCGCTGTTAAACAAACTTATCATTGTGCCTACCGCTTTAGTTATTAGTGCTTTTGCGCCGCCCTTAATTACTCTCTTGCTTGTTATTGGCGGGCTGTTTTTATGCTTTGAAGGTTTTGAAAAGGTCTTCCATAAATTCTTCCAACATAATGATAATTCATCTCAAGATCAAAAAGAGGCACATCAAAAAAAGTTGTTAGCTTTAGCCGATGAAAACGTAGATTTAGTCGCCTTTGAAGAGAAAAAAATTAAAGGTGCCATCCGCACTGATTTTATATTATCAGCAGAAATTGTTGTTATTGCTTTAGGCACAGTTCAAGAGGCTGCCTTTGAAGTTCAAGTTGCGGTCGTTTCTGGACTTGCCCTAGCAATAACCTTTGGTGTTTATGGGCTTGTTGCCGCTATCGTTAAACTTGACGACTTAGGCTTATACTTATTAAGAAAGTCTGTTTCGGGGCGCTTTAATGCCATTCAACGAGCTTTAGGGCGCGGTTTACTTATTTTTGCCCCGGCATTAATGAAAACGCTGACAGTGGTTGGTACTATTGCAATGTTCTTGGTAGGCGGTGGTATTTTGGTCCATAGTTTTTCATGGTTGCATAAGCAGGTACATCATCTGGTTGAATTTCCGGCGAACACTTTTGGGGCGATCGCTGAAATTATAGTACCGATATTAACCGAAGGTATCATAGGTATTATTGCCGGAGGCTTAGTGTTATTAGTCGTAACATTAGTAAAGTCACTTAAAAAAGCCCATTAATATGTTTTCTGTGGTTAGTTTAATGTAGCTGATGTTTAAAAATATTCAGCTACATGCTTGATTACTGATTACTGATTACTGATTAAACCTTTCATATGTTCAACGACACTTCGTCCTAAAGCACTTAAAGCATAGCCCCCTTCAAGCATTGATATTATTCGACCTTCGCTGTACTTATCAGCAATGGTCTTAAGTTCATCCGTTACCCAACGGTAATCACACTCAGTCAGGCTAATTTGCGACATTTCATCTTCGATATGAGCGTCAAAACCAGCAGAAATGAAAATAATTTGCGGTTTAAATTTCTCTAAAGCCGGCAACCAATGCTTACTTATCGCCGCTCTAAACTCAGGGCCTTTGCAAGTGGCAGGTAAGGGGGTGTTGATAATAGGTGGCGTATCACTTTCTTGCATTTCAAAAGGATAAAAAGGGTACTGGTAGCTTGAACAAAATAAGTAACCTTGTTCTTTGCCATTAGCGGTGGCTCTTTTAATAATATCTTCGGTGCCATTACCATGATGTACGTCAAAATCTACGATCGCGACACGTTCTAGTTTATATTTTTTCTTTGCGTAAGCGGCTGCGATAGCAATATTATTAAAAAAACAAAACCCCATACCTTTATCATATTCAGCATGATGCCCAGGAGGGCGCGTAGCACAAAAAGCGGCCGTTAAGGTTTTATCCATCACTAAATCAACGGCATTAATCGCTGCACCAGCCGATAATAAGGCAGCTGGTAAGGTATCAGCATTCATGCTGGTATCATCATCAAGGCGAAAAATGGCATCTTGATCGCTTTTTTTTGGAGCATTATCAAAAATATATTGGATATACTTATCATCGTGAGCAAGTGAAATGAGATCTCGGTCGATAGGTGTAGCATCATATTGGCGGATAACATATTCAAGACCACTGCGGATCAACTGATCTTGAATCGCCCCCAGTCTTTTTGGGCTTTCTGGATGATAATCCCCCATACTGTGCCCATTACATTTATGATGACCAATTACACCTACTGTCATGATTGTTCCTCTATTTCTGCTATTGTTGATGCTGTTAATTGTAATTCTAAATTGAGTTCGTCCATCTCTTCAGAATATTTCCGAAGAAATCCTGCTTTTTCAAAGACCTTTAACATTGGCGCATTATCTCGTCTTACACAGGCAATGAGCTTGTCTAGCTTACGTAGGGTAGCAATTTTTATTATTTCATCTAATAAGGTTTTTGCCATTCCTTTACCACGTTTATGCTCGCTGATAACGAAAGCTACTTCACCACAATTATGACTTTCGATGAAGTAGTAGCGACCAACGGCATGGATAACATCAGCTAAATTAGTGCGCTGAGTAAAGCACAAGGCTAAATCTTTATGTTGGTCGACACTGACTAACTTACAAGCGTTTTCACGGGTCATTTGTGTGGCATGATGGTTATAACGCATGATCAAGGTTTCTTTGGTATGCGAATAGAAAAACTCCTGTAAACGACGTTCGTCAGCGGGAGCTAAGGGGCGTAAATAATAATTAATGTCTTCAAAGGTAAATTTTTTGAGTTCTATTTCGCCTAATTCAGGTACTGAGGTTGGCGAGCTCTCTTGATATTCTGGCACCCAATAGTTTTTCCTGACATCTTTTAAAAGTTGCTCGCGAAATTTTGGATGAGCAATACGAATAAGTTCTAATGCTCGTTCACGGATACTTTTCCCTAATAATGAAGCAATGCCATATTCAGTAACAACATAAGAGACATGACCGCGAGAAGTGACCACACCACCACCTTCGGTAATATGGGCAACAATACGAGAGGTTTTTCCATCTTTAGTTGTCGAGGGCAGCGCAATAATGGGTTTACCACCTTTACTCAATGACGCGCCACGTACAAAATCGACTTGACCACCAATACCACTATAAAATTGATAACCAATAGAATCTGAAACGACCTGACCAGTCAAATCTACTTCTATAGCGCTATTAATAGAAACCATATTATCATTTTTAGCAATATTTACCGGAGAGTTAACATGCTCTGAAGGATAGAATTCAACATGGGGGTTACCATCAACAAAATCGTAGAGTCGCTGCGTTCCCATACAAAAAGTTAACACGGCTTTTCCTTTGTGGAAGGTCTTTTTACGGTTGTTAATAACACCCGAACGTATTAAGTCGATTACGCCATCAGAGATCATCTCACTATGAATACCTAAATCTTTATGGTTCGCTAAATAGCGTAAGACCGCTTCAGGAATTTTTCCTATACCTATTTGCAGGGTTGAGCCATCTTCAATGAGCATAGAAACATATTGACCTACTTGCTCTGCCACTCGGTCAATACTCGGTTGTGCTAAAACAGGAAGAGTTTGATCTGCCTCTAACCAAGCATGAATTTGATTAACATGAACAAAACTATGTCCATTCGTTCGTGGCATTTTTGAATTGATTTGTGCAATAACATATTTTGCTGATTTTACTGCCGACGACACTATGTCTACGCTCACGCCAAGTGAACAATAACCATATTCATCTGGCGGACTAACCATAATTAATGCCGCATCAAGTGGTAAAACATTTTCACGAAATAAACGGGGAATATCAGAAATAAAGCTCGGTGTATAGTCAGCTCTGCCTTCTGCGATGGCTTCGCGAATATTTTTACCACCAATAAATAGCGCATTTACTTTGAATAAATCTTTGTGCTCAGGTGTTGCCCACTTATTATCTGAAAGCGTTAATATATGAACCGTTTCAATGTCATGCAATTTTGCACTGTTGGCAATTAAATCGTCGATTAAGGCGTTTGGTACAGCGGCATTAGAGCCAATGAAAATGCGATTACCTGATTTTAAGAATTGTTCCCATTTTACTGTTTTCTTATCTTGGTCGAATAATGACATAGTAAGTGACTCTCATTAATGATGATAAATAAAGTATGCCGCAACAGCTAAAGGCTTTATTGATTAAAATCAAGGCAATTGAGTATAACGTAACGTTATTGTCTATGGTCTTATACCTTAGTCTTAACGTGTGAATATTTTGTTGTTTATACTTAAATAAAAATTAAAGGGTTTTAACATTGAGATAGATACTTTTTGGTTATAAAAGTAATCAATTTATTTATCATCATTGACTGAAAAGAATAAAACCAATCCAGCTGATGACTAAAAGCAACCAAGGTAAGTAAAGTGCCCTTTTAGGTGGTATCTCTTGAGGGCAAGCTTCAGTGCTTTTTTCTTGATTGTTCTTTTCTCTCAGTAATGATTTTTTGGCCTTATCACGTATGCGAGATCTTTTACTCTGCTGCTTCTTATATTCAGCAATACCTTTCTCAATACCTTGGGCAATAAGTTTAGTCTGCTCCTTCGTTTGTTTAGGCTTTTGTATGCTTTTAGCTATTTTTATTGCTTGTTCTTGTACTTCAGGAGAGTGTTTATCTAACATTTTATTTATTATCGTCTAATATTAATATCATAAGGATGAATCTATAAGAACCTCACCTGTTGAGCAAGGCTTATCTTAACTTTTAAAAAGTGATAAACCATGCGTATGCCAGCGAAGGTATTTGTTGAACTTTGAATGAAGATTTTTTAATTGTATGACCTTATTATTTAAAAGAGAATTACTTGTCTTACTTATCTTTATTAATGTCGATAGTTACGCATCTAATGAAAATCAAGTAAAAACCTTCAAGCAGGAGTCACCTGGCATTCAGGTTGTATCTGAAATTTATCCACCTTACCAAGTTATCAATGAAAATGGTGAGCTTAGTGGGCTGTCTGCTGATAAAGTAAAATTGCTCTTTCATCATTCCTCTATTGATTATCAGATAAAGATATATCCGTGGGCACGGGCTTATCAACTAGCGTTAACGCAACCCAATATTTTTATATTTTCGCTGTTAAGGACACAAGAGAGGGAGTCTTTATTTCGGTGGGTAGCACCATTATGTTCGATAGAATTTTCATTTTATCGCTTAAAAACTAGGCCTGATATTCAAGTTAATTCATTAGCAGAAGCAAAAAATTATCTTATTGCTGCACAAAAAGGGCAAGCTTCAGCCGAGTATTTATTAAGACTAGGTTTTGAACCTGAAAAAAATCTATCCATTTCATATAATAACGATAATTTTATTCAAATGTTAGCCTTCGACCGTGTTGAGTTGGTCGTTCTCTCATCAACATACTTTGCATCGCTCATTGAAAGCAATTCACCCTATGCGGACAAGATAGAACCTATTTTTCCTATTGATTACTTAACGCGTAATTTATATTTAGCGAGTAGCCTTAATACCTCCTCCGATTTGATAAATAGACTTAATATATCCTATGATGAGTTAGCAGCAAAATTTGGCCATGACTGTAAAGAATAAACCTTGTTATTGCTTGATGGGTTGGTTGAATTACATGGATATTGGTTAAAAATACTAAATCATCATGTTTTATCTGTCTATTTATTACCGTGGATATGTAGGGTGTTGTAATTTAACATTATTATTAATGGTCTGTTTATTGCTTTCATTTTAATAATATTTTAACTGTTTAAAGGAATAATAATATGGCCGTTAACATTGCAGATAGACCTACCGACAAAGTAAGAGAAGAGGTGGTTGACCAATTAGTGATGAACTATAGTCACGGTGAACTTTCACATGAAGCTTTTGAAAGGCGATTAGATCAAGCAATGGCTTTTGAATCTAATGAAGACCTTGTTTCACTTGTTGCTGATTTAGACTTAAAAGTTGACGAAGAATATATCGAGAAGAAAAAAGAAGACTTTCGCTTTAATTATTCTTCAACGCCAACAGATGACAGTGATTTACTTATTAATATCTTTAGCGGAAGTGGCCGCAGTGGTGAATGGCGAGTCGCTAAAGAAATTAAATCAATAAGTGTCTTTGGTGGTTGTGATATTGACTTTAGTGAGGCTATTTTTACTCAGCGTGAAGTTACGGTGAAAGTTTTTTGTTTGTTTGGCGGAATTGATATATTCGTACCTGAAAATGTTAAAGTTGTTTCGAAAGCTTTTTGTATTTTTGGTGGCATTGACAATAAAGCGCCATCAACTGATTATATTGATGCACCAACAATATATGTTGAAGGTTTAGTTTTATTTGGTGCACTAGATATCAAGCTGAAACGTACCTTAAAAGAACGTTTCACCGCTTTTGCTAATGGGTTAAAAGATATATTTTATTAGCCTAGATGATGTTTTTCAACGCTAAATTAACGGCTTTATTCCTCAAGGAAAGTAAATTTAATTTTGGTAGAGAAACGTTTAATAAAGGCACTTGCGATAATCTCCTAATAGATAAATAAAAACGCTGGCACATTACGTGTCAGCGTTTTTTTATTCGCTAATAAAATAGTTAGTCTGTAAAGGTAATTCTTGGTTTAGCACCCTTAGTAGAGTCTATTTTTGGTGAGCAAAGTAACAGCCTAGAAGAGGCGATGCCGTGTTCTTTTACCATATAATCTTTAAAAGCCTCAAGGCGCTGCCCAGAAATTTCAGCCAATTGTTTTATATCATCTATGTCGGTAATCTTAGTCCCTAACGGTTTATCAATGTCTTCTGGTGTTGCAATAGCACACAAGGTTAATTGTGTATCGAGCTTATCTGTCATCAGGGCTGAAAATTGAGCCAAAAATTGGCTTTGTTGAGCCGTTAATTGTGTTTCTTTTATTGGAAAGTTTAAATCATTAAAACGAACTTTTAATAAGTAATCACCCGCAGACATAGCAACAGTAACTACATTGGCGTAAGGCACAAAGGTAGTGATCAAATATTCTTTAGCAGCAGACATCGTTGCTTTTTTTACCAGTAAATTAATAAAACCACTCATGCCAAAAGAAGGATCATCAGTGCTACCTTTCAACGGAATATCTAGCTCTACGTTGCCATCACCATCTTTTAACATCCCTAAGGCAATGTTAAAAGGTATCGATGTTTGGCTTTTCACTGTGCCTGTTTCATGATCGTTTGCTGCACCTAGCTCCACACCTCTTAAAAATAACTTGGTCTTGCCAGCAATTTTTTTATCATCAACGGTTACATCTAGATCGACATCAAGCTGACCGCTTTTAAGTTCGTAGTTAAGTGCTTGCGCAATATAAGTCGATAATGAAGGCAAGCTGACCTCTTTGAAGAAACCATTCAATTTATAATAATCTTTTTTACTAAAAGGTTTAGCAACGGCAGATAAGTTGAAATTGGCGTATTTATCACTGTTACCGGTTAAGATAAAATTACTTTCTTGCTGTGGCTTTTGGTTATCAAAAGGGCCAGCGTTAAACGTTGTGATGTTAAATGCTCTTTTGTAATAAGGACTTGTGCTGCGATCAATAAAAGTAATACCGGCGCTATCACCAAATGAAAAAGAATTAAGTGACAATAAAAATAAGCTTTCTTCGCTTTCTGCTTCACCCTCAATGGTTTTTGGTGAATTAATTGTTTTGGCTAGCGGCTCGGCAACCGGCGGTTGATCTTTTGGTGAAGTGGGTAAGCCAGTAATATTTTTTTCTTTGTCTAAGTTGGTATCAATAGTTAAACCTAATAGGTTAATCGTATCGATGAATAGACCTTGCTGAGAGACAATTACATCATTAATACTTAGGTTTTTGAATTGGGCTAAAGGGGGAAAATCATCTGTGGTATTTTCAGCAAATAGACTTTGCTCAATAATCAGATTTTTGATATTAGCAGTTATTAATGACTCTGTTGTAGTCACCGCAATATCATCAAGTTTTATTGCTGATATTTTAGCTAATAGTTGCGCGCCTTCACCTTCATAGGCCTTTAAATCATTAATGTTTAGTGAAGCGGTGCCGGTTATTTTAGGCGCTTGTTCATTAACAAGCGCAATAGAAAAGTTTTCTAAAGTTAGTGGGAAAATATTAAGTGCAAGCGTTTTGTTTTTTTGTGTCGCTTTAAAGTCAGTTGTTTTTAACTCAAAGGTTTCAACGTTAATGTCGGTGACAGCAGTCGACAGAGAAATTGACTGCTTGCTATTAAGACTGATAGAACCCTGCATTGTTAGTGGTTCTTGCTCGGGACTATTAGCGGTTAACAGCGGCTGTAATGGGGTGAGTGCTAATTCAGACAAGGTTATTTCAGAGCTTATTTTACGCTGTTCTGAAGTGAAATCGGCATTTAATTTTAAAAACAAAGGGGCCTTATTAATTAAAGCATTAAGTACAAGCTCTGCTTGTTGTGTTTTTGTCGAGGCAAGTACATTTTTTATAACAAGTGAATTAATGATAAATTCTTGTTGGCTTTGTTCAATACCTAGATTAAAAATAGCATTGGAAAGGCTAAAATAGGGTAATGAAACTTGATAATTATTGGCGACCTCATTATTTGGATTTTTTGCTAAATCTGTTGTTTGTGCTGTAGGTGTTTCGACGGATGTTTTAGTATCGTTTGAATTATTGGCAATAACAAAGCCACCAATAACCGGTGCCTCACCATTTAAATTAACATCTAGATATAAGCCATCAATAGCAAACTCTGAAACATACAAAGTATCAGTTAATAGTTTAAATAAACTCACCGTAACGTTTAAAGACTTTAACGATATAAGGGGCTTATCGCTATTTTCTACGCTGACTATCTCTAGTTCTCGTATATTTAAATTCGACCAAAAAGGGTTATAACGTATGGTTGTTTTATCAGCTAGGGTGAGCTGCTGCTCATTAAGGTATTTAGTTAGGTAATGTCGACTAACAAATGGTGAAGAGAGCCAGATAATTAGCAAAAGAGCAATAATAAATAAGCCGACAAACTTAATTACTTTAGCTAAGGTTTTTATCGAAGAAGACATAGTTTTCCTAATTTAGGGAGCTGTTGTTATTAAAATTATTATTCATTAAATGAAGCGGATCTTTAATACTTTTGCATCATGTTCTTGTTACACAAATGATGCTTAACGGCAATAATATTGTAAATGTGAGTAGGTTATTGACTTTTTTATCGACTGTCTAGTCTTATGGTTGGGATCTTGCCAGTAATCCAAGTCTTAAGTTATTTTTGTTGCTCAACAGTATCCAACACCGTATGCTGATTGTTAACTGGTCTGACCTTTGTTTTCTTCTATTCACGAATATTTTAATAATCCTATGACAAATCAAGAATCTTTATTTTTATCTCATGGAGATCATCAACTTCATTTAAGGCATATTTGGCAACAAAAGGGCGGTACGCCTATTTTTATGTTACATGGTGCTATTGAAAATGGCCTTATTTTTTATACTAAAAAAGGTAAAGGTCTAGCATGCTACTTAGCAGAGCAGGGCTTTGATGTTTATGTCGCCGATTTACGTGGCCGTGGTGAAAGCACGCCTCGTATTGATAAACATGCTGTACATGGTCAATTTGAAGCGATCACTGAAGATATTCCACATTTTATAAATTACATTTTTCAAGTCACACAACAAAAAATTCATCTTGTTGCACATTCCTGGGGAGGGGTTTTATTGGCGAGTACGTTGGCCAGATTTCCTAAAATAATTGAACGTATTCGTAGTAAAACTTGTTTTGGTACCAAGCGCATGGTGACGGTAAAAAGTTTAGAAAAAATGTTTAAAGTGGATATTATTTGGAATAATATCGCCCCTAAATTGGCAAGGAACAAAGGATTTTTAGATGCTAAAAAGCATGGTATTGGCTCTGATAATGAAACCGAACAATCGTTAGCCGATAGCGTCGCTTGGGTTAAAAAAAGTGCTTGGCATGATACGACAGATGGTTTTGATTACTTTCAAGCAGCTAAGTCAATTGATTGGCCCCCAACATGGCACTTTACTGGTAGTAAAGATAAAGTGTTAGGACATGCCAGCGATGTAAATATTTTCATTCAAGAATATAATCCGAAAGCGAAATTTACTTTGTTGTCAAAATCTTCAGGGAATATGCAAAATTACGATCACATTAATATCCTCACTCATCCTAATGCTAGAATTGATCACTATCCACAGTTAGTAAAATGGTTTAAGTCTCAATGACTTACCTAACCGTTAGGTCGTTTTTTAAGTGGTTATACAGATAACCTTTTATCCGATACCTTATTAATTCAGTGTAGATATTTAGCCTATACTTTAGTACTTAAAAAGTTGCTGCAATCGCCTTTACTGAATGCTGCAAGGGTAAAAGCTATTCCTCTAACCTTCCTACCGACAACATAAAATGATGTGATGCGTAAACATGAAGGTGTTATCAATGAATAACCTTGTTGTAGGTATTCATCTAGGATTAATCCTAGATGAATACTTTGTTTAATAACCCTAGTAAAAGATAAAATCAACATAACGACAAGCACAACTCATCTTTATTAAATGATAGGTCAGGCAGCTCAACTTTGTAAAAACAGCCATTGTTACCATTTATTACTTGGTATTAGAGGATAATGCTATTAAATTTGAACTATGTTAATTATTTGTAATCAATATTAGTTCAATATCTTTGTGTTCACTTAGATGGGCATAAAGGCTAGCAATAAATCAGACACCAAAGGATTATTATGTCAAAGATAGCAACAATAACGATGGTTTTATTATTAACGACTTTAGCTTCTCCTCTACTTCTAGCAAAAGCTAATAAATTAAATTTTAATAAATCTCAGCAAAGCTCGCAGCACAAAATAACAGGGAAGTTGCTGTATCTAAATGAGAAAGATGGTGATGTTGATCTACTTATTCATGATGATAACCGCTTTAGTTATTATCCCCGTATCAGTGAGAGTGGATTAGTTGAACAAGCACAGATTATTGATATTCCAGAAAACGCACAGTTCTTTAATCAAGCAACATTGGCGAAGCAAGTAGGCGAAGTGATTGTTTACTTAACAACTAATGCGGTGATGTCTTACAATCTAGAAGATAAAACCATCAGTAAATTGATAGACGTTGATACCTTATACAAGTACCAAGGCATTTTTGACGTAAACTTTGGTGATTTTGTCCACGATTTTAATCAGGATGGCCTAAGCGATTTTATTACTCATAGTTTAGATACAACTCATATATATTTGCAAAACGCTACGGGAGCATTTACTCAGCAATCCTTTGCTATATCACCTCGTATTGAAAAGTCAGGGCGTGGTCTGTCATTTACCCCACAAAATTTTTACCATGCTGACTTTAATCACGATGACAAAAAAGATATCGCCTTCCAAATTGATGATCAATTGATGGTCTTTGCTCAAACACCTGCTCAGTTATTTGATCATAATCCCATGGTTATTAACTTAAATGCACATTTAGAAAATAAGAATTCTACGATAAAAAAACAGCAAGGTGAAAAAAGTGCTTCTGTAAAGCTTGAAACCATTGAAGATATAAATGGTGATGGGCTCGTTGATATTGTCACCAAAGAGTCAGTACGAGAAGGCATGATGTCTAGAACTAATCACCTGATGATACGTTATGGGTTCATAGAAAATGGTCTGATGCAGTACAAAAAGGAAGCTGATGGTCATGCGACTTTTGATGGTGAAGGTATGATAAAGTTTAAAGATGTTGATGGTGATGGCTTGAAAGATTATTACACCTTAAGTGTTGAAATGGGCATAGGTACTATGATGTCGGCAATGTCTGGTGCTATAGATATGGATTTACGCTTCTATAAGTTGGAAAAAAACGGTAAGTATGTAAAAAAGCCTGTTTATGAAAATGAAGTTGAAATAGCAATTAATTCTGGCAGTGACGGTGAGGCACTAACCGATGTTAGCGACTTTAATGGTGATGGCATTAATGACTTGATCCTTAAAACTGATGATAAAGAATTTACCATCTACTCGGGGGCTAAAGGCAAACGTTTATTTGCTAAACGTGGCGCTGATTATGAAATTTCTTTACCTAAAAGTGTCCGCACTGAAATTAAAGATTTTAATAATGATGGTAAAGCAGACATCCTCTTTTTATATGGCACCCACTATGATGAAGATGAAGAGAAAGAAGTGGGCGAAAATAAACTGACATTATGGTTATCAGCGAGTTAATTAACACTAAAGTTCGCTATACTATCAAGGGTGAATGCCGATGTTCTTTGCTGCAAGCAAATCAAAAGCCTTCCCTCTTTTTTAGCAATGTCATGGTGCTATGAATAACATCATGACAATTTTTAAGGTCACATTATGCGCTTTTTATCCCGTAGATTGGTTCTTCCTAATGATTTAAACTATGCAAACTCACTTTTTGGTGGCCGCGCATTAGCCTGGATTGATGAAGAGGCTGCTATTTTTGCTATTTGTCAATTAGAGACTAACTGTTTAGTGACTAAACATATTGGTGCGATAAATTTTGAATCACCAGCCGTGCAGGGTGATGTAGTTGAGTTTGGATTATCAACCAAAAGTGTGGGGAAAACGTCAATAACAATCACTTGTTTAATGCGTAATAAAATTACTAAAAAGACCATCTGTTTAGCTGATGATATTGTCTTTGTACAAGTCGACCCTGAAACTAAAGCACCTATCCCACATGGAAAAACCTTACTAGCTTTACAAGCTCAAGAAGCCGAATAAATCACGCCAGTTTAGATTCTCATCAAAAATATCCCTGTCATAAAAAATCAACATTTACTGTTGATTTTTTTAGTTTTTTTATTGATTTTACTCCGCTAAAGAATCATTTTGAAATATTTATTTACATATGTAGATTATTTTATCTAGATATTTTTCTTGTGTGTTAGTGTGTTGGTGGTGTATAACACCTATATTGTTTTTATTTAAACATAAATAACAGAACTTAAGCATAACTACCGTTAGGAAATATTATGACACCTCAGTGGGATAATGAAAAACCGATATACCTACAGTTATACCAGCAAGTTGTTGCTCGTATTCTCGATGGTTATATCAAAGAAGGCGAAGCATTGCCATCAGTCCGAAAAGTGGCTGCAGAATATCAAGTGAATCCAATTACTATTTCTAAGGCGTATCAAATGTTACAGGATGAACAAGTTGTAGAAAAACAGCGTGGAAAAGGTTTATTTGTTAAATCAGGAGCGCAAGAGCTAATGCTTGATCGAGAGCGCGAAACTTTCTTGGTTCAGCAATGGCCAGAAATATTAAAACAAATAACGCGATTAAAACTTTCTGCTGAGCAGTTGCTAACAGGAGATAAGTTATGAATGAATTGATTTCTATAACAGGCTTAAACAAATCTTACGGTAAGAAACATGTTGTGTCTGATGTGAGCTTAAGTATTCATAAAGGACAAATTGTTGGTTTAGTTGGTCCTAATGGTGCGGGTAAAACCACATGTCTTCAATCGATGCTAGGTTTAATTGATTTTGAAGGTGACATTAATGTTCTTGGCCATCATCCAAGAAAAGACCGTGAAAAGATGCTTAACGATGTCGCCTATATTTCAGATGTCGCTATATTGCCCAAATGGTTAAAAGTTACTCAAGCATTAAGCTACATGAATGATGTTCATCCTAATTTCGATATTGAAAAAGCACGTACATTTCTGGCAAAAACTAATATCGATATGAATGATAAAGTGAAGGCTTTGTCTAAAGGAATGGTTACTCAGTTACATTTATCTTTAGTGTTAGCTATAGACGCTAAAGTGCTTGTTTTAGATGAACCAACGTTGGGGTTAGATATTTTAACCCGTAGACAGTTTTATACGCACTTATTAGAGGATTTTTATACGGAAGATAAATGTATTCTTATAACTACGCATCAGATTGAAGAAATTGAGCATATTTTAACAGATGTTGCCTTTATTCAAGAAGGTAAAATTGTTATAGCTGAAAGCACTGAAAATATTCGTGAACGTTTTACATTGTTAACCGTAACTCAGGACAATATCGAGCAAGCAAAGCAATTTAAACCGCTCTTTTCAAATAGTTTAATGGGGTTAACTACTATGCTTTTTGACAATCAAAAAAATGAGGACTTACAAGCGTTGGGTAAAATAAGCGTACCGAGTTTAGCTGACATTTTTGTTGGCGTGATGACCAAGGAGATATGTTCATGAACACGAAAGTATTAACAACTTCAATTAAAAAAGAATTATGGGAATTTAGCAATATTCTAAAATGGGTGCCCATGGTTATCGCTGCTTTGGTCATCGTGATGCCTCTCGCTATTTTTATGCAAAGTAATGAAAGTTTTAGTGACTTATTTCAGTTTTTAACGACATTCCCTGAACAGTTTTTTTCTGCTGAACATGCGCCAATGATCCCTAAGTTATTCTTTGTAATGGCTCTTTCTTTATTTGCACCCTTTTTAGTGGTGG
Source organism: Colwellia sp. BRX8-5 (assembly GCF_014077325.1). NCBI lineage: Bacteria > Pseudomonadati > Pseudomonadota > Gammaproteobacteria > Alteromonadales > Colwelliaceae > Colwellia > Colwellia sp. BRX8-5. The sequence goes on from NZ_JACGVR010000011.1 coordinate 123,115, forward strand.
CGTTAATCATTCAGCTTTATTACTTTACTGTATGTCTATTTGATGAACGCAGAGATTTATCTATTATGTTTTGGCGCTCGTTACCTGTTTCTGATGTCACAGCAATTATTGCCAAATTAATTACCGGAGCCTTGGCAATTCCAGCTATATTTTTAGGAGCCGCAACCGCTACTTTGTGCTTGATTCTTTTGTTAGCGTTTTTAGTTTGCATTATATTGTCGGTTGGTTACGATGCTAGCTTATGGGCATTGTGGGTTGATGCTGATATTTTAAGTGGAGTATCACTTATTTGGTTACACCTTATTCCTCTTGCTATTTGGATGTTACCTTTGTTTGCATGGTTAATGTTAGCGTCTATGTATGCGAAGAAAGCACCATTTTTATGGGCAATATTACCTGTCGCCGTTGTTTTATTAGTGGAAGGTTTTGTCGTGCACTACTTCCATTTATCGCAATTCTATATAGGTGGCTTATTACTTGAATATTTCTCACTTTCATCACAATTTGTTGAATCTGTGCAAGGGCAAGAAAATTTTGCCAGAACGGTACCATTACAAGCACTTATTACTAAATTAAATATAGGAAGTGTATTAGTGGGTATTTTATTACTTTATGGCACATATTGGTTAAGAAAGAATAAAGCTGAGGTGTAACATTATTTAAGCATATTAACTTAAACATATTAATTTCAGCCGCAACAAACTGCGCCATCAACATATTATATGTTGATGGCGCAGTTTTTTTTGCGGATTAATAGCATTTATTTTACTACCGAAAAATAACTAGGTGAACTTAGGCTGATATTATATTTGGCGAATGAATTAATAGTAGTTTGAATAGGAAAGTTTTTGGTAAACGCTATAGCAGAGCCTATAGCGTGATAAATAATTTAGACGATAACTTTTTTTGCAAATAAAGTTTCAATTTGTTGTCTTAAGCGATTTTTAACTTGTTTATTAAGGCCTAGCGTAAAAAGTATGCTTGAAATTGTGGCTACGATAATAACTGTTTTATATAATTTTATCCCCGTAAACATAATTAATAGCATTAACAACAGTGCGTAGGCTACTCCCATTACAGCAAGGCATAAACAGAGTCCTTGCAGCTCTTTATTTTGGAATAATTTCATATTTTAACCTATTTAACTTTCTTTGATTTCAATATAAATAAGCTTAGCAAAGTTATCTTATTCGCTCTACATAGAAGCCAATGATAAATGTTACAGTAGATTTCAAAAGGAAAAAATTGCTACCCATTTGGCTTTACAATCAGTTTTTTAGGTGGTGTCACAGGTTTACTTATATAATCGTGGTCTATTTACGACTTTTTAGAAAACCATAAAGGAAATACTATGCAATTAAATGACTTACTTAAACAGCTATCAGTTAAACCTGAACAGATCGAATTTAGTGAAGTAATGGCGGTAATATCGGCTAACTATCACTATCAACCATGTGCTTTTAGTAATGGTGACTTAATGAATGAATCAGGAACTAATGAAGGGTCGTGTAAAATATTTGCTTTTGCAAAGTTAAATGATTTATCTGAACAGGCAACATTAGCGTGTTTTGGCGAATATTACCGAAAAGATGTACTGTTAAATCCTAAGGGTGACGATCACAGCAATATTCGAACCTTTATAAAGCAAGGTTGGCAAGGTATTACGTTTACAGGTGTCGCGCTTTCTTAATTAAGTTTCGTCTGCGGATAAGTAACTCTGGTAACCTTTTACGCCAAAATATCGAACAGATTTTTTTAGTTTGATCATTTTGGCGATAAGTGACTCACCAAAATAAACTTTCATGACTTGTTTTTCGCCATTAGTGTCGCTTTGGTATTGATGGAGCGGATTGTTTCTTAAATTATCAAACGCTGTTTTCATAATTAATTTCAATGGCTTAATTTTCTTCTTTTAACGTGCTGGTATATTTACTGACTATAGCACTTATTTTTCCATTATTTATTAAGCTATTAATAGCTTGGTTTATGATCGGCACGATATGCGCTTTAGATTTATGTATACGTAACGGGCGTAGGGAATGTTCATGAACTTGACCTATGACAACGGTTAACTGATGACTTCTACTCAGGTAGTTAACTATGGTTCTATCGACAATGCCGACTGGTAACCTATTGCCTTCAATAAGTTTTAATAATTTCAGTTCACTTTCAACATCATAACGGGTGAAAACGGTATCAAAAGCGTAGCCAAATCCGTTAATCGTTGCAATGGTTTCATCTGCTAACGGACCTATATTTCTTAATTTTCCTTGCGGAAATACATAAACGTCTTCAGTTTTAAATAGCGGTTGGCTATAGATAGAAATGGCCGTTTCGTTTGCTCGCCACGCGCCAATAGGACAACATTCGATATCGACTTTACCGTCGGTAAAGCTAGAACGTACTCGTGCAGAAGAGAGATAAACAAACTCTAATTGATAAGGGGTTAGTTTAAATATCTCTTGAAACACTTCGACATAAATACCGCGATGCTCTTGTTCACCAAATGAATAAGGAGGCTTTCCATCGAAGGAAAGTGCCACCCTTATCGTTTCTGCTTGAGCGCTTAAGCTGATAAACAATAAAATACAAATCCACTTCATGCTATAAAAGACTCGTTGTTTCGGTTTTCTTCTCTCTCAATTATAACAAAAATAATAGCTTGTGCTTAAATTATTACTTCTGATGAATTAATCGCTCGAGCTCTTGTTTGGACAGGTAGTTTTCCATGGTTGAACGCAGTAATTTGTATAATAAAATAGAGCCATCAATTTCTTCTTTACGGTTGGTTAAACTCTCAATATTTAACCCTAATGGTAAATCGTAGGGTAAAACAGCATCGAGTATTTGTTGTAAAGTATTTAAACAGATGCGAATAGATTCATATAGTGGTTTTTCCGCATTAAGAATACGTAGACTAGTCGCTTCAGGAACACTAACACCTAACCATTCAATAAATTCGAGTGTTTTTTTACTGCCACAAGGTGAAAATGTTAAAATTATCCGCTGAGGCTTTAATCCTTGCTGCTGACATTCAATCGCATAGCGCGTCAACATATCTATAGTGGCTTGTGGATTATAGATAGCTTGAGAAATAAAGAAATTGCAGCCCTGTTGATGTTTTTCTATCAACCGAGTATGTTCATTACCTTTATTTGCATGACGTTCTGCAATGGTGATCCCACCGATAAAGAAATCATTTTTATTATCAACTAAGGTTTTATAAGCACTGGCAAGTGGCAATGAAATCGTGTTTTTTTGCGAAGGGCTACCAACAAGAACAACGTCACGAATGCCATATGTGTGCCAAGCTTCATTTGCCCATTGATCAAAATCATCGTTATTTGACTGAATAACACTTTTATAAGTGATCACGGGTCGTTGAGATTGATTCTGCAGTAATGATGAATAATAACGGGGATCTAATGTTGATTTAAAAGGAAAAGGACGCGGTACATTGGTACGCGAATTTTCGTCTTGTATATCATAAACAATCAAACCATCAAAATCGATATCACTGACACGTTCAAGCAGCTTATTAGCAATAATTTCAATTTGCTCTGCGGGTGTATCACTTTTAGGAGGTGTTGTGCCAATAAAATAGACGCCGCGTGTATTATCGTTATAGCGAGCTCTTAATTCTGATCCTATGTTCACTTTATTCTATACCGTAAATTTGATAAAACTGATGTCATGATAATACCTTTTTAGCCACTAAAAATCTTTGTGATATTTATATTTTATTGTTAATAAAAAATAAAAATGGCATTAATCATTTTTATTTTAGTTATTTCTTATCAAAGTTATCATTAATAATTTACAAATAGTTTACAAAAAGAGTTGACGTAATACTTCGTAATGATAGGTTAGCTCTATATTTAA